>DATINJ010000017.1:0-18763 GCA_035474375.1 Kineosporiaceae bacterium | reverse complement strand
CTCTAATCCGGATGGTGTTTCTCGGCTCCGCCGATCGAGGGCTGGGCCAGAGATGGGGCGCTTGTAGCTGAGGTGGCACTGCGGCCGGTCAACGACTTCGACCTCGATGCGCCTCGGCAGGATCTCCAACCATCGTCGACTCGCCGACTCAGCGCTCAAGCATGCGCTCGCGGGCCCGACCCAGACCGTCGGCCAAGACCGTGAGCTGCTCGGGGGTCAGGACGTCGATGAGCAGCTCGCGGACTGCGGCCACGTGGCCCGGGGCCGCTCGCTCGACCGCGGCCAAACCGGCGTCGGTCAGGACGGCATACACGGCACGAGGGCCGCTCGGACAGATCCGCCGCCGCACCAGCCCCGCCTTCTGCAGTTGATTGATCTGATAGGTCACGCCGCTCTGGGAGCTGACGACCGCCTCGGCGAGTTCCGTCATGCGAAGCTCGCGGTCCGCGGCTCCGGAGAGCCTGGACAGGATTTCGTACTGCACATGCGTCAGGTCGGCGTCGTCCTTCAGCTGCTGATCAAGGCGCCGGTTCAGCAGCGCAGCGGTGCCGATGAACGCCATCCAGGCCCGTGTCTCCTCGCCGGTCAACCATCGCGTGTGCCCCACGTCGTCACCCCTCCTTGTTCAAATTTTAAGTTGAGAGTACCGTCACCATCGACTTCAAATTTGAAGTCGATGGCGTAGCGAGAGGTACTCACGATGGAATTCAGCAGAAGAACGTTCGGCCGGGCCGCAGCACTCGGGACGGCCGCGGTCGGCCTTCAGACCATGACAGCGAACGCGGCCTCCGCCGCGCCCTCCGCCCGCTCTGCGGCCAGCGAACAGAAACAGCTCCAGGTCCTGTACCGCGCGGCCACGGACGAAGGCGGGCGGATGACTCTCTACATGGGCGGCGATAGCCCGGGATTCTTCGACTTCATCCCACAGGCCTTCGTTGCCCAATTCCCCGGCATCCGGGTCAACACGATCACCGACCTGAGCAAGTACCACGACGCGCGGATCGACAACCAACTCGCCACCGACAACCTGGTCGCTGACGTCGCGATCCTGCAAACCACCCACGATTTCGACCGATGGAAGGCCATGGGCGAACTCCTGCGGTACCGCCCCGTCGGCTGGGGCAACGTGTTCGACAACGCCAAGGACCCCGATGGCTACTGGGCAGGCTCCCACTACGGGGTGTTCTCCCCGATCGTCGGCATCCATCAAGTGCCGGCCGACCCGAACGACTTCCGTGCCACCGACCTGCTCAGCCCCGTCTTCACCGACAAGATCATCTCCACCTGGCCCAACGACGACGACGCGGTGCTCTTCCAGTACAAGCTGTTCATCGATCAGTACGGCTGGGGCTGGCTGGACAAGTTCGCCGCGCAGCGGCCCACCTACGTCCGCGGCCTGGGCGGATCAATCGGCGGTGTCGCGAGCGGCACCTACCTCGCCAGCCCGTCCGGAGCCGGGGGCAACGGCCCGAACAGCGTTCAGGTGCTGCCCCGCCACGACCGGTTCCCGTCCTGGGCACAGCGCGCCGCCATCTTCCGACGGTCCCCGCACCAGGCCACCGCCAAACTGTTCATGAGCTGGCTGCTCTCCCAGCAGACTCAGCAGAACGTCATCACGAACTTTGCCTGGTCGGTACGTGCCGATGTAGCCCCACCAGCGGGGCTGAAGCCCCTCGCCGACTACCCCACCACCAACCCCCTCGCCTTTCCGAAGTTCATGAGCGACCGCGCCGCCGTCGAACGGTTCAAGTCCCAGGTCGAGCTGTACGTCGGAGCACCACAAGGCCCCAACCCCGCCGACCCCCAAAACGCCCTCGGCCGCACCCCCGGTCGATTCTGAAACCACGCCACGCCCGCGCACAATCCGATCCCGACGAGTGCGCGGGCCCCAAGATTCGGTAGGCGACGAATCCGGCCACTGGGAGGTGCTCACCGCACCGCCGCTGTCGCGGTGACCGATGAGTAGTCCGTGGCGGGCGGCTCGGTGTTGGGGTCGAACCCGAAGGGAACCCGGCGCCGCCCCAACGCGGCACGGATGCCGTGGCGCGCGAGTCGCGCGAGCACACCCGGGTTGCCCAGCATGTCGCCAAGTGGCTGGTCAAGGTTGAACACCTTGGCGAAATGCTCGTCGATCACCGGGTCCTCGCGGGCGGCTCCGACGATGAAGCTGAACGCGGGATCGGACACGGCGGCGAGGACGCGACGGCGCCACTCGGCCGGCTTCTCGGTACCCACCGCGCACGCGTATCCCTGGTCACGCGCCATCGCCAGGCGCCACGGCACGTCGAGCAGCTTGCGTTGTGCGGTGAGGAACCGGGAGAAGAATGGTGCGTCGAGTCGTACGGCGTGGGTGAGGTGCTCGCGCAGCAGCAGCGCGGAGAGCGACGCGGAACTGATGCCCTGGGCATAGAACGGGTTGAACGCACAGATCGAGTCACCGACAAACGCCAGTCCGGTGGGTGGCGTCGTCCACCGGTCGTAGCGCCGCCAGACGTTGCCTGTCGACCGTGTCAGATGGACCTCCGAGATCGGGGTGCACAGATCCATCGCGGCCGCGAACAGCGGCGTCCGCACCCGGCGAGCCGACTCGGCAAACGTGTCCTCGGTGCGCGGCATGGCGTGCCCCCACGACCCCATGCATGCGATCACCCGGTTGCCCTCGATCGGGAAAAAGTTCACCAGGAACTCGTGTTCGGTCGGGTGCTCGCCCTTGTCCCGGGTCGGCATGATCACCAGGTGTTGCCACCACCAACTCGGCGGTCGCTGTGCCGGGAACTCGTACCAGCGCGAGGTGTACGTGACCTTGGCGTCAAGGGTCTGGGTTTCGAGCGTGGGCCAGCCCGCCGCCACCAGCCAAGCGCCGACCGAGGAGCCACGCCCCATCGCGTCGACCACAAAGTCGGCGTCCAGGTGCTCAGCGCCGGTGGACGTGGTGAGGTCAACTCCGGTGACTGCCCCGTCCCGGGTACTCAGCCCGGTCACGCTGACACCCTCGCGGACTGTCACGTTGGCCAACTCTCGGACCTTGTCGCGCAACACCCGCTCGATGAGGATCCGTGAGCCGTAGATCATCGTCATTGCGCTGCTCTTCCGCGCCGACCAGCCTTCCCCGTCAAGGTAGGCGGCATCCATCGACGGCATCAGGTGCAACCCACCCCCGGCAACGAGGTCGTTCTCGAACCCGGGGAACAGTTCCCCGATCGCACGCCGCCCTGAGTTCAGCAGGAAATGCGGATGCTTGCTCTGTGGCACACCACGGCGATGCTCGGCGTCCGCGGGAAGCTCGTCCCGCTCCAGCACCACCACCTGACTGAAGAAGGGAGCGAGCGCACCAGCCGCGCAGAGACCAGCCGCACTCCCGCCCAGGACGACAGCAGTCACGCCGAGCTTCATCGCTCACCAACTCCCCGAGTTATTCAGTACAAATCGAGAAGAATGTATGGATGATCGCCGCAAATGCCAAGGATTGTCGTCGACACCACCTCACGCTAGTGGTGCAGGCCGTTCCAACTCCGTGGGTGCGGAGGTCAGGTTGCGTAGCCACCGCCCCGAGCGCAGCCGGCGCCATCCGAAGGCCAGCCGGACGACCTCCTCCAGCGACAGCAGCAGGTAGACCTGCCACACGGGGAAGTCGAGGACGAAGGCGGCGACGAACGCCGTCGGCACCCCGACGACCCAGGTGGCCAGCGACTCCATGACCAGGACGAAGCGGCTGTCGCCGCCGGCGTTGAGCACCGCCCCAGCCAGGATCATGTTGGCGACCTTCACCCAGAGGAAACCGGCGAAGACGAGCAGGCACAGCTGCCCCGTCCGTCGAACATCTTCCGAGGTGGCAAACAGTGAGACGTACATCCTCGAACCGGCAGCCAGGAGCACGCCGATCCCTAGTGCGGCTACAACACCTCCGATGATCAGCTGGTTCCCGCGCAGCCTGGCATCGACGAGATCGTCGCGGCCGAGACGTTGTCCGACGAGCACCCCGGCGCTGCTGGCGATGCCGAAAAGGAGGCCGACGGCCAAGGACTGCACCGGGAACGTCATCGCCATGGCCGCCAGCGAGTCCGTGCCCATCCGTCCGTACACCACCACGTAGGCGGTCTCGCCCAGGACCCACAGCAGCTCGTTGAAAGTCAGCGGCAGAGCCACCCCCACGAAACGGCGCAGCAGGTGCGCATCTACGCCACGCAGGTGCGCCAGCTTGGTCACGGCGACAACGTGGCCAGAGGCGTAGACGCCGACCAGGATCACCGCGATTTCAACGAATCGTGCCAGTGTGGTGGCGATGGCGGCACCCTCAAGCCCCAGCCGCGGCAGGCCCAGGTTTCCGAAGATCAGCAGCCAGTCCAGCACCAGGTTGAGAACGGCCGCCGCGACGCTCGCCCACATCGGCAGCCGCGCGGAACCGGTGCTGCGCAGCACCCCGGAATAGACCAGTGTGAGCATGGTCGGCAGGTACCCCAGCGCGATGACACGGACGAACACCGCACCATCGGCCAGCAGTTGACTGTCGGCGGTGAACGGCGACATGGCCACCCTCGGGAACACCGCAACCAAAACAGTGATGACTGTGGTGAACGCGAATCCGAGCATTAGCCCGAGGCCCAACAGGTGGCGGATGCCTTGGTGCTCACCTTTGCCCCAGTGCTGCGCGGCGAAGATGGAGATGCCGGTGGCCAGGCCGGTGAGGGCGACGGTCAGGACGGAGGTCAGCTTGGAGCTGATGCCGACGCTGGCCACTGCCGTTTCCCCGAGCTGACCCACCATGAGCTGGTCGGTCACCAGCAACACCGACATGATCACGCTCTGCGCGGTGACGGGCACGGCGATGGCCCTGACCTCGCGGAGGAACTTTCGGTCCATGATCATGAGGCGACCGGTAGGCCGAGAGCGCCGCCGCCCGCAGCACCGCGGCGGGTGAACCGCATCATCAGGTGTTTGGGCCGCGAGATGACCTCTTGGATGTCGAACTGCTTCACGCCGCTCACCTCGCGGTATCCCTCACCGTCCACCAGCGAGACATTGCCCAGGCCGCCGACAATGATCGGCAGCTGCATCAGGATGATCTCGTCGATCAGGTCATCGTCGAGCAGCTGCCAGTTGAGCTCGCCGCCGCCTTCCACCATGAGGTGGCGCATGCCCCGACTTTCGAGCTCTTCCAGCAGCATTCGGAAGTCGACTTTGTCCTCGCCACACACGAGCACTTCCTTGCCGCACTTGCGGATACGGTGGGCCTGTTCGGATTCCGACGCCACTCGGGTCGTGGCTACTATCGTCGGTTCGGATGTGGTCAGCACGGACGACGCGTCCGAGAATCTCAGCGACTTGCTGGGAATGATGCGGACGGGCGTGGTTCCCGACCCACCCCGATTGGTGAGACTCGGATTGTCGGTCGTGATGGTGCTGCGACCGACCATGATCGCGTCGACCTCGCCGCGGAACTTGTGGATGAAGGTGACGTCATCGTCCTCAAGCAGCTCAAACAGGTCCTTGCTGGAATTGCCACGGCCCAGCGTCATCTTGCCGTCGATCGAGATCTGGCTGAATATCGTCACCTTCATGGCTGTATTCCTGTCGGTTCTGGTAGCGCTGCGATCTGCCCGCCGACGCGGGAAGTGGCGCAGACTTGCATCAGTGAGGCAGCCTCGGCCGGACCGCAGCGTCCGGCCATGAGGCGTTCGAGACCGAGGCGCATGGCGAACCACACGTCAAGCATCACGTCGGTCAACGGGATGGGCCGGCAGTCGTCGACCAGGTCCATGATTGCCAGTGAGACCTCCCCCAGAGCGTCGCGATCGATCTGGATGCCTGCCCTGGCCGGTAAACGCTGCACGGATGTTGCCCATTGCGCCTGCGACTCGTCGCCGAGCACAAAGGCAGTGAATCCCGCGACCAGGTCGCCGTTCCGGCCGGCGAGCGACTGCTTGGGATAGATCAGACCGACGCTGGATGACATCGACTGCATTGCCCGGCCCGCAATGGTCGGCATCGGCCCCACGGCGAGAGAGGAACCCATCTTCTGGATGAGGTAGTTGGCCACCCATTCGCCAGCCATGATCACCGCCGTGTGACCGGCGACGAACTCGTCGAGCATCTCATCGACCGCATCGTGGCGGACCAGCACACCGGCCTCGACCTGCTCGCTGAGGAAGGCCAGGGACTGTCGACACGCCTGGGTATTGAGGTCCGGCTCGGTCCCGTTCAGCACCCAGCCACCGTGGCCGGTGAGAAAGGGGATGAACCAGTACGGGTCCAACAGGTCTGCGGCGATTGGCACGCACCCACGTGCCGTCAGGTCCGGGCGGCAGGCAGCGAGTGCCTCCCACGTCGTCGGCGCGGACGGGAGCTGATCTCGGTTGTAGAACATGACGAGGTGGTTGCCGCGCAGCAGTGGCACGCCGTAGACCTGACCGGCGGTGCGCATGCTGTCTGCCAGGTCGGCACCGATCATGGCTTGCAGGTGCGGCGGGATGACCGACAGCTGCGCGTAGGTGCGCAGCGAGACCATGTCAGCGGGCACCAATGCCATGTCCGGTGCCTCTCCCGTGCTGTGCACGTGGGAAAGACGTTCCTGCAGCTGGGACATGCTCATCGGCTCAGCTACCACGTCGCAGTTGCCGTGGGCGGAGAAGTCGGCGCAGAGCTTCTCTATGACGTGTACCGAAGTGTCGCCGTCGTGTTCGAGGTCATGCCACAGAGTTAGCGTCGGACGAGACACTGGAGATCCTTTCCTGCTGTCGAGCGTGCACCATCAAGGCCTGTTGCGGACGCAGGACGTTGGGAGGGCGAGACTGAATCTGTTGCTTTTGGGCCGCAGAATCGAGGAGCACGTCCCATTCCAGGACCAGATCGGGGACGAGATCCAGATCAGGAACCAGATCTGTCAACTCGACCGCAGTGTCCCTGTCCGTGTCGAGGTTCAACAACAGGAGCACGACACCGGAGTCGGATCGGAAACCGAAGGCCAGCAACGGCTCTGGGGTGTCGCAGAGGAAGAAGTTCTTCGCGGTCAGAGCATCTGCGAATCGTTTTCGGATCTGCGCGGTGGCGCACAACAACTCGAACATGGCGGAGTCGGCGCGCCAGTTGATCACCATCTTGTTGAAGAATGCGCGGGGGACGTCGGCGCCGCCGGTGTTGTCGCCCAGCCCGCAGTTGAGCGGCTGCTGCTCGTTGACCTCCAGACCGGTGTTGATGAATGGGACGCCGTTTGGCAGGAACCCGTTGAATACGGCCATCATGCGCGACAGCCGGATGCCACCAGGACGGGAGGTGATGCGCGGGGTGTCTGGCGTCTCGGCGCAGGCGAACACGTGGATCTTCAGGTCGGGCAGCTCGGCCACATGCTCGCGCAGCCGTGCCCAGCTCAGGTCGGCCATGACATTCCAGCCGCTGCCCAACATGATGTTGTAGCCGGTATCGCGGGCGCGTTCGTGATTCCGGTTGAACAGGTCTTCGCTGATAATGACTGGATGCTGGCGGTTCTCCCCCATCGTGGCGAAGAGCCGCGCCAGGAGTTCTGGTGGGAGCGTGTGGCCGATGTCCACCCGGAACCCATCCAGTTCATAGGTGTTCATCTGAAAGCGCACCGATTCGTCGAGCAGATCCCAGAGCGCGACGTTGGGTTCGGTGGCAGGGAACCGGTTGCATTTGATGGTGTCGAACAGAACGTACGGCGGCTGCCCTTCGGGCAGATGTTGGATGATGCCGGGGTATACGTCGAGATACAGCCGCAGGAATGTGATGTCGGTCCAGATGGGCTGAACATCGTTGATCCAGTCCGAATGTGCCGGTGCGGGGACGATTCCCATCTCCCGTTCAACAAGCTTCACCAGGTCGGTGACGTTGCCGTCGGCTCTGGCGAGCAAGCGGTGCCACAGGTCGGGGTCGAGCTGGTCCGGCGGAAGGCTGAACTTTGCCAGGTGGCCAGCGGTGGCTGCCGATGTGTAGACCGTATCCACATTCTTGGTGGTGCATTCCTCGAAGAACTCGAGCTCGGGAACCGGCGGCGGCGCGAACCCGTCGAGGGCGTCCTTCTGGATCCAGTAAATCCAGTCGGGATGCTCGTCGAGGAAATCAGCGTCCATCGCGATCACCCGCGGGATGAGATCGTGCACCACTCGTATTCCGGCCTGATGGCAGGCCTGCACCAGCACGGCGAACTGGTCGTCCAG
The DNA here is from genome assembly GCA_035474375.1 of Kineosporiaceae bacterium. Lineage (GTDB taxonomy): Bacteria > Actinomycetota > Actinomycetes > Actinomycetales > Kineosporiaceae > JANNPJ01. The sequence goes on along the minus strand of DATINJ010000017.1, from coordinate 10,592 downwards.
CGTGAAGCCAGGCAGGTCATCCACGAGCTGGTCGTGCAGCGCGGCGTCGAGGGCCATCGAGTCTCGTTGCGTGTAAGGCGAGGGCAGGTCGCCTTTCATGTTGAGATCGCTGTTCTTGGTTACCGGTAGCAGATACAGGATGTCGACGCCCATCTTGCGCAGCATTGGGATGAGCCAGATGGTCCGCAGGAACGTTCCTGTCTCGATTTCGTCACCGCCCGCGTAATACCACGCAGACGTGTAGCGAATGAGCGCCGTGTAGATAGTGCTGGCATCGAGATCGACATCGGATTGGACGTCGACCCCGGGCATCTCGAGCAGGGCGTCGAGGACGGCTGCGGTGAAGGCGTATGCGTCGACCTGGATCTCGTGGCTGCGAGCGTCGTCAATAGCCACGTACGAGACCTGGTTCCAGATCTGCGGCAGCCAGACCGGGTGCGGGTTCGTCGTACTTCTGTCCAGGCAATAGGCACGTAGTTGATCTATCAGCGACATGAGGTTCCTTACCGTCGGAGGCGACTCAGCTGCTCAGAGCGCCGGCAAAGTGGAACTTGTCTGCGCGTCGCGAGGCGACACGGCCTGCAGATTCAGATAATGGACTCGGTAAGCCGAGGCGCCGGGGTTCGAATCCCGGTCACTGTGGGGGGTGATTGGTGAAGACGACCTTCATAGCGTTGGCCGGACCGCCGACTCCGGTGGCCAGCAATGCGGCGTCGAACTCCTCGAGTCGGAACCGGTGTGACACGACCGCGCCCAGATCGGTCAGCTGCTCGGCGACGCTGATCGCGCGGGAGAATTCCTGGTTGTATTCACCCGCTCCGATGATCGACACTGCTCGGACGAGGAAGTCCTTCGCGGGCAGGTCGAAACGGTAATCATCGTTGAAGCCGAACAGGACGATCCGCCCGCCAAGGTCCACCAGGTCCGATGCCCTCTGCAGTTGGTTGCCTACGGTGTCGATGACCACGTCGAAGCGACGGCCACCGGCGCACATCTTGTCCAGGCCTGCGGCGTCTACCACGTTGAGGCCCAGGGCGCGGGCTGCCTCGATGCGGTAGGCGTTGATCTCGACCGCGAGCGGGCGAGCACCGATGTGCCTGAGCGCGAGCTGAGCCACCAGGCTCATGGGGCCAGAGCCGAGAAGAAGCACGTGCTCGCCGGCCACCACGCCGGCCTTGGCAATGTTGTGCAGGACGCAGGCCAGTGGCTCAATGAGCACACCCGCCTCCCACGAGACGGCATCGGGCAGTTGGTAGACGAATCTCTCCTGGGCGACGTATGTCTCGGTGAACGTGCCGTCCTGATTCACGCCGGAGATACGTAGACCACCGCCTTCGGAGCCGAGACACAGGTTCGTGCGCCCGGCCACACATCGCGCGCAACCACCGCAGTACTCGTTCGGGTCAATGACGACACGCATCCCTGGACTGACGCGTGTCACGTCAGAACCGATGCGGGCCACCATCCCGACCGCCTCGTGACCGCGCACGATGCCTGCCATGCCGGTCTCGCGGCCGGTGAGTGCAGCGATGTCGGTCCCACAGATGCCGGTAAGGACGATGTCGATCGCGACTGCGTCCGGAGCCAGGTGTGCCACATCGCGTTCAGCAAGTTCCAAATGGTTGTCGGCCGTTAGTTTTAGCGCCTTCACGGTCGTGTACGGCCTTCCATGGCACTAGACGTCATCGGATCGGATCGGACCGGCTTGGCGTAATGGACATGGCGAGAACGAGCGTCAGAGCGCGCGGCCGGGACGAGTGGGGCTGATTCGGAACATTAGGGAGCGTACGGGGAATTTGTAGCATTGTGGAAGAAATATGGGCGAGCTCACTCGAGGTCGGTACGGCGTGGCAGCTGATGTCTCGGAGATCTTGGGGGTTTGTTGACGCCGTCGCGACGGGTCCGAGTAGCTGTTTGGTGATCATCACGGGCTCACCCTGAGGTGCTGGCGAGTACCCTTTGAATGCTCAGCACTCGTTGACGGGCAACGTCTTTCGAGTTCCAGACAGGGCGGTGCTGATGATTTGTGGGGTGCGGTGCTGGTAAGCGCGGCGAGGTGTCGGGCTGCCGGTCGACTACTGGCTATCCCAGCTTCCTGTCGACCGCTGACAGTTCAGTGAGTGGGAACGTACCCGGTGCAGTCGTCCACGGAGATCTTCCGCAGCACCCGGCCTGGGTTGCCCGCGAAAACCGTCCCGGCCGGGACGTCCTTGGTGACAACGCTCCCCCCGCCCACGACCGCCCCGGCACCGATGGTCACACCCGGCAGGATCGTCACCCCGCCGCCGATCCAAACCCTGTCGCCAATCGTGATCGGCCGGGCCACGCAGGCCCCGGCCACGCGCTCACCCGGGTCGAGCGAATGGTTCGAGGTGTACAGCCCCACCTTCGGGCCGAACAACACGTCGTCGCCGATGGTGATCGGTGCGCCATCGAGCATGACGCAATCGAAATTTGCGAAAAACCGCGCGCCGAGGTGAATGTTGAGGCCGAACTCGCAGCGGAAGGTGGGCTCGAAGTTCGCGCCTTCGCCGGCCGATCCGACGACCTGCCGGAGCAGACTCTCCCGCTCGAGCTGGGGCCGGCCATAGGAGGCGTTGTAGGTGTTCGTCACCTGCACCGCCCGGATGCGGGCCTCGATCAGCTCCGGCGTCAGGTCGTCGTACATCTGGCCGGTCGCAAGGTGCGCAAACTGCTCGTTCAGGTCCATCCGGGCACCATACCCCGGGCTCTGACCCCGCAGGCCGACGCCACGACCAGACGCGACGATTGTGAACCTGAGGTTCGGGCGCTGTTCACTCAATTGTTCAGCGGGCTTGATGTGCAACGCGAGCACCGGCACCGCAGGGAACAGCCCTCAGTACCGCGCGAAGCCGATCGCGTTGACTGCGAAGGATTTTCGGCGGGACGCCGGCTCGTGTACGAGTTCTGACACGCTCCACTCCGGCGAGCGCACGGTGTTGCTCCCACCGTTCACGCCGGACCGGAACCACCGGGCACCCTCCCCCGGCGCAAGACTGTCCAGCGGAGCTCCCTGCCCGCCCCAGGCGTCCGGCAACAGATCGAGCAACTCACGCGTCCGAGATACCGGCATGGGTTGATCTTTTTCTCGGAATGCCTGATCGGGCAGAATTCTCGTCCCCTACGGGCGAGCAATCGCCGCACATCCTCGGGCGATCAGAACCTAGCCTGGGTCTCGGCGCCGCGGCCGCAGGTTCCGAGAGGAGTCCGATGAGCGAACATCTTCGAGACGGGCCTGAAGAAGCCGGCGCGCGCCGTCCTCGCGACAGCCATCGCCCGGAAGGGACGCCGGACGGGTCCGCTCTGATCGAGAACCTCCAGCGACGAGCGGGCAACCGCGCGGTCGCCGGCCTGCTGGCGCAGCCCGCCGCCCCCGTTCAGCGGGACCCGTCCGGGCCGTGGTCGCCGCCCGGAAAGGGTCAGGAAAGTCAGTACCGGCTGCACCTGGACCCACAGATCGAGGCGCAGATCAGGGCCATCAACGCCATGAACGCGCTGAGCGCCCCGGAGCACGTCCTGGACGGCCTGCTCAACCTGAACCTCCCACCGATGCCGCTTCCGACCGGACCGTTGGCTCCTCCGTCACCCGCCCCGGCGTCCACACCGACGGCCCCACGCAGCCCGGCTCCCGGGACCGGACTGATGGGGCCGCGAGCCGGAACGGGCGGGGACATCTGGAAGGCGGTACTGGCCGAACCGGCCCTGGGGCCCGCCATCGTGGCTCTCGGGGATCAGGCCGCAGCCCGGGCCAAGATGGAGTTCGACCAGTTGTCGACCGGCACCGCGGTCGCCGTCGTGAGCGGCTCGATCGTCGTCGGGGGTGCGGCGATCACGGGGCTGCTGGCCAATCAGGACGTCCGCCAGTGGATCACCGCGACCCTCAACGACAAGATCATCCCGGTGCCGAAGGTTCCGGGCCTCGGCGTCCAGTTGAACCTCTCCGGCGAGACCATGATCGTCGGCCTGCACCTGGACGTGGGCAAGATCCTTCCGGCGGCACTCGGATTCGGGCCGGCCTCCCAGACGACGCCGCTGGGCGCCCCACCCGGTGCCGAGCCTCCGATCCAGCGCCAGGCCGTCGCCGAGCCGGTCCCGGTCCCTGTCCCGCACTGCGAGCACCCGCCCGGCGGCGCCGTCCTCCAGCGGGATCCGCTTCCCGGAGGCATCGCCGGGCAGACCTCGGCGGCCACCGGAGGTGCCATCGGCCTCCAGTCGATCGAGGGCTCCTTCGTTCTCCCGGCGGGCAAGATCTTGAGCGGCGGCGCCGCCCGGGTCGTGAAAACCACTGATTCCAGCACCATCTCGGTGCAGATCCGCAGTGACAAGATCACGCTGTCCATCTCGAACGGCATCTACATCGACGCGCAGTGGCCGGTCCAGAACATGCGGCTGCACCAGGTCACCCACCAGCTCGCCACCAACGAGACGACGTCCGATGTCCGACTCGCCGACGACGAATGGGGTGACGGATTCATCGATATGACCGGCACGGCCAAGGCCAACATCGCCGAGACGGTTGGGGCGATCATCTCCCGCACCGCACTCGACCGGGCCCGGCTACGACCGCCCGAGCCGGTGCTGGACACTCAGCATCCGCCGGGGCCGCAGGGTCCGCCGGTCGCCACCGGCGGCGCGTTCGGCGACCGGCTCCCCGCCTACGATCCGCTCAAGGACGCGAACCCGCAGGAAACCCTGGCCGCGCTCGTCGCCAACCTCCAGGCGATGCCGTCCGACGGAGCCGGCGACGTCAGTGCCCAGGACATCAGCAAGATCTCCGTCGGGGCCACCATCGTCGTCAACTCTCTCTTCGAGCAGATCGAGGGCGGCACCGGTGTGCGCATCCCCGGCGGAACCCCGGTCAGCCTCGAGATCGACAGCGGCGCCTCGGTGGCGGATCTGAAGGGAGCGGGACAGGGTGCCGCGGGAGTCGCCGCAGCCGCGGCCATCCAGGCAATTCATCTGTCCAGCGGCGGCATCCAGGTGGTCAAGGACGGCAAACCGATCGCGACCATCGACCGCCTGACCATCAGCCAGGGCCAGGTGAAGATCGACCACGTCAGTCTCCTCGGCGAGGTGGCCGACGCCGCACAGACCGAACGGAGCCTGCGTCAGATCAAGGGCGGCATGGGCGGGCTGGCCGAGAGCGGGGGCATCCCGTTCGGGTTCCTGCTCGGATTCGCGGACGCCGTCAACAGCGGTTCGGACACCCCGGTCTTCGTGCCTGGCCTGGTCAAGTCGCTATTGGAGGCAAAACTCCAGGCTGCCTTCACCAAACTGCTGGCCGAGCACGGTCGCACGGCCATCCCCGGCGTAGACCTGGGATCGGTGCTCGGAGTCCCGGGGGCTCCGGTGAGCCCGAAGTAGACGAACCGACGCGATCCTGGTCCCTCTAGAGCACGTCCCCCAGCGAGGCGACCACTGTCAGGGCCCGGCGATGATCGACCGGGCTCCGCAGGTTCCGCTTTACCCAATGTCCGCGATGCGGTTCTCCCAGGCCCAGGCGGCGACCTCGACCCGGTTTCGGACCCCGAGCTTGGTTTGGATGCCGGACAGGTGACTCTTGACCGTGCTCAGGGAGATGAACAGTTCGGCGCCGATTTCCTGGTTGGTACGGCCTCGCGCGATAGCCCGGATGACCTCGATCTCGCGCGCGGACAGCGGCCGAGAAAGCTTGGTGGCGGAGGCCGGTGTCCCAGCGGCAGTGAGGTGACGGAGCAGCCGAAGCGTGATCGACGGGGAAACGAGCGCGTCACCGTTGTTGGCGGCGCGGACGGCCTCGACGAGCAGGGCAGGGCCGGCATCTTTGAGGATGAACCCCACGGCGCCGCCACGAAGCGCGCCGTACACGTACTCGTCGAGGTCGAAAGTGGTGACCACGACAACCCGCAGAGGATTGGGAACGCCCGGACCGGCCAGTGCGCGGGTGACTTCGATTCCGTCGAGGTGGGGCATGCGGATGTCGACCAGGCACACGTCCGGACGCAGCCGCCGGGCCTGGGCGATCGCCTCGACGCCGTCCGCGGCTTCCGCGATCACGCTGATGTCCGGCTGGTTTTCGAGGATGAGCCGCAGGCCGCTGCGGATCATCGCCTGGTCGTCGGCGAGAAGGACCTTGATGGTCATCGAAGCTCCCCGGCGGAAAGCGGCAGGGTTGCGTGGACGGTCCAGCCGACCCCCGGACGGGGACCGGCCTGCAGCGTGCCGCCCAGCGTCTCGACACGTTCGCGCATTCCGATCAAACCGTAGCCGCGGTGATGAGGCTGGGTGGCGGCGGTCGGGGCGTCGTCCATGACCTCGACTGTGACACCTTCCGGGTCTTCGGCGACGGTGACGGTGACGGAGCGGGCGTGCGCTGCGTGCCGCGAGACGTTCGTCAGGGCCTCCTGAACGATCCGGTACACGGTGGTGGTCACCTCTGACGGCCACGACCCGGTCTCGTCGGGCGCGCTCAAATGTGCGGTCGGGCCTTGCTGGTTGAAGCGTTCGACCAGGGCGCTGAGCGGTTCCGGTCCGGGCGTGGCGGGCGCGGCGTCGTCGGTATCTCGCAACAGCCCGACAACACGACGCATCGCGGCGAGGGCCTCGGTGCCGGCGGCCTCGATGCCGGCCAGGGTGTCCACCGCTTTCGCGGGATTCTTGCCGGCGACGAGCTGACCGGCCTGGGCCTGGATCAGCATGCCGGTGATGTGATGGGCGACAACATCGTGCAGTTCCCGGGCCAGCTCCAGCCGCTCGTCTCGGCGCACCTTCTCGGCGGTGGACCGAGCCCGGGCGTCGAGCATCCGCAGCCACAGCCCAACCCCCACGGCCGCGACCCAGGCCGGACCGTTGATGGCCAGCGCGGTGGTGATGCCGGACGACGGCGGCCGAGCGGCAAGCTGGCTGCCGACGACCACGGCGAACCCGGCGCCGGCGAGGGCGGCAGCCGGAAGGGCCGGCAACGTCCTGATCGCGGAACCGATGAGTACCGACAGGCCGAGCGCCATCGCGGGACCGGGCTCGGCGGGCAGGTGGCCAAGCCGAGCGGTCAGGATCGTGACTGCCGCGACCGTCAGGCCCGCGACCGCCGTCCACGTCGGCTGCCGGCGGCGCAGCAGCGCGAGCAGGCACACCACCGCCGCGGCGGCGCCGCCGAAGAGCCAGTATCGCGCGCCCCAGCTCTGCGCGACGGCGACGGCCTCCTCCCCGATCGCCACGAGGAACACCAGGCCCAGGCCGGTCTCGAACGCGACGCCGGCCCATCGGCTCGACATATTCACGCCGTTCAGGCTACAAAGCCAGGCTTCACGGGCCGAACCCTGCGGTGTGGACGGTGGCCGGCGCGAGGCGCCCCACCGGGCCCTCTGCGGGCGGGACACCTCTTCCACACCGAACCCGCTCACGGTGTGCGGGTCGCGTTCTGCCACTGAGGCGTCTGTTGCGTCGGGGACGGACGGACGGCGCCCTGGCCTCTGTCGACGGCGCGCAGACCGAATCCGGCCGCGACGGCGGCGGCCCAGCCCAGGGTGGCCATTGTCGACCCGGCAGCGGACCCCGAGACCCAGGCGAGGGCGACCACCGCGAGTCCTCCGACGGCGATGACGGCGGCCGTGAGCAGGGGAAGCGTTCTGATCGCGGAGCCGACCAACACCGCCAGGGCCAGAGCCGTCATCGGACCGGGTTCTTGTGGCAGGTCAGCGGCCAGAGACAGCACGCCGGCGAGCATCGCGACGCTCAGGCCGACGATCGCCGGCCACGCCCGGCGGCGGCCCCGCAGCAACGCGAGCAGGCACACGATGAACGCGACCAGGGCGTTGAATATCCAGTAGGTCCCACCCCAACTATCGATGAGCAGGTACGCGGTCAGGGCGATTCCTGCGGCAAACCCGGCGCCGAGCCCGATGTTGACCATGGCTCTAGCCTCCGCTGTGGGCCGATCTGCAGTCTTCATGCCGTTCACGGTAGAAGGGCTGGGCGCAGTGCGAACCGACCAAAAGTACGGTCATCTCGGCCAGCTGCCGTGCTTTGGACCGATGCTGGGGCGTGCCGGTGCTTCGCAGGATGAAGCCATGCCACCTAACGATTTCCAACCGGTACTGCAGGCCAAGGGTTTGACGAAGCGGTACGGCCGCCGGATGGCCTTGACAGACTGCACTCTGACCATCCCCCCGGGTCGGGTGATCGGCCTGGTCGGTCCGAACGGGGCGGGTAAGTCGACGTTGCTGCAGTTGGCCTGTGGGCTGATCGCACCGACCTCCGGGAGCCTGAGTGTGCTCGGGTCGCCTCCGGCGTCGAATGCCGCGCATCTGGCCCGGGTCGGGTTCGTCGCCCAAGACACACCGGTGTACGCGTCGTTCACCGTGGCCGACCATCTGCGAATGGGAGCCCGGCTGAACCCATCCTGGGACCAGGCACTCGCGGAGCGACGCATCGCGCAGATCGGGCTGAACCTGGCGCAGAAAGCCGGGCGGCTGTCCGGCGGACAACGCGCGCAGTTGGCGTTGACCATCGCGGCCGCGAAACGCCCAGAGCTACTGATCTTCGACGAGCCGGCCGCTGCGCTGGATCCACTGGCCCGCAACGGATTTCTGCACACCCTCATGGAGTTCGTCGCCGAGCTCGGGGCCAGCGCCGTGCTGTCGTCCCACCTGCTCAGCGACGTCGAGCGGGTCTGCGACTACCTCATCGTGCTGTGCGACTCCCGGGTCCAGGTCGTCGGCGACGTGCCTGACCTGCTGGCCAGCCACCACCTGGTGGTAGCGCCCCGCGGCGAGCTCGACCGACTGCCCGCCGAGATGGACCTTATTCGCATCGAGCACATCGACGGGTACAGCCGTGCCATCGTCCGCACCACGACCCCTTCGGAGCAAATACCGTGGACGGTCGAGCCGATCACACTGGAGGAACTGGTCCTCGGCTACATGACCAGGGCAGCCGGCGGGCCAACCGCGCCGGTCGGGGCCACGGCCGGGGAGGGCTTGCGATGATCTGGATGAGTTGGCGACAGTTCCGCGTCCAGGCGCTCGTCGGTTTGGCCGGCCTGGCCTTGATCACCGTCTACCTGGTGTATCTCGGCGTGGACATCCGCGACGCCTACGACGCGTACCGCACCCGCTGCCAGAGTCAGGTCGACTGCGGTCCGGCGATGACCCAGTTCCGCAGCGACTACGAGAACACTCTGCTGTTCATCGCCGCTGGGTTCACCTTGATCTGCGCGATCATCGGCACGTTCTGGGGTGCACCGCTGGTCGCCCGGGAGTTGGAGGCCGGCACCCACCGTCTGGTGTGGAACCAGAGCGTGACCCGTCGCCGCTGGCTTCTGATCAAGCTCATGCTGATCGCCCTGGCTAGCATGATCATGGTCGGCACGATCAGCGGTTTGCTCACCTGGGCAGCCGGTCCGGTCGACCAGGTCGCCGACGACCGGTTCAGCGCCCTCGTGTTCGGCGCCCGTAACGTCGCCCCCCTCGGATACGCGGCATTCGCCGTCACGCTCGGCGCCATCCTCGGCCTTCTCCTGCGGCGCACGCTGCCCGCGATGGCCGTCACCTTCCTGGCTGTCATCGTCGTCCAATTCGCGGTGCCCAACCTGATCCGGCCACAGTTCATGCCGACGGAGAAGCTCACGATGTCGATGACCGCCGCCGCCATCAACCAGGCTCGGAGCCTCGGCAGTATCACCGGTGCAGCCGTCGTCAACGGTCTGGACGTACCCGACGCCTGGGTCACCGATACCAGCGAACTGCGGACGGCGGACGGATTGCCCCTGAGCGAGGAGAAGTTCAACGAGTGCTTCAACAACCCCCCGAAGACCGGTGCCACCGGGACCTTCGGCGACACGGCCGCCTGCCTGGGCCAACTCAACCTCCATGTCGACATCGCCTACCAGCCCAACGGCCGCTACTGGCCCTTCCAGTGGATCGAGACAGCCATGTACCTCGCGCTCACCGGTCTTCTCCTGGTCTTCGGCCGGTGGCAGATCCAGCGCCGGGTCAGTTAGCTCACGACGCACCGGGGGCCGTTCGCGTTCAGGCCACCGTCGCGGCTTGGGTGGTGTCCGGCCGGCCGGTGGCGGCCAGGATGAGAACACCGGTCCCGGCTATCAGCGTGCCCATGACTAGCCATGCCGAAGGGCTGGTTACCACCCACCTGTAGGGCGGGGCGATGCGGAAGATGTCGGTGGTGTTGTCAAAGGCAAGCTGGCTGAGGGTTGCGTACAGGCCGGTCGTGGGGTGCGCAGCGAGTCCGATGGCGGTGAAGCTGAGGGCCAGCGCGCCGAGCCGGCTGGGCAGCGTACGGGCTCGGAGTCGGTAGGTCGCCCAGGCCGCGAGTAGCCAACCGAGCACTGCCCCCACGAGCCAGCCGAACGCGACCGCTGCGGGCGTCCACGCCGGCTCGGCCGGACTGATGCGGACATTGATCATGACACGTTCGAACTCTGGTGTGATGATCGTTAGCGCGCTTCCCCGGAGGACCTGGCCGTCGCGGGTTGCGTCGAACACCTGGTCAATGCCGTTCAGCGGCGTCAAGTCACCACCGGTCGTCTCGTCGCCATCGGCCGAGCTTCCGACCACGCCCGCGTGCTGTTGGAC
>DATINJ010000016.1:0-8239 GCA_035474375.1 Kineosporiaceae bacterium | reverse complement strand
CCGGATCCGGCCGCGCTGGGTACGGCTCCTCGACGACCGCCCCGGTTCATTCGGGATCCAGGAGATCCAGCTCGAGCACTGAGAGCGCGAAGCCACGATCGGTGCTGCCATCTCTTCAGCCATGCCCGGCGGCTGCGGATTCGGCTGCAGGCGCGGCTTCGGCCGGCCCGGCGCCCCTTACTGCGGCGGCTGCGGCGTGAACGGTTCCGTACCGGCGGTGCAGCTGCCCGGCTACCGCCTGGTACGCGCTTGGGTCGACCGGCAGCAGCCACTGCTTGATCCGGGCCACCCGTCCGACATCGAGACCGACGTCGGACAGCATCTCGTCGATCTGATGCATCGAGAACGGGATGACGTTGGTCCCGCGCGAATGCTTGCCCTCGGTCCGCTCGTCCGTCCAAAGAAGACGCTCCTGCACCTGGGCCCGACGGAATTCCACCGGTGGCAATGTCATCGCACCGCCGAGGTAGTCGGCCAGCCACAGGGCACCCACCTCAGCGCCCAGCGGGCTGAAGAACGACGAGTTATAGCCCACAAAAGCCAGTTTCGGCACGGTCAGCGGCAGGATCTGGTGATAGAGCTCGAAGTTGCCGTGTTCGTCGAAGAGCTGAGCCCGCGCGTCCTCGGACAGGAACGGAACTCGCTGCTGAAAACCGGTACCGCAGATCACCAGGTCGGCCGGCACGATTTCGCCAGAAGCCAGCTGCGCACTGGGCCTGCCGGTCTGGACCAGCAGGCGGCTGATCTCTGTGTCGCGGTGGACGGTGATCCGCCCGTCGGCGATCCGAGGATGGAATTCCTCGGTCACCAGGCTGACCGTGCTGCGCGCAATGTCGGTGAACGGGCCGTCGGGAACCAGGCCGGATTCGCGGAGCCCGAGCTGCCGGGTGACGATCGACTGAATGCTCCCGACCATTGATATCGGGACCTTGCTGCTCTTGGCATGCAAGAAGCGTTCGAACCCGGCCGCCATCATGTACGGGAACAGCGCTTCGCCCATCCGGGTGAGCAGCAGGTACTTGTAGTTCAGCAGGTTGCCGAGTTGCCTCGGCATTTTCCAGATCAGGTTCCGGGCCACCACGGTCGTGCTGGCCGCGACCTCGCTGACCGCGACCGCCAGGTCGCACGCGGACTTTCCGTAGCCGACCACGATGATGTCCCGGGCATCGGCCTCGGCAAGCTCGGTGAATTCGCTGGTGTGACACAGTCGCCCACCACCGGCCCGGTACTCCTCGACCCCCGGGTAGTCCGGGATCAGCGGATCGCAGAGGGTGCCGTTGGCCACCACCAGGAAGTCGAAATGGTGGCTGTCGGCGTCCTCGCCGGAGGCCGTCTGCACTGTCCAGGAACCGGTTGCCGGATCCTGGAGGGCACGCGTCACCTCGGTGTCGAGACGCAGCAGTGGTCTGAGCGCGAACCGCTCGACGTAACTCTCCAGGTACGCCTGGACCTGAGCGCCGGTCGGCCACTGCGGGTACTCGCGCGGCATCGGAAAGTCCGAATAGGCGTAGGTGCCCTTGTCGTTCTGGGTGGTCAGCCCGGGATAGCGGCGGGTCCGGCTCCAGACCCCACCGACATCCGGAGTCCGGTCAAAAACTGTCACATCATGACCGAACTCGGTCAGGACCTTGGCCGCGCCAAGCCCGGCGAAACCCGCCCCGATGATTCCTACCCGCATGATCGCTCCCCTGGCTCCCGGCTCTGCACACTACCCGCGCGCGACGGTGGCTCAGGGAAGAGACGCCGAGGAGGACCAGAAATACGGATCGGCGGCCGAGTCGATCTGCCAGTGTTGATGCGAAGACACAGTCGGTGATCTTGGTGCTTGGTGATCGCCAGTCGTGCCTGAATTTGTGCCCTTTATCGGGCCCAAATACGGCACGCCTGGCGATCTTGGCGGGAGGCGACCTTCGATCGATCCTGAGCCGTGTTACTGAACGGGATTCCAGGCGTCGGAACCGGCCAGGTACTTCGTCGACGTGTAGCTGGCGGCGGTGGTGGCGCTCATCTGCGGGCGATCACCGGTGCCATTGGACTTGCCCGATCCGGTGTTGTTGTACTCGGTGAAACGGCAGGTCTTCCAGGAGAACCCGCTCATGTCCATCCAGGCCGAGGCCTGCCGAATGTGCCCACCGATCGAGGAGTCTCGGATCAGCACCTGACCGCTCGCGTTGGTGTCGCCACCGGGGTGCCAGCATCGGCCCAGCGAAACGGTTTGCGAGGCCGCGCTGCTGGTCAGCGTCGACCTGGTGATGAGGATGCCGTACGGGTTGCCGTTGTTGGTCGCGGCAGCCGTGATGTAGCCGTTGTTCGAACTGCCTCGGTCGAGAGAATTGATCGTGCTCGAGTCGATGACCACCGTGCCATTGCCGTAGATGAAGTCGACATCGCCTTCGATGTAGCTCTTGTAGATGTACTGGCGGATCGGGCTGCTAGTGCTTCCGGTCCAGCTCAGCAACGTGTCCTGACGGCCGAGAATCCGCACGTTGCGATACACCTGCCGGTCGCCACCCATGTACAGAGCCAGCGCCTGGCTGCCGGTTCCGTAGGTGTTCCGCATGGTCAGACCCGTGATCGCGGTGTTCTTGGCCAAGTTCAGAACGGTGGCGCTGCCGGATGCGCTGGACGCGGATTGCGGCGTGTTCCCGGTGATCACGACGTCCGTCGCGGTACCGGTCGCGCCCTGCAGGGTGAGGCTGGACTTCGCCGCGGGGATCGACACCTGCCCCTGGTACGTGCCCTTCTTGATGCTGATGACGGTGCCCGAGGAGGCGGCTGCGATCGCCGCCTGGATGGTGGTGTAGTTGCCGGAACCGTCGGCCGCCACGGTGATCGTGGTGGCGGCGCTGGAGGTCCCGGCCAGCACGGTCACTCCCAACGGGGCTAGCAGAGCGGCGGTCAGGCAGCCGAACAGCAGTGGTCGGCTTCGAAAAAGAGACATGGCGTGGACTGCCTTCCTCAATAGACGTACGGCCAGACGGATGTGTCCCAGCCGAGCAGGTTGATTCCGAGCTTGGCGATGCCGTTCGCCGCTCCGTCGTAGTAGTGGTAAATCAGCAGGTCACCGCCAGTATCGGGAAGTAGGGACTGGCCTCCGGGGCCGATGATGGTGCCGTGGGTCGCCAGGATCGTCGTCCCGCCATTGCTGGTCAGCGGCGTCCCGTCGCGGTCGAGATAGGGTCCGGTGATCGACCTCGACCGCCCCACTGTGATCTTGTATGTGCTGCTCGTGCCTCGGCAGCAGAGATCCCACGAGGTGAACAGGAAGTAATATCCCGCGTGATACATGATCGACGGGGCTTCAACCGCGGTGCTGCTGCCGCTCCGACTGGCGATGCTGTAGATCGTCGAGTTGGACGAAAGCCGCTTGCCGGTAGCCGGATCCAACTGAATCATCTTGATTCCGGTCCAGAACGACCCGAGCGACAGCCACCACTTCCCACTCGCGTCGACACTCAGGTTCGGATCGATCGCGTTGTGGTCACTGCTGGTCGTGGTGGCATATACGAGGCCCTGGTTGGTCCAACTTCCCGGCCGGCCGGTGTTGCTGGAGGCGAGGAAGATCGCCGACTTGTTGGATCCGAAGGCGGAGGCGGCGTAGTACATCAGGTACCTGCCGCCGATGTAGCTGAGGTCCGGTGCCCACAGGTTGCCGTTCGAGGTACCGGTGTAGGCATCGGTCCAGCTGGCCCCGTTCGGAAAGGCCTTGCCTGTGTAGGTGAACGTGGTTCGGTCGGTTGACGTCCGCAGATCGAGGCCGGGAGCCGTCGCAGCCAGCAGGTAGACGCCGTCCGGCCCTTTCACCAGCGACGGGTCATGGACCGTGATGTTGCCCCTCACCGCACCCGGATTCGGATAGTCCGCAGCCTGCGCGACCTCTTGCTGTGCGGCGACCGGGACGGCGACGGACACGGCCAGGACAGCCGCCGCGACAAGGGTGCTGAGACGGGCCATGACAACCCCTCCAGGGGACGACGAAACCGACCGACGATTCGACTGCCCCTCAGGGTGACCCACTGGTAAGCGCTTGCCAAGATCTTGGCAAAGATTTCTCCGGCCTCGCATCCACCTGCACCGTTGCACCAATTGGTGCCCTCCGGGCTGAAATTCATTCACCACTTGGTGTCCGCCGTACTCGCTCTCAACGCCGTGCGGCCTGACCACAATCTGACGTTGTCGGACCGAAGTGGCAGAATTCGAGCCTGGACCTACCCACCGATGCCGCTGTGGAGGATGCTGTGCCCGATCAGCCAGACCAGACTTCATCCCGTCGAACCCGCCCGCCCTTCCGCGCAGATCACGTCGGCAGCCTGCTCCGGCCGGCTCGGTTGCTGCAGGCCCGAGATGCTCATGCCCGTGGCGAGCTCGATGCCGATGGCCTGCGCGCCGTCGAGGACGAGGCGATCCGCGAAGTGGTGGCCATGCAGGAAGGCGTCGGGCTGCAGTCGGCCACCGACGGCGAGTTCCGGCGCGCCTCCTGGCACATGGACTTCATCTACCAGCTCGGCGGAATCCACCAGAGCGAAGAGCATCTCGCAGTTCAGTTCCGAAATGCTTCCGGCGTGATCGAATTCGCGCCGGCAGCGCTGAAAGTCGATGGTCCGATTCGGCTGGAGCAGCCGATCTTCGCCGAAGCCTTCGATTTTCTCGCCGCGACAGTGCAGACCGCCGTCCCCAAGTTGACCATCCCCTCACCGAGCATGGTGCATTACCGCGGTGGCCGGGCCGCGATCGATCCGGCCGTGTACCCGGAAATGCAGCCGTTCTGGGATGATCTCTCCGCCGCTTACGCGCAGCAACTACAGGCCATGTATGCCCGCGGCTGCCGGTACCTGCAGCTCGACGACACCTCGTTGGCCTACCTGAATGATCCGGAACAGCGCGCTCAACTGGCGGCTCGCGGCGCCGACGCCGAGCACCAGCACTTGCAGAACATCCGGCAGATGAATGCGGCCATCGCTGACCGGCCCGCCGATCTCGCCGTCACCACACACCTTTGCCGCGGAAACTTCCGCTCCTCCTGGGCAGCCGAGGGCGGCTACGACTTCGTAGCGGAGGCCCTGTTCGGCGAGCTCGCGGTGGATGGATTCTTCCTGGAGTACGACGACGAGCGCTCCGGTGGCTTCGAGCCGCTACGGTTCGTGCCTGCGGACAAGTACGTGGTGCTGGGTTTGGTCACCACCAAGCGGGGCGAGCTGGAAAGCAAGGACGCGCTGAAGCGGCGCATCGACGAGGCGGCGAAGTTCGTCGACCTCGACCAGCTGTGCTTGTCCCCGCAGTGTGGGTTCTCCTCCACCGTGGAAGGCAACGCACTGACCATCGAACAAGAGATCGCCAAGTTGCGGTTGATCGTCGAGGTCGCCCAGGAGGTCTGGGGCTGACGAGACGCAGGAGGGCCGACGCGACGGTGGGTTCAGCTGCCGTCGCGTGGGTCTGCCAGCGCCTCGGGCCGGAATTGGGGTCTTCTGCGCGGTGTACTCGAAGCAGAGCTTGGCCCAGTACTTCTCGCTGATGTGGACGATCAGAACGCCGGCGTCGAAGCCGCGGTGGAACACCGCCGTTCACCAGCCATCCCCCAGCTGTTCCCGCAAGGTTGCCGGACTCACCGCAACCCGGCGCGGTCTAAGCCTCCGTGGCCACGCTCCCAGGCCACTTTTGGCGACTTAGACCGCGCCGGGCTGCGGTCCCTCCGGATAGATCTCCCCCTGAGAGCTGTTATTCGTCCCAGTCCAACTGAGAATCTGGGACGCCGCCGGCTCGGCCGTAGTCCACCGCAGCCGCCCGACCGAGGCGATCACCCTTCGGATAGCGAAAGACTCGGTTCGGGAAGACTACGAAAACCTCTGTGTCGGTGTGGAAATCGATGTACCAGCCAGGACCGTCGAGAGCCGAGGAGAAGCGCTCGGCGATCGTTTCGGCGCATTCTTCGTCAGCGGTGAACGTCACCAACGTCCACACACCGGGTTGGCCTCCTACCGGATCTCGCGCACTGATCCGCTCGATTCGATGCACTGTGAGCGGAACGTCGTCCAAATTCAGACCGCTGCGCAGGCTCTCTCCGATCAGTCCACCCTTAAGCATGACCCCCACCGTAGCCAGTTCAGCGCGATTTCGCCCAGTAGACCGTCAGCTCGCTGACACTTCGACCGGAGCGCGCCCGCGGAGATCAACCGTGCCGGTGACGCCGCGCGGCGAGCGGCAGAGCACCCGGTCGCCAGGATGCAGACGGGCGTCGGTGGCGTACCGCTCGGCCAGAGTGGCTTCGGCTGATTGGTCACCACCGTCCGCCGCCAGCAGCAGCGCCGCGACCTCGTCGATCAGCTCCAAGTCGCCGTTGAGCTGGTCGGACATGCCTCCCCATAGATCCCAAAGCAGCAGTTCGTCACGCTGCCGGTGGGCCAGCTCGAGCAGGACGTAGTTGCGTACGAACCAAGCTCCACCGATCGGCACACCGGATCCGACGCCGTACTGGTTCGCGTCGATGTCACCGCGCCGATAGGCCGTCCACACCTGGGCGGCGGTGGTGAAACCGGCTTCATCAAGAACCATGTCCAGCGGGTCGAACCCGGGCCACGACCCGGTCGGAGCGAGCTGCGTGTCCGCGAACACCCAGCGCTCGCCGTCCCAGAATTCGGTAATCACATGATCATCGTGGAAGTCCGGTTCGAAGTACGCCGCGAAGCCGATCCGGCTGCGAGCCGGGACGCCGTGCGCCCGCAGTGCCGACACCGTCAGCAGAGTGAAGTCCCGGCAGCAGCCGGCCACCCGCTCGGCCTCCGGTCGGGGCTGGTCAAGCGGGCTGTCGAACCGGCTGCGGTCGGCGGCGAGCAATCGGTCGATCCATCGGTTGTCGATCTCCGCCAGCCGTTCGGAGGAAAGTTGGACCCCGGGCGCGCGGTAGTGCACCAGCACGTTCCGGACCGCTGCCCCGAGATTCGGAAGATCGGCAGGCAAGGCGGTGATCAGCGGGGTGTACTCGCGCGGGTCGGAGTACGGCGACTGCTGGGTATAGGTGTCCAGCGATGGCATCAGATCTCCTCAAAGGGTGTGGCGATGTGGACGAACGGGTCGGTGCCGGTGATCTCGCTCCAGGCGGCCAGGTAGATCTCCCGCGGCGGGCCCGTTGGTACCAGCCCAGCGTTCATCCGATACGCCTCGACGGCGTCGTAGGCGTGCATGATCCGCGGGTAGTAACAGTCGTCCCGCAGGACCGTGGTGTAGATCTCGCAGTGCGCGGCCTCGAGCCGGATCGCGATCCTTCCGGCCGGCTCGATCGCACCGGTGCAGGGCACGCAGACTTCGATCGGCGCGTCGCTGTCCGGGGCGACGAAGCCGTCGTACAGCACCCAGTGCTCGGCGGTGGCCTGCCCGCCGACGGCGTCCAGGTGCTGGCGGATCTCCCACTCCGCGGTCCGGATGGCATCGAGGAGGCCTTGCTGGTCAACCTCGGTCCGGATGAAGGCGACCTTGGTGGCCGGCACCCTGCGCCGATGCACCGGGTGCGGCTCGGTCTCGGCCCTTGCCAAGGTTCCGTCTCCGGCCCTCGCTCTCGCCTCGATCCCGTCCCCGGTTCCCGCGCTGGCCTCGGTCCCGTCGGTTGCCGCTCTCGCCTCGGTCCGCGTGAGCTGCCCGCGTAGCCAGGCCAGCGTCCCGCGTCGCGCTTGCAGCGCCGCTTCCTGTGCTCCCCACCAGCGATCGAGCCGGGCGACGGCCTGCTCATCGGTACCGCTCAGCACCTCGGCAACGACGGCCAGCGGCATGTCGAGCCGCCGAAGAAGGCTGATCCGCCGAGCCCGATCCAGCTGGTCAGTCGAATACTGACGGTAGCCGCTGACCGGATCCGTCCGCGCCGGCCGAAGCAGACCGGACACGTCGTAGAGTCGCAACGCCTTGATCGAGAGACCAGAGCGGCGGCCGAACTCACCGATCGTCAGCGGGCTGCTGTCCTGCACGTTCATGCTGGCAAGTCTTCACCCCGCCCCTGGGGCCGGGTAAAGCCTTCAGGTAGCCCTCTTCGATCACGTCACTGCTGGTAAAGGATCACCGCATCGAGGCATTGCTGAACCAATTCTCGCGCCGAGGCTCGGCCCGTCTCAAGGAGGAGAGCGATCGCCTTCTCGTGATCGTCCTCGCCGACCGCCGCTCTGACTCGCCTCTTCTCCTCGCGCTCAAGGCCATAGTCGCTCGCGACGCTTCGAAGCGAGTCCTTGAGATCTAGGGCGGCCAGCTCGCCGCACTC
>DATINJ010000015.1:0-3129 GCA_035474375.1 Kineosporiaceae bacterium | reverse complement strand
AGGACGATCGCGACCCGCTTCGCCCCTTCGAGCGCGGCCCGGAAATCACCGAAGTTCACTGAGAATACCGGTCAAAGCGGTGCGAAAGGGGTTACCGACCCTGGGTGAGTCGCCGCGGTCAAGGGCTTACCCTGGCCAGGTGGGTAAGCAACAAGAGCGATCTGGGTTGAGGCGGGCGTTGTCCCGCTTCGTGGCTCCGCAGCATCAGGTGCACGCCGAGCAGGAGCGTGAGGAATCCGTCCGGCTGGGCGGTACCCCGATCGCTCAGCTCCAGCTTCGGCAGCCGGCGATGGTCTGCGGCACGCTTCGGGCCGTGACGCTGCGCCCCCGGGCCGGCGTTCCCGCCCTGGTTGCCGAGTTGTACGACGGCAGCGGCAGTCTTTCGGTCATCTGGCTCGGGCGTCGGCACATTCGCGGGGTCGAGCCCGGCCGGCGGATTCGCGTCCAGGGCCTGGTCACCGAGGCCGCCGGAACCCGGACGATCTTCAACCCGCGATACGAGCTGGTACCGACGCATGGCTGCTGAATCCGGGGCCGGACCGGCGCCGACGCGGCGGGTGAGCAAGGTCGGTGGGGTCGCGGCCCAGGAGTTCTCCCTGGCTGCCAGCATCGGCGGCGTCCGTGGCGTCGTCGAGTCCGTCCTGCCGTACACCGTGTTCTCGCTGGCCTACGCGCTGACCAAAGACCTGAAGACGTCGATCGTCGCAGCCCTGATCCCGGTCGTCGTCCTGGTGATCTGGCGGTTGATCGCCCGGGAGACCCTGAGCCAGGCGATCTCCGGGGCACTGGTGATCGTCCTCGGTGCTTACCTCGCCTCCCGCACTCACTCCGCGGTGAACTTCTTCCTGCCGAACATCGTGAAGAACGCCGGGTTCGCCGTCGGTTACACGGTGTCGATCCTGGTCCGCTGGCCGTTGATCGGTGTCGTGGTGGGGCCGGTCACCGGGGAGATGTTCGCCTGGCGGCGGGATCGAGCCCGATTGACCGCCTACCAATGGGCAACCTGGCTCTGGGTCGGGCTGTTCGTCGTCCGGCTCGCTGTTCAGGTGCCGCTCTACCTGGCCGACAACGTGACCCTGCTCGGCACGCTGAACGGCACGATCCTGGGGATCCCGCTGTTCGCGCTGACGATCTGGCTGTCCTGGCTGGTGCTGAAGCCGGTTCCGCTGGCCAAGACGGAGGCGCAACGCACCGCCGAGGCCACCGAGCGCACCGCGGCAGCCACCGAGCGAATCGCCGAAATCGTCGAGGACACCGGCGCCACCAAGCCCTGACCCTGGCGGCTCCTGCCGGTTACGGCGGGGTGAGCAGGGACTGCAGGAGGTCCTCGCTCTCCGGCACGGTGATGAACATCAGCTCGTCGTGCGCTTCGAGCGCATCGTCCCGGGTCGGCGCGATCGGCCGGCCGCCGCGAATGATGCCGACCAGCACGGTGTCCGATGGCCACTCGATGTCGCCGACCATGGTGCCGGCCAGCGGCGAGTCGCCGGGCAGGGTCAACTCGACCAGGCCGGTCTGCCCCTGCTGAAAGGTGAAGATCCGGACCAGTTCACCGATCGAGACGGCCTCCTCGACCAGGGCCGTCATCAGTCGAGGCGTCGATACCGCGACGTCGACCCCCCAGGCTTCGTCGAACATCCACTCGTTGGCCGGGGTGTTCACCCGGGCCACCGTTCGCGGCACCCCGTACTCGGTCTTGGCCAGCAGCGAGACGACCAGGTTGGCCTTGTCGTCTCCGCTGGCAGCGACCACGACGTCACAGTCCGCCAGGCCGGCATCGGCCAGCGAGGTGATCTCGCAGGCGTCGGCCAGCAGCCATTCGGCGTCCGGCACGCTCGTCACCCGGATCGCGTTCGGATCCTTGTCGATCATCAATACCCGATGACCGTTGGTCAGCAGCTCCCGAGCGATCGACCGGCCGACACTGCCGGCTCCGACGATGACGATTCGCATCACAGCTCATCCTTAGTCGGCGGGCCGGCCAGGCTTTGCTCGACCGAGGCCGCCTGATCATGGCGCATCACTACATGCACCAAGTCGCCTTCTTGGTAGACGGTGTTCGCGGACGGGACCAATCCCTCGCCGAGCCGCGTGAGAAACGCCACTCGGGCACCGGAGGCCGCTTCCAGAGCCTGCATGCGACTGCCGACCCAGGCGCCGTGCACCTGGACCTCGGCCAGAACCACCGCACCGGAGGCGTCGCGAAACTCCGAGATCGCCCCGCTCGGCAGCAGCCGGCGGGCCATCTGGTCGGCCGTCCAGCGCACGGTGGCGACGGTGGGGATGCCGAGCCGCTGGTAGACCTCGGCGCGGCCGGGGTCGTAAATCCGGGCGACGACGTTCGAGACGCCGAACGTCTCCCGGGCTACCCGGGCGGCCAAAATGTTCGAGTTGTCCCCATTGCTGACGGCTGCGAACGCATAAGCGTCCTCAATTCCCGCCTCGGTGAGGGTGTCTCGGTCGAAGCCAGGCCCGACCACGCGACGTCCCTCGAAGTGTGCGCCGAGCCGACGAAAGGCGTCCGGATTCTGATCGACGACGGCCACCGTATGGCCGCGGTCCTCAACCATCTGGGCAAGCGTCGATCCGGTTCGTCCACAACCCATGATCACGAAGTGCACTGCTGTCCGGCCCTCTCGACCTGCTGTCGTCTGCCATCACGGCTCGACCCGAGTTGATCCATGGCGATGTTGTATCCGTCATCTCACACGGTCCGTCGCCGAAGGTACACGGTCAACAACCAGGACGGCGGGTAGCGCGACCACCGGGCCCTATTGAAGGCCCAACGGGCCTACGATGACCGGTCGTGCCCCCTTTAACTGGCGCGCTCAAGCGCCTGCTGCTCGGACGGCCGGTCCGGAGTGAGCGGCTCGGGGAAACCCTGCTGCCGAAACGGATCGCCCTGCCGGTCTTCGCGTCGGATGCTTTGTCGTCCGTGGCGTACGCCCCCGACGAGATTTTCCTGACCCTGGCCGCGGCCGGGATCACCTCGTACACGCTCTCGCCGGTGATCGGCCTGTCGGTGGCTTTCGTGATGCTGATCGTGGTCGCGTCGTACCGGCAGAACGTGCACGCCTACCCGTCCGGCGGCGGTGACTACGAGGTGGCCACGGTCAACCTCGGGGTCAC
>DATINJ010000014.1:0-23466 GCA_035474375.1 Kineosporiaceae bacterium | reverse complement strand
GCGAAGTCCTGCTTCGGGGTGCCCAGGCCGAGCCAGACAATTGTTGCACCGGAAGCGGAGATCCTTGCGGCCCAGTCGTTCACGAGTTCGGGTGTGATCGGGCCGAAGGGCGGTGCGTACATGCCGGCGATCTGAACGTCGGGGAATCGAAGCTCGATCTGGGCGCGGACCAGGTCGAGGGTCTCCGGCGTCCCACCGAGGAAGTAGTGCCGAACGGGCTGGGTCGGCTTCGCGGCGAGGGCCTCCATGAACAAGGACGGGCCTCTGACCCGCTCGGGGGCGAGCGTTGTGCCCCGGGCGGTGCGCTGCATCAGCCAGTGCACGGGCGTGCCGTCGGGCAGGTTGATGCCCGCGGACTTCAACACGTCGGCATAGGTGGCGTCCTTGCTGGCATGAGCAACGCAGTAGGCGTTGGCAAGCCGAATGGATCGGGCCCCCTCGCGCCTCGTCGGCGCCAGCAGCCACTGCACTGCCTCGTCAAAACTGGTGACGGTGAAGGGAATCTCTCCCACCACGATCTTCGGGGCTCGGCGCAGATCAACGGCCGGCCAGAACGGGCCGTGCTCGGCAGTTCTCTGCGGCCTCGGAATGAGGACCGGCATCTCGCCGGTGGGGGTGTCGACCCCGATTCTGGAGAAGCTGGTGGGGGAATTGGTGGTGTCGTTCATGCGGGCTCCAGGCAGGCATTGATGAGGGCGTCCAGGCGCGCTGCGGCAGGTCTTCTGCCCAGCGTTGTTTCGGCGTACGTCTGCCCCAGGTCGGACATCCGAGCTCGATGGGTGGGGTCGGCGCGCAGGTCGAGGATGGCTTCGAGGAAGGCAACCGGATCGCCGGGCGGCACGATGAGCGCCGCTCCCTTGGTGCGCTTGAGTTCCTGAGCGGTCGCGCCGTCGTCCGCGACCGCGGCGATCACCGGACGGCCGGCCGGCAGGTAGGACGTGAGCTTGCTGGGCAGCGACATCGCCCCCACGCCGGGGCGTTCATTGATCACCAGAAGATCGGCTGCCGCCAGTGACTGGGGATACTGATCGCCGTCCAACGGATCGACGAATGTCAGGTTGGTGAGCCCGGCCGCCCGCGCCTCGACGTCCGCTCGCTGATTGCCGTCCCCGATGATGACGAACCGCAGGTCCGGCACCGCCGTGCTGATCCGGGCGACCTCCACGAGATTGCGCAGATCCTGCTTGAGACCGATGTTTCCGGTGTGTACCACCGTGAAAGGCTTTACCGGCCAGCCGAGTTCGCGGCGGGCCTCGGCCTGGGTCTGGCGCTTCGGGGAGATGTGGGTCCAGTTCGGGAGCAGGCTGATCTTCTCGTCCGGCACTCCGAACCGGTGCAGCTGGCTGCGGAAGGCTTCGCTGACGATGGCCACCCGGTCGGCTCGGCTCAGCGCGTACCGCTCGATGGCTCCGGTGATCCGGGCGACCTGATCACCACCGCGAATTCCGGTCTGGGTCGCGGCCATCGCCGTGAGCTCCTGCACCACCACCAGCAGCTTGCTTCCGTATCGGCGGGCGAGCCGGGCCCCGACGACCGCCCCGCTCAGGCTCGGCGACACCGCGACTACCAGGTCAGGTTTGGCGTCCAGCCGGGTCGTCAGGGCGTTCGCCAGGAAGCTTGCTTCGTACGCGGCACGCGTGATCGCAGACTGGCGGCTCGGCACGTAGTGCCGCGAGCGCCGAACGGTCAGCCGCTTCCCGTTGCCGAGCGGCACCACCTCGCTGGAGCGAATCGCCCACTTGTGTGCCGGGCCAACGGACCAGGAGGGGTAGTGCGGTACCCCGGTCAGGACGGTGACGCCGGCCGCATCCTCGGCCAGATGCTCGGCCATCGCCGTGGTGTACGGCGCTGTGCCGGTCGGCTCCGGCGCGTAGTTGATCCCCACCACCAACGCCTGCTTGCCGGTCAGCGGGTGCGGTTTGATCCGGGTCGGTACGGCCACCGGTGTCGACGGCAGATGAGTCCGCGGTGCCGGAATGGTGGTTGCCGGGATGACGATTGGCATCTCGGCGGTAGGTCTGTCGATCGGTGTGCCAAAGATTGTGTGATCCATCAGTAGGCCCCCGAGCCATGCATGACGGCGCGAAATGTGCGCCAGAGTATGGACAGATCAAGCGACATCGACCAGTTGTCGACGTAGCGCAGGTCGAGCCGCAAGGACTCTTCCCAGGTCAGATCTGACCGGCCGGACACCTGCCACAAGCCGGTCATGCCGGGCCGTACTCTGAGCCGACGGATCTCGTCGGCGGAGTAGCCTGCCACCTCCTTTGGGAGCGGAGGACGTGGCCCGACGAGAGACATGTTCCCGCGCAACACGTTCAAAAGTTGTGGGAGTTCGTCCAATGAATACCGACGTAGTAAGGCGCCGATTCGGGTGACGCGCGGATCCGAGCGCATCTTGAACAGTACGCCGTTGCCCTGGTCGTGGTGAGCCAGTTCGGCCAGCCGGGATTCGGCGTCCGGCACCATCGAGCGGAACTTGTAGACGGTGAACTGCCGCCCACCCGTGCCCACTCGGGTCTGCCGGAACAGCGCCGGCCCGGGGCTGCTGATCCGGATCAGGACGACGAGCAGCACCATCAGCGGTGACAGGACGGTCAGCAACGCCAGTGCGAGCACGTAGTCGAACAGCACCTTGAAGATCCGGCGACTACCTTTGAGCACCGGTCGTTCCAGATGCAGCAGCGATAACCCGGCCATCGGGCGAATCGACAACCGTGGCCCGGCGACCTCGACGATGCCGGGGGAGACCAGCAGCTCAACCCCGCGCTCCTCGAGCGCCCAGGACAGTTGCCGGAGCGCGTGCCCGGACAGGTCCGGGTGCGAGACCACCGCCACCAAGTCGGCCTGGACCGTATCGATCGCGGTGAGCACGTCGTCCGGGGTCCCCAATACTGGGACGTCGTGAATGTGGGACGGCGTCACGTCCTGCGTCGGGGTACACACCCCGACCGCGATCATGCCGTGGTGGAAGCTGCGCTCGGTGATCCGGAGTGAATCGATCAGGCTGATCGCGGCGTCACTGCGGCCGACGACGAGGGTGCGGTGCAGACCTCGGCCCGCCGCCCGGGCCCGGCGCAGGGCAGCTCGCAGCAGCCGGCGGGCCAGCATCGAGCCCGCGACGCAGGCCGGTACCGAGATCATCGCGATCGTCCGCGAGAAGCTGCCGTTGGACAGGTAGGACATCACCGCAACCGTGGTGAACAGCAGCAGCCCAGCCCGGGATATCCGGTGGAACTCCTCCGGGCCCTCGCCGATGAAACGGTGCTCGTAGGCGCGGTAGAGCCAGACCGCTGTCACCCAGCCGAGTGGAAGTAGCACCGGGAGAAAGAGATACGTGCCCGGGGCGGTGCCGAACCGAACCGTGACCGCCAGCCCGGCCGCACCGGAGGCGACCAGGACGTCGGCCAACCGGGCTAGTCTGCTGTAGCGGGTCAGAATGCGTTGCGGGTGGTCGGCCTTGATGCGTGGCGGGCCGGGCGGGGCCGGTGCCTGTTTCTGCGAGGTCTCGGCCGAGGATTTGGTTTGTGTTACTGAGTCGACGGTCAGACCTGCTCCCGAAGCCTCGAATACGGACATGCAACAGCCCCCATGGCATTGAAAAAGGCTCTGCCAGGAGCGGACCCCCATTGGCCCTGTGGAAGAACCCGATGCATACGATAGGACGAGTCTGCTTGTCTCATAACCATTTTGCGCGTCTGTGCGGATTGCGGACCGTTCGGTCACGCATTTCGGCCGGGCGGTCGAGTTGGGCGCGACCGTTTGGGCGATCTTTATATTCATAGCCTGACGGGGTTTGATTTTTGGCGGCCTGCAAGGGAGTTCAGCAGCCGGGGCAGATGTTCAACCAGGGTGATGCGACACGCGTGTGGTACACGGGTGTCGCGGTGCCGTCCATGGCATCCTGATCACTCTTTGCTGTCGGAACAGTACTGCAAGTGAGCGACGCTGTCCTTTGGAGTGCGGATCCGCTCCAGTCTCAGCCCAGCCGGGCGGTGGCCTGATTGCTGACGTACCAGTCGTAGGTGCTGCGGACGCCGTCGCGCAGGCCGATGCTGGACTGCCAGCCCAGATCGCGGAGCCGGCTGACGTCGAGAAGTTTGCGGGCGGTGCCGTCGGGCTTGCTCGGGTCGAACCTCAGGCGGCCTTCCCAGCCGACGGTCTCGGCGATGATCTCGGCGAGTTCGCGGATGGTCACGTCGACGCCGGTGCCGACGTTGATGGTGTCGGGGGAGTCGTAGTGCTCCAGGAGGAAGATCAGCGCGGCGGCGAGGTCGTCGACGTGCAGGAATTCGCGCTGCGGTGTGCCGGTGCCCCAGATCGTGACTTCCGCGTCGCCGGACTGCCTGGCGTCGTGGAACTTGCGGATCAGGGCGGGCATCACGTGCGAGGCGGCGGCGTCGAAGTTGTCACCCGGGCCGTAGAGGTTCGTCGGCATCGCGCTGATATAGGGCAGTCCGTACTGCTTGCGCATCGACTGGACCTGCAGGATGCCGGTGATCTTGGCGATCGCATAGGCGTCGTTGGTGGGCTCCAGGGCGCCGGTGAGCAGGCTCGACTCGGCGATGGGCTGCGCGGCGAACTTGGGGTAGATGCAGCTGGAGCCGAGAAAGAGCAGCCGCTGGACGCCGTACTCGTGGGCGGCGTCCAGGAGGTTGACCTGGATCCGCAGGTTGTCGCTGAGAAATTCGGCGGGGTAGCTGTCGTTGGCCAGGATGCCGCCGACCTTCGCGGCGGCGATCACCATCACGTCGGGCCGCTGCTTGCCGACGAAAGTCATTGTGGCGTCACGGTCGCGCAGGTCCACCTCGGCGGAGGTGGCACCGATCAGGTTGGGGTTGCCGCGCTGCTGCAAGGCCCGCCAGAGGGCGGATCCGACGAGCCCGCGGTGGCCGGCAACGTAGATCTTGGTGTCCTCGGTCAACCGAGGTGGCGTCGTGGTCACCCGCCTACCGTAACCATGCTTGACTACCGAGCGTCCTAAATCCATAACAATCTGTGCACAAGTCTGCTGAGCGCCTCGGTCAAACGTGGGAGATTGCTTCGATCCGAGATCTGATCCTGCGAATGGCCCGAGGCCCGCGCTACGGTACTGCGGACTAGTAACTCTGCGGATTCGGGTGATTGCTCTGAGTATAAGAGTGGGCCAGGGATCGCGTTGACCACGCGCTTGGGGGCGGCATCAGCATGAAGAAGGCACTGATCACCGGGATCACCGGGCAGGACGGCTCGTATCTGGCGGAATTGTTGCTGGAGAAGGGTTATGAGGTGCACGGGATTGTCCGGCGGGCCTCGCAGTTCAATACCGGACGAATTGATCACCTGTATCAGGACTCCCATGATCCGACGGCGAGGTTCTTTCTGCACTACGGGGACCTGACCGACGGCTCGCGGCTGGTGACGTTGCTGGAGAAGGTGCAGCCGGACGAGGTGTACAACCTCGCCGCCCAGTCGCACGTGCGGGTCTCCTTCGACGAGCCGGAGTTCACCGGGCTGACCACCGGAGTGGGGTCCACTCGCCTGCTGGAGGCGATCCGGATGATCGGCCTGGACTGCAAGTACTACCAGGCTTCCAGCTCGGAGATGTTCGGCGCCACACCGCCGCCGCAGAACGAGGGCACGCCGTTCTGGCCGCGCAGCCCGTACGGCGCGGCGAAGGTCTACGCGTACTGGATGACCCGTAACTACCGCGAGGCGTACGGAATGTTCGCCACCAACGGGATCCTCTTCAACCACGAGAGCCCGCGCCGGGGCGAGACGTTCGTGACCCGGAAGATCAGCATGGCGGTTGCGAACATCATGGCCGGCAAGCAGGAATTCCTGTACATGGGCAACCTCGACGCGGTCCGGGATTGGGGTTATGCCAAGGAGTACGTCGAGGCGATGTGGCTGATGCTGCAGGCCGAGACGCCGTCCGACTATGTGATCGCCACCGGTGCCGCCTATACCGTTCGGGACTTCTTGCAGTTCTCCTTCGAGCACGTCAACTTGGACTGGCAGCGGTACGTCCGCTTCGACGACCGGTACCTGCGCCCCACTGAGGTCGACTCGCTGATCGGCGACCCGAGCCGGGCGCGGACCTTGCTCGGCTGGCAGCCGCAGACGCTGGCCCCTGAGCTGGCAAGGATCATGGTGGACGCCGACCTGGCCAACGCTCACCAGATCGATCTTCGTGGCCTCGGCGTGCGGATGACTCGCTAGCCGCTCAGGTCGTCTCGGCTCCTGAAGGCCGGCGCTCCGCCCTCGTGATCGGGCTGGAGTTGCCGGCCTTCAGTCATGGTGGGCCAGGTCGTGAAGTCAGGGTGGGGCGGGTCTTGAAGTCAGGGCGGACCCGGTCTTGGCGGCGGGTGGGGCGGCGGTGCTCGATCGACGCGTTAAGGTAGGACCTGTGGTTACCGTATGAGTTCAATCGGGCACACACAGTGCTCGGCTTGCCTGCGGGCGTGCATGATCACGGGAGAAGTGGGGCAAGATGAGCGACGTCCGCGTGCTGTTCGGGCCCGACGCTTTTCGCCAGCGGCACGGCGGTGTTTCGCGGTACTTCGTGAATCTGCATCGGGAACTGCTCGGGCTCGGTGTCCGGTCGAAGATCTTCGCCGGCCTGCATGACAACGCCGATCTGCAGGACACCACCGGAGTGCTGGGCCTGCGTACTCCCGAGTTTCGCGGCCGGCGCCGGGTCAGCCAGGCGGCGCTCTACCCGGTGCTGCGCCCCTCCCTGCGCTGGGCCCGGATCTATCACGACACCTGGCAGCAGTCGCCGTTCCCGTCGTCCGGGCACCGGATCGCCGTCACCATCCACGACCTCACCGTGATCCGACTCTCCCGGCACTTCGCCGACGATGACACCAGCCGTGCCCTCGCGGAGCAGGCTCGGCGGTGTGCCGAGGCGGATGTCGTGTTCGCCATCTCGCACGACATCAAGGCGGACGTCGTGGAGATGCTGCGAGTGCCCGAGGAGAAGGTGTTCGTTACCCCGCTTGCCGCGGATCTACCCGCGAAGATCCGACCGGGCCGACCGGCCACGGTGCGCCGGGAGCCGGGGCGACTGCTCTATGTCGGCGGCCGCACCGCCTATAAGAACTGGCCGATCCTGGTTCGAGCGCTGGCCCACAGTCCCGGCTTCCATCTGGTCTGCGCCGGTGGTGGAGCGCCGACCCGGGAGGACTATCGGGTGCTGGCCGAACACGGGGTGATGGACCGGGTGATGTTCATGGCGGCGGACGACGACACGCTGACCGGTCTCTACCGGAACGCGGCAGCCCTCGTGACGACGTCCCTGCACGAGGGTTTCGGCCAACCCGTGCTGGAGGCGCTGGCCCTCGGCTGCCCGGTGATCAGTTGTGGATCCGGCGCGCAGCCGGAGATCGCCGGGAACGCGGCGTTCTACTACGACCCGGCGCATCCGGACGAGCTGGTCGACCTGATCAGGTACCTGCCGACCTCACCCGAAGGGCTGCGCCGGCTGGGCGAGGCGGGGCGGCTGCGGGCCGCCACCTTCACCTGGGCCGAGACGGCTCGGCGAACTCTGGAGGGGTACCGCTCGATCCTGGATCTCACCGCTCATGATTCAGACTGAATCCGCCGTGATCGGTCGGAAATAGCCCCAACCCCATTCCGCGATCATGCACGGTTGCCCACCTACGGCCCGCGATCATGCACGATTGCCCACCTATGGCCCGCGATCATGCACGGTTGCCCTCGCCTGAAGAGCAAGCGTGCATGATCACGGCGTTTGGTCACGGGTGTCGTGATGGCTTAACTCAGCGCCGGCGTGCCCGCTTTAGCCTCGAAGACCGGGCAAGCGTGCATGATCACGAGCAAGGTGGGAGACGCGTTGCGTTAATCACCTCGCCAGCGGGTTTAAAGCGGGTCGCAAAGGGAATGAAAAGCCCTTTGGGAAGCGGACACTGACGCGTACAGGCCAGGTCAGCGAGGGGTAGCCAGAGGGATGTGGCGCTGAGGTCTTGACTGGTTGCAGTCGGTGACGGATGGTGATTAAGCGGACCAAATGCATACAAGCACGCGTGACTTGCATGCCTCCCCGGACCGCTCAACGACCAGGGAGTGTGGCCGTGAGTATCGACGAATTCGCCACCGCGGACTACCGCCCCGAACCGCGCCCCGCGCCGGGGCCAGGACTGACGGCCGTGCCCGATCCGATACCGGTGCTGGACCCCGAGCCCGCGTCGGCTTCCGCGCCGATGTCGGACCACGAGCCTACGTCGGCTTCCGCGCCGATGCCGGACGATCTCGTCACTCGGTTGCTCAGCGCTCAGGTCTACCTCCGCGAATCGTTTGCGGACCGGGTGAATTCGGAGCTGATTCACCCCACCCGCGCCGCGCTGCCGCCGCTGTGGAACGTGGACGCCGTCCAACTCGCCCGGCACGCCGCGCAGGCTCGCCGGTACCGGCGCTCCCGCGATGTCGGGCTGACGGCATCGCTCGGGTATGTCCTGCTGGCCGGCACGCTCGTCCTTGCCGTGGCGGTCGGTCAGATCCTGGCGTTGCGGCAGGCGCTGGCGGTCTGGGTGGTGCTGTGGATCTGGGCCTACATCGTCTCGGTCCGGCTGGTGTACGGGCAGGCCCTGGCGGCCCGCCGCTCGGCGGTGGCGGTGATCTACGAGCCCAATGACATCATCCCCGATCCGCTGCCCCGGCCCGCGGTCGAGCAGAGCCTCGCCGATCTGAACAACACCAATGTCGTTCTGTTCCGGGGTGAATCGTCGCCCTTCGTCGGCAGCGGCGTGAATATCGACAACTGGCATCTGACCATCGACATCAGCAAGCGGGCCGCACCGGCACATGCCCGGGCCGCGGCCGACTCGCCCAACTACGCCACCCGCCCGGTGGTACCGGACGAGATCACCGGCGGCGACCTGCAGACCTACCTGCTGAATTCGATGCCGTCGCGGATCAGCCCGGTACCGGCGGCCGGCAACCGGCTGTATGTCCGGGGCGGCTCGAACGCCATCTCGGTGCCGCTGTTCCGGGTCGGCCCGACCGAGCCCGATCGCATCGATACCTTGAACTTCCGCCGCCCGGTCACCCGGGTGCCGGACGACGTCGTCCAGCACTATCTGCACGCCCAGAACGAAGGTGCTCGCACCTACACCTATTTCACCCACTCCGCCTGGGGCGGGCAGGTCGTCGTCACCTTGTTCGTGCGGGCGTTCGTCTCCAACCAGACGCTGTTCATCGAAGGCCTGGTCTACGCGCTTCGGCCACTCAGCCAGCAGTTCTACGCCGTCCGTGGGCTACCGACGGATCGCCGCGCAGAGGCCTCGACCATCTTCAAAGCCGCACTGTCCGAAGGCTTGCCGCAGCTGTTCCAGGCGCCACTACGATTGTTCCAGGGTTACCTCGGCGGGCGTTCGGACGCCGCAGCCTCGGCCGCCATCGAACTGGAGATCGAGAGCCGCCGGGACATCGACTTCGGTGCGCTGTCCAGCCTGCGCGAGCGGGTGGCCAACTACAACCTCGCCGACCAGTTCGCCGCGATGGACGAGCGGATGTACTACCAGATCTTCAACCGCCGCGCGATGGAGACGATCGGCGCGTACCTCGAGGCCAAGCACGTGGATCTCGCCGAGTTCAACAGCCAAGCCGGCTCCATCATCGGCAACACCACGGCCAATGCGAAGTCCATCTACGGCTCCGCGGTGGACAACGGAGTAAGTGCCACAGACGCCGGAGACTGACGTTTCTCCCCAGCCTCCGGCTCGGGCCTGGCCGGGCCTTTCCCTCTTTCTCCCGGCCCCGGGGCTCGACCTGGACACCGGTTCACCCCTCCCAGCCGGGGTGAGCCGGTGATCCGGGTTTTGGGTGTGCTTAGTCAGACGCCGACGGCGAAATCCTTGACCAGTTCCCGCAGTTCGGTGGCCATCCCGGCCATTGAGTGAGCCGAGGAAACCGCGTCCAGCGCGGCCAGCGAGGTTGAGTCCGCCGCCGCGGCCACCGAGTTGATGTTCCGGGAGATCTCGGCGGTGGTCACCGCCTGCTCTTCGACCGCCCCGGCGATGGACGTCGCGATCCCCTCGACCTGCCGCATCACGTCAGTGATCTCGGCAATCGCCAGGACCGCGAGTTCGGCACCGCTCTGGATCTCGCTGATCCGGGTGCTGATGTCGGTCGTCGCCTGGGCGGTTTCGTTCGCCAGGCCCTTCACCTCGCCGGCCACGACGGCGAACCCCCGGCCCGCCTCACCGGCCCGCGCTGCCTCGATCGTGGCGTTCAGAGCCAAGAGGTTGGTCTGAGCGGCGATGGTCTGGATGAACGCCACCACCGATCCGATCTCGGAGCTGGACTGGCTGAGCCTGGCGATGGTCTGAGCCATCTCGTCGGCCGCTCGAACCGCCTTCGCGGAGATCAGGGCGGCTTCGCTGGTGCTTCGGGAGACGTCGGCGACGGTCGAGGCCATCTGTTCGCTGGACGCGGCCACGGCGGCGGCCTGAGCTGCGGCGTCCCCACTGCCGTGAGTCAACGCGGCGCTGGAAATCTTGAGCTCGTCGGCGGCAGACGACAGCGAATCACCGGACCCGCTGACGCGCCGCAGAACAGTGCGGAGATTCTCAACCATGTCACGCATCGCCGAGCCGAGCTGATCTGCCTCGCTGCGGGGATGGACCTCGACGGTGAGGTCACGGCGAGCCAGGGCGGCGGCGATCTCGGACGTCGAGCGCAGGTATTCGGCGAGTTGCCGGAAGGATCCGGCGAGCCGTCCGAGCTCGTCCTCGGATTCGTACTTCACCTGACTGGAGACATCGCCAACGGCCATCAACTCGGCGACCCGAATCACCTCGGCCAGCGGTCGAGTGATCGAGCGGGTGGTCGCCACGGCTAGCGCGCTGGTCAGGGCGAGCAGGGCCAGCGCCAGCAGGATGACGGTGATCATTTCGCTCTGCGCTGTCTTCGCGTTGGCCGCCGCCGTCGACTGGAGCCGCTGCGCTTGCAGGTCTTCGAGTTGCTTCAGCTTGTTGATCTTCGTGGTGCTGGTGTCGAACCAGGTGGCGCCGGCGGCTCCGAATCCGCCGGTCAAGGCCTTGCCCAGAGCAAGATCCTCGAGTTTCGTGACGGCGGTGAAGGCCGGGTCGGCCTGGAACGCCCGCCAACGACGCAGGACGTCGGGCGTGGCGAACTGCTCGAACGAGCCGGACAGCGATTTCTGCGTGCTGATCAGGGCGTTCACTCTGAGCACGTGGCTCAGGTCGTCGAACCTGTCCTGACCGAAGGCGCGGGCGAGTTGGGCGCGTTCGATCCCGCTGTTCTCCTTCGACCGCAGGAAGAACAGATAGGCATTGAGCTGGGCGGACAGGGAGGAGTCCTGCACCATCGCGGCCAGCGCGCTACTGCCGTCCAGGAGCAGTCCATTGAGCTTGGTGTAACCCCCGAGCACCTCGATCGCGGGAACCGTGAGTGAGTCGGCGTTCTGGCGAAGCGCAGGAAGGGTTTCCAAGCCGGTCAGGGCGGCCTTTGCCGCGCTCGGCAAGGTCTCGTCGAAGTCGGCGACCAGTGGAGACAACCGGCCGACCTTTTCATCGGTGGCGGTTCGCTGAGCCTTCAGCTCGTCACCGAACTTGCCGCCCTGGGCGGTGAGAAACTGCGAAGACCGGCCACGTTCGCGCTGCGTCTCGTGCAGGACATCGCCGATCACGGACGCCAGCCGGGTCAACTCCACGGCGTGGTTCGCCGTCGTGACGGCCTGCCACTTGCGGTCGACCTGGTTCACCAGCAGCGCCACCGCCACCAGCGTGGACACCATCAAGCCGACCAGCACCTTGGTGCGGACCCGTGCATTTCGCCACGAACGACTCATCCCGGTCTGCCCGCTCTCCGCTCGATGCCGGACCTCTTGCCCTCTGACATCGACACTTCACAGTCAAACTTGACCACTCGTGGAGACCAGGACCTTGATGTGATCACCGCTCATCGACTGCTGGAACGCCTCGGCCACCGAGTCGAGCGGGAAGACCGCCGTGACCAGGTCGGCGGCTCGGACGGCACCTTTGCGCAGGAGCTGGATGGCCTCGTCGTAGTCCGAGGGCAGGTAGGTGGCGCTGCCCTGCAGGCGAATCTGGTGATCCTGCATGATCGCCAGCGGTACGGTGACGTCGCCGGTCGGCACGCCCACCACGACCACGGTCCCGCCCCGGTCGGCCATCGCAATCGCCTGGTTCACGGTCGCGTTGACAGCCACGCAGTCGAACACCACGTCGGCGCTCTCGCCGAGCGCGGCCCGGACCAACTCCACCGAGTCGGGCAGCGCGGCGTCGATGACGACATCCGCACCCAGACGCAGCGCGCGATCCCGCTTGGCCGGCAAGACGTCCGTCATCACGACGCGGCGAGCGCCGTGATCGCGCACAACAGCCAGCATGCCCAGCCCGATCGTGCCGGCGCCCAGGATTGCCACCGCTCGGTCCTTCACCTCTCCGGCGATCCGGACGGCGTGAACGGGAGTGGAGAGCGGTTCGATGAGCGCCGCCGTCACGTCGTCGAGATCGTCCGGAATGACATGCAGCCGGTTCGCGTCAATAGTGAAATAGTCTGCCATTCCGCCCTGTTCGTAGCCGCAGCCGAAGAACCGCAGGTTCTCGCAGAGGTTCTGCCGGCCGGTCCGGCACGGTTTGCAGGTCCAGCAGGGCAGGTCCGGTTCGACCGTCACCCGCTGGCCGGGCGTCACCGTGCGCACCTCGGTTCCGATGTCCTGAACGACGCCGACGACTTCGTGGCCGGGGAAGTACGGGAGCCGGATGAACGGGTGCCTGCCGTGCGCGGCGTGCGTATCGGAACCACAGATCCCCGCAACCACGGACCGAACCAGAACCTGCCCCGAGGTCGGTCGGGGGGTGCGGGACGGGACGACGCCGATACCTGCAGCGGAGACGACGACACGCCGCATCGTGTCGCCCGGTCCGGTCTCGTCAGCCGCAGCGTCTGCGGTGGAGTTGTTGCTCATGAGACGTTCCTTTCACCATTGGCACCGAGATGCACGATTTCTCAGTGTGTCACCGGTGCCCGGTGCGGCAATTTGGCATCTCACCCGCCCGGGTTACGCCAATGCCTGTCGACGTTGATCTATGCTCGGGCCCGGGGGACTTAGGTCCACATAAGACTTCATCCCCGCAACCGGTGGGGGTCGCTCATGAGTACGCGCAGTGATATCGCCAACGCCGCGAGGGTTGGCAGTGACTGGGTTGTGGGTGGCGGAGAAACCGGAAAACTGGTCCGCTCGATGGATTGGTCGCGGACGCCGTTAGGGCCGATCGGCAATTGGTCGGCAAACCTGCGAACCACCGTAAGTTTGGCACTCAACTCCAATTTCCCGATCTCGCTGGCGTGGGGAGCCGAATGCACGCAGATCTACAATGACGGTTATCGGCCGATCTGCGCGGCAAAGCACCCGACAGCGATGGGTCAGGATTTCCGGGAATGCTGGTCTTCGGCGTTTCCGGTGATCGGTGAGGCATTTCGGAGTGCCCTCGGCGGGACCACCGCGTTCCTCGAGGATCAGCGAATGTTCATCGATCGAAACGGGTATCTCGAGGAGACCTTCTTTACCTTCTCCTTCAGCCCGATCCGCGACGAGTCCGGAGCGGTGGCTGGATTGTTTCATCCGGTGACCGAGACCACGAGTAAAATGCTGGCTCAGCGCCGGACTCGAGCCCTGCGGGACATCGCCGCGGCGGCCTTGACCGCCGACTCGCTGCGACACGGTCTGCAGTCGGCGGCGGAAACTCTTTCCGGTTCCGAACTGGACCTGCCGTTCGTGCTCTTCTACCAGATCGCGGCGTCCGGGCAGACGGCCGAACTCGTTGCCCAGTACGGATTATCGGCCAACGGATCGGCGAATCAGCGGACCGTGGACCTGGCTCGCCCGGGGGCCGGCTGGCCGATCGCGCAGGTGCTGGCGACGAACGCAGCAATCCAGGTCGACCACGTGCGGGCCCGGCTCCCGGGCCTGATCTGCGCTCCTTACCCGGAACCGATTGACACGGCTTTCGTGCTCCCGATCACGCCGCCCGGGTATGGCGGCCCAGCCTGCGTGATGATCGCCGCAGCCAGCCCGCGGTTGCCGTTGAGCGAGGCGTATCGCTCGTTCTACGAAATGGCCGCAGCGGCTGTGACCACCATGATCATGAGCGTGACGGCGCTCAGCCTGCAACGCAAGCGCGCCGAAGGCCTCGCCGAGATTGATCGGGCGAAAACCGCATTCTTCAACAATGTCAGCCACGAGTTCCGGACGCCTTTGACCCTGCTGCTCGGCCCGATCGAGGAAGAGCTGGCGGACCTTTCCGAGGCTACGCCGCCGATACGGCGGGACCGGCTGGAGACTGCACACCGCAACAGTCTGCGCCTGCTGCGTTTGGTCAACATGTTGCTGGACTTCGCCCGGATCGAGGACGGCCGGACGACTGCGCATTACCAATTGACCGATCTGGGCGGACTGACGAGCGAACTCGCCGCGACGTTCCGGTCGGCTTGCGAGCGCGCCGGGCTCCGGTTGACCGTCGATTGCCCGAAGCTGACGGAGGCGGTGTATGTCGACCATGAAATGTGGGAGGGTATTGTCCTCAACCTGCTGTCGAATGCGCTGAAATACACCACCGGCGGAGGAATTCACGTCAGTATCGGGGTCCGGGGAGAGGCCGTGGAGCTGGCCGTCCGGGATACCGGGATCGGCATCCCGGAAGCGGAATTGCCGCGGGTCTTCGAGCGCTTTTATCGGGTCGCCGGTGCTCAGGGTCGAAGCCACGAGGGGTCCGGAATCGGCCTGGCGTTCGTCCAGCAACTGGTTGATCAGCACGGTGGCTCGGTGCGGGTGCAGAGCCAGGTCGGGCAGGGGACGACGTTCACCGTGTCCATCCCCCTCGGTGCCGAGCACTTGCCGGCCGGCCAGATCGAGGACGTCGGGCCGGCGGTGGTGGACCGCCCGCGGGCCGGATATTCGCTGATCGCGGAGGCGACCCGGTGGTCGGCGGCGCAGCCCGAGGTGGAGCCTTCGTCGGCGTCGGCGTCGGTGCCGGTGCCGGTGCCGTCGGGGGTGGCGTCTGCCGATCCGCGTCCGCGCGTCCTCTGGGCCGATGACAACGCTGACATGCGGGAATACGTCACCCGGCTACTCGCCGACAGCTATCAAGTGGAGGCGGTGGTCGACGGGCAGGCCGCGCTGGAGGCGGTTCGCCGGTCTCCGCCGGCGCTGGTTCTCACCGACGTCATGATGCCTCGCCTGGACGGCCTCGGGTTGCTGCGGGAACTCCGGTCCGACCCGGAAACTCAGGCGATCCCGGTCATCCTGCTGTCGGCCCGGGCCGGAGAGGAGACCCGGCTCGACGGGCTGCTCGCCGGCGCGGACGATTATCTGGTCAAACCCTTCACCGCACGAGAGTTGTTCGCCCGAGTCGGTTCGCACGTCCAGTTGGCAGCCCTTCGGCAAGAGACGGAGGCGGCCCGGAGTGCCGTGGAGCGTGCCGAACTGCTGGCCGCCAGCGAAGCGCAACTGCGCCTGATCACCGATGCACTGCCGGTGCTGATCGCCTACATCGATACGGAAATGCGGTACCGCTTCACGAATCATGCCTACGAGGAATGGTTTGGCCTGCCCCGGGCCGAATTCTCCGCGCGAGCCGCCACGTCGCTGTGGGGCTCGCTGGATCCCGCGGTGCAGGAGAACATGACCAGGGCCTTGGCCGGCGAGACGGTGTCCTTCGAATGGGCGATGGTCCAGCCGTCGAACCTGACCCGGTCCTGCCGGTCCACCTACGTGCCGGATCTGGGACCGGACGGCGTGGTCCGCGGCTTCTTCTCGCTGACCAGTGATGTCAGCGAACAGAAGCTGGCCCAGGCGCAGATCGAGCAGCTCAACTTGGACCTCGAGCGCCGGGTGCGCCAACGCACCGATGAATTGGCCGCCAGCAACGCGGAACTCAGGTCCGCGAACAAGGAACTCGAAGCCTTCTCCTACTCGGTCTCGCACGATCTGCGCGCCCCGTTGCGGGCGATCGATGGTTTCGCCCGGATGCTCATCGACGAATACCTGGACGGTCTGCCGGAGGAGGCGCATCGGTACCTCGGGTTCGTCCGCAAAAATGCCCAAAAGATGGGCCAGCTCATTGACGATCTTCTGACCTTCGCTCGGACCGCGCGGGAACCGGTGACCCGGCGGGCGGTGAACCCGACCGAAATCGTCCGGCTCTGCCTGCAGGAGTTGACCGCCGAGTGCGCGGATCGCGATATTCGGTTCACCATCGCCGAACTACCGGAGTGCAGCGCCGATCCCGCCCTGCTCAAGCAGGTCTGGTTGAACCTGCTCAGCAACGCGATCAAGTACACCGGGCAGCGAGAGACCGCCGAAATCATCGTCGGATCTGAACCGGTGGATGCCACGATCAGCTACTTCTGCCGGGACAACGGGGCGGGCTTCGACATGCAGCATGCGCAGAACATTTTCGGCGTCTTCCAGCGATTGCACTCGGCCGACGAGTACCAGGGCACCGGGGTTGGCCTGGCGATCGCGGAGCAAGTCGTGCGGCGGCACGGTGGGCGGATCTGGGTGGAATCTGCGGTCGATCAAGGTACGACTTTTCATTTCACCCTGAGCCAGAACGACGCCCCGACGATGGAACTGGCCGCATGCTGACGGTGGTCCTGCTCGCCCGGCTGTGGTCAAGCTCGTGGCGGTGGTGACCGATGGTGCTACAAACCGGAAGTCGTAGCAGACTTGATGATCGCCGAACTGGGCGCCTGGAGGGCGAGCGTGAGCACTGATGTGATTCTCCTGGTCGATGACAACAGCGACGACGTCACGTTGACGCTGTGGGCCTTCCGTAAGAGCGGCATCACGAGCAAAATCATCGTGGCCGGTGACGGCCAGGAGGCTGTGGATCTGCTGTTACCCACGGACGGCAGCACTCCGTTGCGTCCAACCATCGTGCTGTTGGACATCAACATGCCGAGAATGAGCGGTCCGGAGACGCTGAGACTGCTGCGGGCCGATCCGACCACGAAATCACTGCCGGTGATCATGCTCACTAGTTCGGTTGATGACCGGGACATCATCAGCAGCTACGATCTCGGCGCCAATAGTTATGTACAGAAACCGGTCGGATCCACCGAATTCCTCGAGGCGGCTAAAGCGCTAGGGGTGTATTGGCTGGGTGTGAACATCCAACCCCGGACCAGAGTCGACTGACCGAAAGTGGGTATATTGACCTTGGCCGTTATCTGACCAGGTCAGAGTCGCGCCGACTCCCCACTTACGCCTCCGATTGAGGTGAACGCAGGTTTTGCGGCTCAAACTCCCGAGCAGTACAG
Organism: Kineosporiaceae bacterium; assembly: GCA_035474375.1. Lineage (GTDB taxonomy): Bacteria > Actinomycetota > Actinomycetes > Actinomycetales > Kineosporiaceae > JANNPJ01. Next base: position 6,153 of record DATINJ010000014.1, on the reverse strand, counting down.
ACATGCCACTGGCTGAGCGAATTGAGGCAGCCGAGGAGCGGCTCTACTACTGCCTGACCGGGTTGGAGCACTATGCGCTGCTCCTGGCTGCCGAGGCCGAGGCGGTCGGGATGCCGAACGCCGCCCTGCGAGCGCGGCTGATCGCCGCCGACACCGTCAGCCGGTTCGGATTGCTCGACCGGGCCAAGGAATGGGAACTGCAGTTGCACGCCGAGACCGGTGATTGGCCGGCGCTCAGACGGCGGGTGGAGGTCATGCTGGCGACCACCTGTGAGCGTCGCGGCGAGCGCGCCGAGTCGATGGGCTGGATCAGCCAAGCGTGTGCCGATTGGCCCGAGGCCGATCGACCGGCCTGGCGGGCTGAGGCGCTGATGGTCTTCGCGCTGCTGTCGGCGAGTCGCCGGCACGTTGATTACTCCCTGGCCCGACACGCCGTCGTTGCGGTCGAGGCGCACTGCTCGCCGCTGCTCCGTTCCGTCACGCTGGCCAATTTCGCCGAGGTTGCCGCCGACTGCGCAGACCTGGCGATCGCCACCGAGTTCGCCGCTCGCGCGGTAGCGACCCTGGACGAGTATCCAGAGGTGGCCGTGCCCCTCACCCTGGACTCGATCGCGCTGGCCTGGCTGGCGGTGGACAAGACCGACGCCGCCATCGAAATCCTGGAGCGAGCGCTGCAGCTGGAACGGCATCTCGGATGCAGCGACGTCCAAGGGGATCCGTGGTTGTCGATGTCGCAAGCCCTGCTGATGGCCGGTGACGTCGGCCGAGCGCTGGAGTTTCTCGACCATCCGCGCCGGGCGGATTGGGCGGCGAAATGCACGTGGACGCGCAGCCGGGATCGCAAGCAGCGGGCCTTGATTCTGGCCCGACTGCACCGCTGGGAAGAAGCTTTCACCGCGTTGCTGGACCACGTCGAGATCTATGAATCAGTGCGCTCCATCGAAGGCGACCGGGCTACCGCCGAAAGCGAAACGATCCAGATCGCGAACGAAGAGCGGCGGCGGGCAGCGCGTTTCGAGAAACTCGCGCTGACGGACACGCTGACCGGCCTGCCGAACCGTCGACAGGTGGACCTCTGGCTCAACGCCCGAGGAGCCGCCCTGGACATCGCCATCATCGACCTGGACCACTTCAAGCGAGTCAACGACACGTATTCGCATGCCGCCGGTGATCTGGTTCTCCAACACATCGCCGAAATTCTGCAGGCCGGAATGCTTTCCCTGACCCGTGACGGCAGCGGATCCCGGGTCGGCCGACTGGGCGGTGAGGAATTCATCGTCATCTGGATGAGCGTGGACCCGGATTCGGTCACCGCGCATGCCAACGGCCTCCTCGATCACATTCGGCAGGCCCGATTTCCAGAGATCGAGCCGAGCCTGGTGATCACCGCCAGCATCGGCCTGGCGTTCCACCGGCCCCAGGTTTCCGGCTCGCTCCTGCTCGCCGAAGCCGATCGGTCGCTCTACATCGCCAAGGACAGCGGCCGTGACCGGGTGGTGTTCGCCGGGCCGAAGGAGATCTCCCAGGACCCGGGAGCGGCCTGAACTATTCAGGTCTCACGGCTATTCTGATCGCAGGCCGGCGAGCACCGATGGCTCACCCTCGCTCCAGCGCCCGGTGAGCGTCTGCGTGGCCTGCAGGTCGGCGCCGACCACCCGGACGACGACCAGTTCCAGGTCACCGGCTTTCACTGCGGTCGTCTGGCCCTCGTCCCAGCAGGTCACTGACTCGATGGCGGGCACGGGCCGATCCGGCGTTCCGCTGCCGAAGACCTTCACGGTCGGCTCGCGAGGTACGAAATGGTCACCGTGGTCGACGATTTCCTCGGCCTGGCTGCTGCCGGTCAGCATCGTCGTGGCCAAGGCCGCCGCCCACACCGGGTCACCGCAGGCGTCGTACACCCAACGCCGACCCAGCACGGAGTGCTCGATGGTGCCGATCAGGAGCTGCTGCGCTCCGGCCAACGGTGCCGCCCGGTAGGTCATCGGAATGTGCAGCACCGACCCGTCGGTGGTCGCCAGGAGAATGCCCTCCAGGCCGACCTGGCCGGCTGGATCGTCGAAGCGATAGGCACCGACCTGGCGCAGTTCCGACGTCCCGGTGAACCAGGGCCGGCCCGGTGCCCAGGCGGTCATCAACTCGAGTTTGGTCGGCGTCAGGGTCGCCATATGTATCAGGGCCATGGGCTCAAGCCTAGGCGGTGGCCATGCTGGCTGACTGGCTGGCCCTCTGTTTCGGAGTTCGTCGTTTCACAAGTACGCCGTTTGACAGGTACGTCGGGATCGTGGAGAAGATCGCCAGTTATGCCCTCAGGCAGTGCCTTTCGCGGCACGAAAGCGGGCGCAACTGCCGATCACCCAGGGGGTCGAAGATCATCACGGTCAGGAACCCGAGGCTGGGCCGCCGTCCCTCATTTCAGCCCTCGGGGTGACCCGAAGGGCCATGACCGTTCGGTCGAAAACCCCCAACCCCATTCCGTGATCATGCACGGTTGCCCACCTCAAAGCGGGCAACCGTGCATGATCACCGCAATGTCGGTGAGTTGAGCGCTGGAGTGACTGGGGTGAGGTTGTCTGAGGTCGCATCTGCGTCGCTTCGACCCGTGATCATGCACTTGGGAGGCGCGTCAGCGCCGGCGTGCCCTGGCCTGAAGAGCAAGCGTGCCGGGCCCACTGCCCGAAGGGTTGGGGAATCACGGCTGTTGTTCAGGGGTCCCGTGGCGGCTTAACTCACCGGCATTGATGATCACCGCAGACGTTTGGGCAGGGCCGCGTCAGCGCCGGAGTGCCCGCTCGTAGCGGGTTTGATCCGAATAATCGTGCTGGGCCCCTGCCCGAAGGTTTGGGGAATCACAGGAGCAGTTTGGGGCAAGATCACGACAAAGGTGTGGCTCGGTGCCGCAAGATCGAATTACGCCTCGAGGAGCAGGGTGACCGGACCGTCGTTGACCAGCTCAACGGCCATCTCCGCGCCGAAGCGGCCGGTGCCGACGGTGAGGCCGAATTCGCGCAGGGCTGCGGCGGTTGCCGTCACCAGTGGCTCGGCCACCGGCCCGGGCGCGGCCCCGTTCCAGGACGGTCGGCGTCCCTTCGCGGTGTCCGCGTACAAGGTGAACTGGCTGATCAGCAGGATCCCGGCGGCACAGTCGAGGGCACTGCGCTCGTCCCGCATGATCCGCAGATGGGCGATCTTCCGGGCGATCGCGGCTACCTGGTCCGGGCCGTCGGTGTGGGTGATACCGAGGAGGACCACCAGGCCGGGCCCGTCCAGTCGGCCGACCTCGACGCCCTCTACCGTGACCCGGGCCGACGTCGCCCGCTGCACCACTGCTCGCACGGCGGCGAGTGTATCCAGGTCCGCCGCGGTCAGGTCCGGTCGGCCAGGCTCAGCGGATCGAGGTTGTCGAGCTGGTACCGGCGCGCGATCTCGGCGGTCAGGGCGTCTACCACCTGCTGCACGCTCCGTCGGGATCGGCTGACGCGGCTCTCGATCTTGGAGAGGTCGGTGATCGCGTCGTCCAACTGAAGGTCGTCGAGGGCATCGAGGTCGGATCCGCCGACATCGGCAACCGCCCGCTCGGCCTCCCTGCGGTGCTCGCCGACCCGGCTCGGGCTGGAGGTGAGGTGCCGGCCGAGACCGTGATCGGTGCGGCGCTCGTCACAGAGGATCCGCTTCAGCGCCTCGACGATCGCCTCGTCGGTCCGGGTACCGAGTGCGGTCGCCGGGAGACCACCGAGGCGGCGCTGCTGCTCCGCCTTGAGGATGTCGATCCGGCCCTGCATCAGTCGGCGGGCGTAGGAGAGGTCCACTTCTTCCTGGTCTGCCTCGGCGCGCCGGATTCGGACCTCCTCGAGATCGAGCAGGCCGATCCCGTCCAGGTAGCCCGGCGCCAGCACCCGGTCGATCCGACGTCGTCCACCGGCCACGAACTCGGTCATGGACCCTCCTCCGACCTCACCAGGCCAGAGCGGAACGTCAGGCCTCAGCTTGAAGAGTACCGCGCGCTTGGTCTCTCTACGTGACAGCCCGACGACGCAACGCGACCATTGTCGTTTTGGCCGACCGGGCGAGGATCACCAAGGGCCGTACGGACCGCTGTTCCCACCCCGGCCGGTGATCGCCTTGACCGCAGGCCGCACGTCTACCAGGTAGACGGCGGCCGCGACGAAGGCGATCAGGGCGAAGAAATTGAACGGCGCCCGAACGAAGATCACGCCAATCGCGGTGGCCACGCCAAGGATGGTCAGCCAGAGCGGCTTGGTCAGCTTCCCAGCGGCGGTGAAGGCGTCCGTCCTCTGGCGGAGCGCGTCCACCAGAGCGAAGACCTGCACACCGAGTGCCAGCACACCGATGATCAGGGTGAGCAGCTCCTGCAAACTACCGAACGCGTCCATACGACCCACCTTAGGGCTTGAGGGCTGCCGGTTTGCCGACCCAAGCCGAGAACCCCGCAGACCGAGGTCTACGGGGTTCTCGCGCCGTCAGCATGAAACTTCAGTCGAGACGGTCGTGGAGCAGGTCGTTAGTTGCCGACCTTCTTCGCCGCAGCCTTCGCCGCAGCGGCTCCCTTCGTGGCGGTCTTGCTCGCGCTGGTCTCGACGCCCTTGACCGCGGACTTGGTGGCAGCCGCGCGCTTGCGGGTGGTCGTCGCCGTCTTCTCGGCAGCGGCCTGGGTGTGCTTCACGGCCGTGTCGGCCTGCTCGACGGTGCCTTCGACGACAGCCTCGGCCTCGTGGCGGCCGACGCTCAGCGTGCCGAGGATCGCGGACGCGGTGTCGTCAGCGGCCTTGCGGGCCACGGTGACAGCGGCGCGACCCCGGCTCAGCGTGTTGCCGGCCTGGTTGACCAGGTCCTGCGTGCTGGCCTGCGACCGCACCCGGTCGACCAGGATCTTGCCGCGCTTGGCGAGTTCCTCGTAGGCGGCCTCGGCCCGGCCGGCCACCTCGAGGGCGCGGGCAGCGGCCTTGGTCGGAACTTCCTGAGCCTGGCTGCGGAGCGTCTTCGGGTCGAACGAGGTGACCCGCTTCTCGACGTCCGCCTGGACGGCCGAGACCTTGGCCTCGAACTGGGCCTGGACGGCGGATGCGTTCGCGGCTGCGGCGCGAACCCGCTCCACCGCAAGATCGGTTACGCCGACCACTGCGAACAACGGGGTACTGGTGGTAGCCATGTCATCTCCTCCTGGAGCGTGCTTGAAAGCCTGATGCGAAGTTATGGAGTGGCGCGACCGCGAGCCGTCCGGCTGGTTCGCCCGGCCCGGCTCACCTTGCCGTTCGGAGCCGCAGCGCTTGCCGTGGCCTGGTTGTCAGCGGTCGCGGCCGTGGTGGCCTCAGCGGCGCGGTTGCGAGAACTCCGCTTCGGCGCCACTTCGATACCGTCGTCGTCTGCCCCGTCGACATCGATCGGGTCAGACTTGAATGGATGGACGCCGCCACCGGTCTGGGCGCCCTCTTCAGGGCCGGTGGCCCGGGCGTTCTCGGCCCGGAAAGTGGCATAGATGTCGAGTAGGACCCGTTTCTGCCGGGCCGTCAGGTTGACGTCGCTCTGCAGCGCGACCTCGACCTCGAGGCCACCGGATTCTTCCAACAGGCCGGCCCGCATGAAGAGCGCCTCCGCAGAGATCTGCAGCCCCTTCGCGATCTGCTGCAGCACCTCGGCGGACGGCTTTCGCAACCCACGCTCGATCTGACTGAGGTAGGGATTGCTCACTCCGGCCACGCTGGCCAACTGGCGCAATGAGAGCCGCGCGGTTTCGCGCTGCTCTTTGAGGTAACCACCCAGGTCACCGACCTGGTGCGGTACTTTCAACGTCGCCATGCCCTCACTCTGCTTGCAATCGCTAGCAATTGCAAGCGGCAGCGGCCGCACGGACGCGTGAGTCCAATCACGCCAAACCGCTCCGCATCCGAAATGATCCGGCCACTGCCATGATCACCGGATATGCCCGCTTTTGGGCCGGTAGGGGGCACATTTGCGGGCGAAGTTGGCGATCACTCGGGCGATCAGGGTGCGGCTACCGGGAGACCGAGCAGGGCTCGCGCTTCGGCGCCGGTCATCGGCGGCCGCTGCAACTGCTCGGCCAGCTCCGCGGCTCGGGCCACCAGTTCGGCGTTTCCTGAGACCGGCCGGCCGGAGGCGAAGAACAGGTTGTCC
>DATINJ010000013.1:0-3389 GCA_035474375.1 Kineosporiaceae bacterium | reverse complement strand
GTCACCGAGGACGAGGAGGCCGGCCGGAAACCGGCTCATCCGTTCATAGCGTCGGCGGATGCTCTCGGGGAATCGGAAACTGGTCGCCGGGCCGACGGGTTCGGCGTCGCGCACCGCGGCGTAGATCTCCGGTACCGCCAGTGACGAGGCAAAGGCGCGGAAGCCCGCGTCGTCGATCGGCGGGTAGTCACCGAGAATGCCGATCAGCGACAGCAGCGCACGGTCGCCCTCGAGCAGTTGCAACACCGCCCCACGCGGGTTCGCCGGGGTACTGGCCACCAGCATCACGATGTCACCGTCAAGCCCATCCGGGGCGAATCGGAACACCCGCGACGTGTACGCGAGGTCGATGCCCACCCGATCGGTCCCGACCTGCGGGTAACCACACCGGAGCAGCCACTCCGGCGTGCGGGATCCGCGCCCGGACGAGTCGACGACCAGGTCGGCGTCGATCGACTGGGCCACCCGGTCACCACCGCGCTGTACCACCTCGACGCCCGTGACCCGGATCCGGTCAGCGTCCAGCACCAGGTCCACCACATCGGTGCGCTGTCTCAAAGTGACCGTGGGAATGGCCAGAACTCGTTGCCGCACAATCAATTCGAGCAAGGGACGACTCGCACCCAAGGTGAGCAAGTGACTGTCGTGGCGCGCCAACCGGTGCCCACCGAAGTAGTACCGGCCGCGGCTCAACATGTCACCTGAGGGCGATCCAGCGGCCACGAGGTCCTTCACGAGGCCCGGAAACAACTCCTCGAGCACCTCCCGGCCACTAGCGAGCAGGCCGTGTGCGTGCCGGCCCTGGGGTACGCCGCCCCGGACCGTGGCGTCATCCGGAAATTCGTCCCGATCGACGATAGTCACCCGGTCGTACGCGTCGGAGAGAACCCGGGCTGCGAGCAACCCGGCCATGCTGGCCCCCAGCACCACCGCGTGCGCGCCGATTCGTCCGGTCACCATGAAGGTCGCCTTTCCTCTCGACGAGCGCAGCGGCGGGATGAGCGGGCCGACGAGGTCACCGTCACCGCACCGGAAAAGATTGAATCAGTTTGACAGTAATTGAATCAGTTTGACAGAAGATGGAACCAAGTCGCTAGAGGACCTCACGGGCGACCTTGATCGTGTTCTCCTCGCTCTGCCCCCGGTGGCCATGCCTTGACGACAACGATCAGCGACCACGGCTACGGCCTTTTCTCATGGCACGATCAGCGCATGTCCGCATCAGCTGAGCGCCCGACTCCCGTCCGCCAGGGGCGTCCTGGATACAACCAGGAAACGGTGCTGCGCCGAGCCATCGACCTGTTCAACGCCCAGGGTTACGACGCCACCAGCGTCGGTGATCTGGCCAAGGAACTGGGGCTGACCAAGTCGGCGATCTATCATCATGTGCCCAGCAAGGAGACGCTGCTCGCGGCGGCACTGGACGAGGCGCTCGACGGCTTGAGTGCCGCGATCGACAAGGTGATCACATCTGAACCAGGCCTCAGCGCCCATGAGCGGCTGCGCATCGCCGTTCAGGAGTCGGTACTCGTTCTCGCCGACCACCTGCCGGCGGTGACGCTCTTACTACGTGTTCGTGGGAACAGCGGGGTAGAACGCGCCGCGCTCGAACGGCGGCGTGTCATCGACGAGAAGCTCGCCACTCTCGTCCAGGCCGCTGTCGACGAGGGATCGCTCAGGGATGACATCGCGCCCGACGTGATCAGCCGATTGCTCTTCGGCATGGTCAATTCGCTGGTGGAGTGGTACCGACCCGAAGGTCCCGTGCATGCCGACGAGATGGCGCGATCCGTGGCCGGTCTGGCCTTCGACGGGCTCACAAAAGCCCCGCCGGCTCCTTCGGTTGCGCCGGGCGCCCTTGACTCGTGAGTGCGCGCGCTGCGCTTGGCTCCCGACCTGGTTGGTGACGCTCAGGTCAGACCTTCTTCCGGGTTCAGGCGTCGAAGTCGACGGTGACGGCCTCACTCACCGGGTGGGTCTGGCAGGTGAGGACGAAGCCGCGCCCGATCTCGTCGTCGTCGAGGGCGTAGTTGCGGCGCATGTCCACGTCGCCGTTGGTGACAAGGGCGCGGCAGGTGCCGCAGACGCCGCCCTTGCAGGCGAACGGCAGGTCGGTGCGGGTCGCCGCCGCGCCGTCGAGGATGCTGCGATCCCGCGGCATGGGCGAGGTGATGCTGCGCCCGTCCAGGATCAGGGTGACGTCGCTGACGTCGCCCTCGATCGTCGTCTCCTGACGCTGGATCTCAGGCGGCGGCTCGTCGACGTAGAAGAGCTCGAAGTGCACCTTGTCTTTGCCGACACCGAGCTCGCTGAGGACGGCGCGGGCATCGGCGATCAGGCCGAACGGGCCGCACAACCACACGTGGTCGAGTCCGTGCAGCGGGACGAGTGCGGTAAGCAGCCGGCGCAGACGGTTGGCGTCGAGCCGACCGGAGAAGAGCTCGACGTCGCGGGGCTCGCGAGAAAGCACGTGCACCAGGTCGAGGCGAGAGCCGTGGCGGTTCTTCAGGTCACACAACTCCTCGGCAAACATCACCGAGCTGGTCATCCGGTTGCCGTACAGCAGCGTCACCCGGGAGGCCGGATTGGCCAGTACTGAGGTGGCGATGGACAGCATGGGGGTGATCCCGGACCCGGCGGCGATGCACAGATGGCGACCGGCCCGGTCCGGATCGGCCTGAAAGCTGCCGGCCGGAGGCTGCACCTCGACGGTGTCGCCCACCTTGACCTCGCGCACCAGCCAGGAGGAGAACAGCCCGTCCGGAATCTCGCGGACCCCGACCCGGGGCCGGGCCCCCGCCGGGGCGCAGATCGAGTACGAGCGGCGGTGCTCCTGGCCGTCGATGCGGCGCCGCAGCGTCAGCGACTGCCCGGCCTTGAAGTCGAACACACCGCGCAGGGCGCCCGGGACGTCGAAAGTTACTGCGGCGGAGTCGTCGGTGAGAGGCTCGACTGCGGCGACGGTCAGTTCGTGGAACGCCGCCCGAGGGGTGCGGGGAGCTTCGGAGACGGCCATCGCTCAGATCTCCTTGAAGTGGTCGAAGGGTTCGAGGCAGGCCGTGCAGCGATACATCGCCTTACACGCGGTCGGGCCGAACTCCGAGATCAGCGTGACTCGGTCGGCGCCGCAGCGCGGACAGTCCAGCACCCGACGGGTCGGCATCAAGTTCAGCACCACCGGCCCGTCGTAGCGCGGGGCGTCCGCGGGAGCGGAGATGCCGTGAGCGGCGAGGGCCTGGCGACCGCCATCGGTGATCCAGTCGCTCGTCCAGGCCGGATGCAGGCTCACCTTGACCTGAACATCACCAAAGCCGTTCTCGTGCAACGTGTGGACGAGGTCGTCGCGCATCGTCGCCATCGCCGGGCATCCGGAGTACGTCGGGGTGATG
>DATINJ010000012.1:0-8450 GCA_035474375.1 Kineosporiaceae bacterium | reverse complement strand
CTGCTCTCCCCATGGGCGGCCAGGTGGTCGCCGGTGACCAGGAAGACCATCCGGCGGGCGACAGCGACGGCGTGGTCGCCGTAGCGCTCGTAGTACCGGCCGGCCAGCGTGATGTCGACGGCGGTCTCCACCCCGTGCGTCCAGGTCGGGTCGACCAGCTTGGCGAACAGCCCACGGTGCAGCTGGTCCATCTCGTCGTCCTCGGACTCCAGCTCCTCGGCCGCCTTCAGGTCGCGGCTGGCGATGATCGAACCGGTCTTCACCACGAGTTGCTCGGCGACCTGACCCATGTGCAGGACGTCGCTGCGCAGTTCCGCGGGAACCGCCGAGCGCGGGTAGCGCAGCCGGGCCAGCTTGGCGACGTGCCGGGCGAGGTCGCCCATCCGCTCCAGGTCAGCGCTCATCCGCAGGGCGGCGATCAGGGCCCGCAGATCCGTCGCGACCGGGGCCATCCGGGCGATCAGTACCAGGGCGCGCTCTTCCAGGTCGTGGTGCAGGGCGTCGACCTGCTCATCGGCGGCGATCACGCTTTCCGCGATCACCAGGTCGGCGTCCAGCAAGGCCGTGGTGGCCCGATTCATCGCCGAGCCGACCAAGCGGGTCATCTCGACCAGCGTGTCGTCGATCGCTTTGAGGTCGATCTCAAACTGCTCGCGCAGGCTGCCGCTCACCTATGAACTCCTCTATGGATTGTGGGCCGGGCGTGCGCCAATTCTGATTTCAGCGAAACCGTCCCAGCACGCCGTGAACTGCTCAATGACTGCAGGTGAACAGGGCGGGAAGGGTTCATCCAGAGCAGGCACGCCGGACAATGGAACGACGTGCGTCAGCTTACGCTGGGCAGGTGAACCCGACCTGGGCAATAGCTGTAGTAGGCGTCATCGGTCTGCTGGTCGGGCTGGCCCTCGGCGTGCTGTTGTCCGGGCGACCCGGGCAGCGTCCGACGGCTGTCCCGGTCGCCACCACACCGGAGCTGCCAGAGGGGGCAGCCGACGTCCTGAACGTGCTGGCTTCGGCCTCCGTGGTGCTCGGCCCGGATGGAAGCTTGATCAAGACCAGTCCGGCGGCCCATGCCTTCGGCCTGGTCCGGGGCCGGGAACTGGTCCACGCCGACCTCCGGGCGATGGCGGTCGAGGCCGCCAGCCTGGGCTTGGTCCGCGAGCGCGAGCTGGAGTTGCCGCGAGGCCCGTTCGGTCGCGGTCGGCTGGTGGTCTTCGCCCGAGTCGCGCCGCTGGGGGACGGCTTGACCCTGGTGCTCGTCGAGGACCGGACCGAGACCCGGCGCGTGGAGGAGGTCCGCCGCGACTTCGTCGCCAACGTGAGTCATGAGCTGAAGACCCCGATCGGGGCGCTCAGCCTGCTCGCCGAGGCGGTCACCGATGCCGCGGACGACCCGGACGCCGTTCGGCACTTCGCCAACCGCATGCAGCGCGAGTCGATGCGGCTGTCGAAACTGGTCCAGGAGATCATCGATCTCTCCCGGTTGCAGGTGGCCGATGTCCTGCATCCGCCGGAGCCGGTCGGAATCGACGAGGTGGTCTCGGACGCCGTTGATCGCTGTCGGTTGGTCGCCGGCGTCAAGGGCATCGACGTGGTGATCGGCGGGGACTCCGGTGCCGTGGTCTACGGCGACCACGCACTGCTGGTGACGGCGGTCCGAAACCTGGTCGACAATGCGATCTCCTATTCGGCGGAGAACACCAAGGTCGGGGTGGGTCTGCGGCGCGCGGAGGGGATCGTCGAGATCGTGATCAGCGACCAGGGCTTGGGGATCGCGGCGGCCGACCAAGAACGGATCTTCGAGCGGTTCTACCGCGTGGATCCGGCCCGGTCGCGAGCTACCGGCGGTACCGGTCTCGGCCTGAGCATCGTTAAACACGTCGCGGCCAATCACGGCGGGGAGGTGACGCTCTGGAGCCTTCCCGGCCAGGGGTCAACCTTCACCCTGCGGTTGCCCGAGACCCTGCAGCCGCCGGCCAAGACACCGGTCGAGTCAGACGAAGAAACCGATCCAGGGCCGCCGCAGGACGCGGCGCCCGCTTTGAGAGGAGCAACCCCGTGACCCGCATCCTGGTGGTGGAGGACGAGGAGTCGTTCAGCGACCCACTGTCCTACCTGCTACGCCGAGAGGGCTACGAGGTGGCAGTCGCCGACGATGGTCCGGCAGCGCTCGAAGAGTTCGATCGCAATGGTGCCGATCTGGTGCTCCTGGATCTGATGCTGCCCGGACTGCCCGGCACCGAGGTCTGTCGTCAGCTACGCGTGCGCAGCAAGGTTCCGGTGATCATGCTGACCGCGAAGGACGGCGAGATCGACAAGGTGGTCGGCCTGGAACTGGGTGCCGATGACTACGTGACCAAGCCGTACTCGTCCCGCGAGCTGGTCGCCCGGATCCGGGCCGTACTGCGCCGAGGCACCGAGCCGGAGTTGTCCGGGGTCGCCACGGTGGAAGCGGGTCCGGTCCGGATGGACGTCGAGCGGCATGTCGTCACGGTCAACGGTGCGGCGGTGCCGATGCCGCTGAAGGAGTTCGAACTCCTGGAGATACTGCTGCGCAACGCCGGCCGGGTACTCACCCGGATGCAGCTGATCGACCGGGTCTGGGGTTCCGACTACGTCGGTGACACCAAGACCCTCGACGTCCATGTGAAGCGGCTGCGCGGCAAGCTGGAGCCGGACCCGGCCATTCCCCGCTATCTGGTCACCGTTCGCGGCCTCGGCTACAAGTTCGAAGCCTGAGGTCGATCAGCTCCGCCGGAGCCGGTGAATCACCATCGTCAACGATTCACCGGCTTGAGCGGAGCTGGCCAGCGACCACTCAGGTATCGGTGGGTTCTGGGGTCTCGGTCGGGTCTGGAGTTTCGTTCGCGCCGGACTTCTTCGCCTTCGCCTTCGCGGTGGGCGTGGGTGTCGACGTCGCGGCGGGAGTGGTCGGTGCCGGCGTGAGAGCGGTGTACTCGTTTTCCGGCCGCAGCACCGGGACGGTGAGCTCGGTTCTGCCACCGGCTGTCGTCGCCGCACTGAGCGTGGTGGTCGCGCCCGGCTCGACCGGCAACTGCGGGATCGACATCTCGAACTTCTGGTCCGGACCGAGCTGAACGCTGCTGTTCGCGCCCACCCGAACGACCGTCTGGGTGGGTTGCGCCGTCTCACCGAGATCGGCCTGGAGAGCGACCTCGACTTCGGTCGGGCCGTTGTTGACCAATGCGCCGACGACCACCGCAGGGGCGCCCTTCGCGGCGCCGATGACGAGGAAGTTACGCAGCGCCACCGTGGATCCGGGCAAGTTGACGTTGATGCCGTCCGCGGCCGGGTACGGGTCCGAGATGGTGGACGGCGAAAGCGTCGAACAGGCACTCAGGACGACGGCGAGAGCTGCCGTCACCAGCGCAGACTTGCCTGCGATGTCACGGATGCGCTTCACGGCGCTGGCCTCCTTGGGGGGTGGAAATGCGTTGGGCAGCCTACCGTTGACGGAGAGAGCGGCCACGCCACCCCACACCGTCGGCAAAATCGGGTTCGGATCGGGTGGCGGGTCCCGATCTTTCGCTTCGTGACTGTGAGTAGGAACACCACATGGACGTCGGATGAACGCCAATGCGCCGGGCAAGCCGTCGTGGTGACCGCGAAAGGTGTCCATTTTGGGTATCCAAGTAGGTCAATCGGCGTTGGGCGAACCCAGGTGGTCGGTCGCTGTCAACCCCACGTCGTCGCTCCCATGCCTCTGACCTGCGAAAACACTCTGTCACCCCTGGTATGGAGTGACTATCCCGTGGTAACCTCTACACCAGAAAGGGGATACTTACACATGGCTTTCACGGTCGGCGAGACGGTCGTTTACCCCCATCACGGGGCAGCACTGATCGAGGAGATCAAGACCCGAGTTATCAAGGGCGAGGAACGGCAGTACCTGGTCCTGAAGGTTGCGCAGGGAGATCTAACCATCGAGGTGCCGGCGATGAACGTCGACCTCGTGGGTGTTCGGGACGTTGTTGGTCAGGAAGGGCTGGACCGCGTTTTCGAGGTGCTTCGTGCACCTTACGCGGAGGAGCCGACCAACTGGTCCCGTCGATACAAGGCAAACCTGGAGAAACTCGCTTCCGGCGACGTGATCAAGGTTGCCGAAGTTGTCCGTGATCTCTGGCGCCGCGATCAGGATCGTGGGCTGTCCGCCGGAGAGAAGAGAATGCTCGCGAAAGCGCGCCAGATCCTCGTGTCGGAGCTTGCACTAGCCGAACACACCAATGAGGACAAGGCCGAGGCACTCCTCAATGAGGTCCTCGCGTCCTGATCATCGTCGGCCGCGAGTGCGGCTGCGACTGATGAGGACGGTATGGCAGAACGCGATCTGAATATGCCCGGCGTCGTCGTTGAAGTACTCCGATTTTGTGTCGTGGTCTTCTTCGCCGGCGTCGGGTATTTCATTGCCGTGAACGCGGATCAGCCCGGCGTCCGGGTTGGCCCATTCGAAGGCAGCGGAATCGGGATCATTCTCGGTGCCGCGATTGGCTATGTCCTAGGCGGAGTGGTGGCCCGGTTGACCGGGAGAAGCCTGCAGGACGCCGAAGCGGCACTTCGGGAGCGCTCGGTCGAACAAGTGCTCGGCGGTCTGCTGGGAGCGGTCCTGGGCGTCCTGGTGGCCGGTGGCCTGCTCTGGCCGGTGCTGCTGATCGGCGCGGCCCCCGTCACTTTGCCACTCTTCGTGTTCGTCTGCGTCACCGTGGGCACCCTCGGCTACCGGTTCGGGATGGCGAACCGAGCCGGTTTGCTCAACCTGTTCGGCCCGCGGGCCGGTCTGACCGCCCAGAGCCCGGTCTCCGCGCTCCCTCGGCTGCTCGACACGTCGGTGGCGATCGATGGTCGGATCGTCGACGTCGTCCGGGCCGGGTTCCTGCACGGCACGCTGCTGCTGCCGCAACCGGTGATCGACGAGTTGCAGGGCTTGGCCGATGCCGCCGACGACACCCGGCGAGCCAAGGGACGCCGCGGTCTGGAGGCGTTGGCGGCGCTGCGCCGGGAAGGCGGGGTAGACCTCGAAGTGATCAACGATGAGGCCCCGGAACTGTCCCAGGTCGACGCCAAGCTGGTCCGGATCACCCTGGATCGGTCGGCGGCGTTGTTGACCTTGGACAGCAACCTGGCCCGGGTTGCGGCGCTGGCCGGCTGTCGGGTGATGAACCTGCACGCCCTGTCGCTGGCGTTGCGACCTCCGGTCTCCGCCGGTGACCTGGTTTCGGTCCTGCTCACCCGAGCGGGCAAGGAAGCCGGTCAGGGGGTGGGCTACCTGGACGACGGGACGATGGTGGTGGTCGAGCGGTCCCGGGAGCGGGTCGGTGCCGAGGTTCATGCCACAGTGACCAGCGTGCTCACCACTGCCAACGGCCGGATGGTCTTTGCTCGACCGGGGTCCGAACCGGCCGACGCCATGGTCCACCCCGAGCCTCGCCGTCCTGGCCTGAATCGATGACGACGCCCGCCTGGACGAACAGCGGATTCGTCGCCGTCGTCCGGGCCGAATCCCAGGCCTACCGTCCCGCGCTGCTCGCGGCCGGTGCTTCCGACGTGCTCAGCTGGGCCGAATTGGCCACCAGCGCAGAACCGGACGACGCCCCCGCGGTGTTGTTCGACGTCCCGGATCTGCGTGAACTGCCGGCGCCAGGGCCGGCCGACCGGCTGGCCGCGGTTCTGCGCACGCTCACCTCCGTCGATTCCGTCCACTCGCTCGACAGTTCGGCTGGTGGCTCGGCAGACGACGCACTACCGGCGGCACCGGACGTGGTGATCGCGACCGTCGCTCCGGTCGTCGACACCCTCAAATTGGTGGACGCCGACGGCTTCCTCACCGGCACCGCGGAACGGGACGAGCATCGCTTCGTCGGCACTCCGATCGCGGCCCGGCTGCGAGTGCTGCGCGCGGTCTGCCGGGAGCTGGACGACATCGAGCCGGGGCAGTTCGGTCCGACTCCGATCGCCGTCCTGGCCGCTCTGGTCGGTCGGGGCGCCACCGTGCTCGGCAGCCACTGACGGCCGAGCCTGACCCGATCAGCTGAGCAGTTGTTCCGCCCGGAGCAAGTCGTCGGCGAAGGTCACCTTGAGGTTCTCCGGTCGCCCTGGGACCGCGATCACCTGGATGCCGGACAGGCCCTCGAGCGCTGCCGAGGTGTCGGTGCCTTCGCTGCCGGTGCGCAGCGCCGCGGCGTACGCCTCCAGCAGCGGCGCCGCCCGGAAGGCCTGCGGGGTCTGCACCCGGTGCAGGCTCTGGTCGGCCCCCGGTGGGTGCAGTCGCCCGGCGGCGTCCACCGGCCAGGCAGTCTCCTCGGGAAGCGTCGGGACCGCGCCGCCGTGCGTGGCAGCAGCCTGGATGACCTGCTGCAACAGCGCCGAACCGGCGAGCGGCCGGGCGCCGTCATGGATCGCCACGACATCGATCGAGCCGGCACAGATCGGCCAGGACAGATGATCCAGGGCGGCCTGCTCGGACCGGTGCCGGGTGACGCCACCGGCGATCACCTCGACCCGGCCGGTCATCCCGGCGGCCTGGATCGCCTCGGCGGCGGGTAGCTCGTCTTGCGGGCGGATCACCAGAATCACTCGCCCGATTTCGGGAACCTCCGCCGCCCAGGAGAGCGACCAGGAGATCACCGGCCGCCCGGCCAACGGCAGATACACCTTGTTCCGCTCGGATCCGACCCGAGTTCCGCTGCCCCCGGCCAGCACGACGAACGCCGCGGCTCCGGGTCGGCACTTGCCGTCGCCCTTCGGAATCGAGCTGACCGGCTCTGTCATGCGCCGATCTTAAATGAGCAACACTGACATCGTGACCCAAGTATCCCCGATCAGGGCCGCCTCCGGGCTTCCGCGCACCGGCATCGGAGTCGATGTCCATGCCTATGCCGCGCCCGATTCCGGGCGTCGGCTGTGGCTGGCCGGCCTGGAATGGCCCGGCGAAGTCGGATTGGACGGTCATTCCGATGCGGACGTCGCGGCTCATGCGGCCTGCGATGCGCTGTTCTCGGCGGCCGGGCTAGGTGATCTCGGATCCCATTTCGGCACCGGAAAGCTGGAGTGGGCGGGTGCGGCCGGAACCGCGCTGCTCGCCGAAGCCGCAGCCCGGCTGCGCGCCGCGGGCTGGGAGATCGGAAACGTGGCGATCCAGGTGATCGGGAACCGGCCGAAGCTCGGACCTCGGCGGGACGAGGCCCAGTCCGTGCTGTCGGCGGCCTGTGGCGCACCGGTGTCGGTGTCTGCCACCACCACCGACGGTCTCGGGCTCACCGGCCGTGGTGACGGCGTGGCCGCGATCGCCACCGCGCTCGTCGTCCGTACTCAGCCGTGATCATGCACGATTGCCCGCTCACAGACGGCTGAGGGTGGGCACGCCGGCGCTGACGAGCCTCCCAAGTGCATGATCACCTTCCCGCTTGGGTGATCGCCGGCTGCGCCCAGTTTTGTTCCCTTTAGCGGCCCAAATCGGGGCGAACCTGGCGATCTTGGCCGGAAGTACGGGCCTGGGCGGGTCGCGACGCGGGTTTGGCGGCGATGATCAGGCCGCCGAGGGTGGCGCCGAGGGTGCCGAGTACCTCGTCGCCGAGGGTGTCGGTGTACGCGCTCGCAAGTTCGGTGCCGCCGCGGATGAAGGCGTAGTACTCCCCGACCTCCCAGCAGACCGCCATGATCGCGCCGATCCCGGCGACCAGCAGAACCAGTTCCCCGGGCCGTCGAGGTGCCCCCCGCAGCAGCAGCAATCCCGCGCCGAGGCTCAGGAACAGCCAATTGGCCAGATGATTGACGTCGTCCCACCACCAGAGCGAGTCGTAGAGGTTCAGCGTGTTCCCGGTGACGTCAACCAGGAACGGCAACATGATCCAGGCGAAGGCGGCCCACGGCGGCTGATCCATCGGCTCGGCCCCGCTGACCGCCCGTCGGCGCGCCCGAACCAGCCAGACCGCCGGCACCACCAGCATCATTGCCGGATAGAGGGCGAGGCGGGCGGCGAAGCCCTTGCCCTCGAACTGATCCAGCCCGGGGACGAAGGTGGCCACTACCAACTGGACGACGGTAAGGATCAGCAGCCCGATCGCTACCCACTTCGAATTCACTCGGTTGATCACCCGAGAAAGTATCGATGCTCCCGGCGATCGGCACCTGAGTAGGAAAACCCATGACGGGCGATTCCGGATAGCCCCCTATCCTTGACAGGTGGCCCTTCGACTGTATGACTCCGCTGCCCGGCAGGTGCGGGACTTCGTCCCGCTCGTCGACGGCAAGGTGGGCATCTACGTCTGCGGGCCCACACCGCAGAGCTCGCCGCACATCGGGCATGTTCGGGCCCAGGTCTCGTTCGACGTCCTGCGCCGCTGGTTGATCAGCAATGGGCAATCGGTGACCTACGTCCGGAACGTCACCGATATCGACGACAAGATCCTGATCAAGTCGGCCGCCGAGGGCGC
>DATINJ010000011.1:0-59570 GCA_035474375.1 Kineosporiaceae bacterium | reverse complement strand
GCCGCCTCCAGCACCAGCGTCAACTGCTCGCGCACCACCCGCTGGCCGACGAAGTCGTCGAGTTTGCGTGGCCTCAGCGCGGTGTCGATCTGCTGATCCTCGACCGAAGCTTCCGCCGCAACCAGCGCCAAGGATTCGTCGGCCGCCGCCCGAGCGTCGAACTCCGTCACCCGGTCCGCCCGAGCTGGCGGAGCGCGGCCCGGAGTACCTGAGCCATGTCCGGCGGGTCACCGGTCAGGTCGACGGAGACCGCGGAGTTCGTCGTCCCGACCACGGAGTCGACCGCCTCGGAGGCTTGCCGAGCCGGCCAGCCCAGCCCGACCAGCGCGTCCAGCACCTGATCTCGCCAGGGAGCGGGAGCGCCCGCCGCCGCGGAACCGGCGGCCGTTCCACCGGCACCGGTGCCGGTGGACGGTGCACCGAGCCGGTCGGTCAATTCCAGCACGATCCGCTGAGCGCCTTTCCGGCCGATCCCGGGCACCCGCATCAGCGCGGTCAGATCCTGGCCGGCGACCGCTTTGCGCAGGCCCTCAGGGGTGTGCACGGCGAGCATCGCCAACGCCAGCCTGGGTCCGATCCCGGAGACGGTCTGCACGGTCTCGAAGACATCGCGCTCATCCGCCTCGGCGAAACCGAACAAGGTCAGCGCGTCTTCGCGGACGACCATGCTGGTGAACAGCTGCGCCTCTTGCCCAGGGCGCAGCTCAGCCAGCGTGCCGGGCGTCGCTTGGACCAGCAGCCCGACCCCGCCTACTTCGAGGACGACGGCGTCCAGCCGTAGTGACACCACTCGCCCACGCAAAGACGCGATCACCGCAACTCCCGCAAATTCAGCCGAACACGTGTACGAAGAGCACGTTACCGGTGGGTGCTCGGCCTCGTCGAACGACGCGCCGGGCGACTCGCCAGCTGCGCCGCAGCAGCGGCCTCCACCCAGGCCCGTTGCGCCGGCGTGGCACCACCGGCTCCCGGAGCCGCGGAGACGGCGGTAACCAGACTGGTGCCGTCGCGCCAGAGGTGGCAAATGGCCAGCGCCAGGGCATCCGCCGCGTCGGCGGGCCGGGGGCGCTCGGCGAGCCCGAGAATCCGGGTCACCATGTTCGCCACCTGATCTTTGCCGGCCCGGCCGGACCCGGTGACCGCCGCCTTCACCTCGCTCGGTGTGTGCATCACCACCGGAATCCCGAGTCGGGCGGCGGCCAGCACGGCCACCCCGGCGGCCTGCGCCGTCCCCATCACGGTCGCCACATTGTTCTGGCTGAACACCCGCTCCACCGCGACCACATCCGGCCGGACCTGCTCCAGCCAGCCCTCGATCGCTTCGGAGATGCCAAGCAATCGGTGTGCCAGGTCGGCGTCCGACGGAGTGCGGATCACGTCCACCGCCACCAAAGTGGCCCGCCGACCCGGCAGCCCGTCGACGACGCCGAGCCCACACCGGGTCAGACCAGGATCAACCCCAAGGACTCGCATGAGCGAACCTTCGCACGTCCGGGCGACCGACCCGCAAACCAACACACCCACACAGACTCGTGATCATGCGCGCTTGCTCGCCCCACCACTCGAGGGCTCTGCCCGCTCCAGGTTCAGGCACGGGCAAGCGTGCATGATCACGAGTTCGGTTACTCGGCGCTCGCGGCGGCCATGACCTCGTCGGAGGCGTCGAAGTTGGCGTACACGTTCTGCACGTCGTCGCAGTCCTCGAGCGCCTCGATCAGCCGGAAGACCTTGCGGGCGCCTTCCTCGTCCAGCGGGACGTTCACGCTCGGCACGAAATGCGTGTCGGCCGAGTCGTATTCGATCCCGGCCTCTTGCACCGCGGTGCGGACGGCGACCAGGTCGGTCGCCTCGCTGACCACCTCGAACGCCTCGCCGAGGTCGTTGACCTCCTCGGCTCCGGCATCCAGCACGGCGCCCAGGACGTCGTCCTCGGACAGCGATCCAGTCTTCGGGACGACGATCACACCCTTGCGGGCGAACATGTACGCGACGCTGCCCGGGTCGGCCATCGTGCCGTTGTTCCGCGACATCGCGGTCCGGACCTCCATGGCGGCCCGGTTGCGGTTGTCGGAGAGGCACTCGATCAGCATCGCGACGCCGCTCGGGCCATATCCCTCGTACATGATCGTCTGGTAGTCGGCCCCGCCGACCTCGGCACCCGAACCCCGCTTCACGGCGTTGTCGATGTTGTTGTTCGGCACCGACGACTTCTTGGCCTTCTGAATGGCGTCGAACAGCGTGGGGTTACCCGCTACATCGCCACCGCCGGTGCGGGCTGCGACCTCAATGTTCTTGATCAGCTTGGCAAACATCTTGCCGCGCCGGGCGTCGACGACCGCCTTCTGGTGCTTGGTGGTCGCCCACTTGGAATGGCCGGACATCGTGACGCCTCCGTGCATGATCGACTAATGGACCCCGCGCATCGTCGCGCCGATCGCGGAGGAACGTACAACTCATGCTACCCGGGCGCCGGTGCACGCACCGTCAGCGCCGCCGCCCGGGCCCTGCTACTGCTCGGCCGCCTGATACGCGAGAACCAGATCGGCGAACAACCGGTGCACCCGGTAGTCCCCGGCGATCTCCGGATGGAACGAGGTGGCCAGCAGGTTGCCCTGCCGGACGGCGACGATCCGTCGAGGCTGCGCACCGGCCCGGATGGTGGCCAGCACCTCGACGTCGGCACCGACCTCCTCGACCCACGGGGCCCGGATGAACACCGCCCGGAGCGGGCCGCCGTCCACCCCGGCGAAGTCCAGGTCTTCCTCGAACGACTCGATCTGACCGCCGAACGCGTTCCGGCGGACCGTCATGTCGATGCCGCCGAAGGTCTGCTGGCCGGGGGCGGCCCCGAGCACCCGGTCGGCGAGCAGGATCATCCCCGCGCACGACCCATACGCCGGCAGGCCGAGTTTGAGCAGCCCGCAGAGCGGTTCGCGCAGCTCGAACGCCCGGGTCAGCTTGTCGATCGTCGTCGACTCGCCGCCGGGCAGCACGATCCCGGACAACCCTTCGAGCTCGCTCGGGCGGCGCACCGAGCGGACGGCCATTCCCGCCTCGCTCAGCGCCGCCAGGTGCTCCCGAACATCCCCTTGAACTGCGAGGACGCCGACGACAGGCGGGTTCACCACCCGCGCTCGGCGAGCCGGTGCGGGACCGGGATCTCGTCGACGGTGATCCCGACCATTGCTTCACCGAGTCCACGGGAGACCTTGGCGATCACATCCGGGTCGTCGAAGAACGTGGTGGCCTTGACGATCGCCTCGGCCCGAGCGGACGGGTTGCCGGACTTGAAGATCCCGGACCCGACGAACACCCCGTCGGCGCCGAGCTGCATCATCATCGCCGCATCGGCCGGGGTGGCGATGCCGCCCGCGGTGAACAGCACGACCGGCAGCTTGCCGGCCGTCGCCACCTCGCGGACCAGGTCGATCGGGGCCTGCAGCTCCTTGGCCGCGACGTAGAGCTCGTCCTCGCTGAGCCCGCTCAGCCGACGGATCTCGCCGTTGATCGCGCGCATGTGGGTCGTCGCGTTCGAGACGTCGCCGGTGCCGGCCTCACCCTTCGACCGGATCATCGCCGCGCCCTCGCTGAGCCGCCGCAAGGCCTCACCCAGGTTGGTGGCACCGCAGACGAACGGAACGGTGAACTTCCACTTGTCGATGTGGTGGGCGTAGTCGGCCGGGGTCAGCACCTCGGACTCGTCGATGTAGTCGACCCCGAGCGCCTGCAGCAGCTGGGCCTCGACGAAGTGACCGATCCGGGCCTTCGCCATCACCGGGATCGAGACCGCCGCTCGAATGCCGTCGATCATGTCCGGGTCGCTCATCCGGACCACGCCGCCCTGCGCCCGGATATCGGCCGGCACCCGCTCCAGCGCCATCACCGCGACCGCACCGGCGGCCTCGGCAATCCGGGCCTGGTCGGGGGTGACCACGTCCATGATCACGCCACCCTTGAGCATCTCTGCCATGCCGCGCTTGCCCCGGATGGTTCCGGTGACTGCGGTGGATTCGATGTTCTCGGGGGCGGGCTGGGCACCGTTGGGCGGTGTGGGGGTGGACACGTCGGAACCTCGCTGACGATATCGAATGGTCGGGTCGGCGGATGCTGACCGCACCACCGACAGCGGTAATCCTACGCGCGCGGGCCGGACAGCTCACACTGACACTGCCCAGACCGGGCGGACGCCGCTCAGGCAGCGGGCAGGTCCCAGCCCAGGCCGGTGGGCAGGCTGTCGTCGATCTCCACCATTTGCGGCAGCTCGGCCCGGCCGGCCAGCCGCGCCCACCGCACGACCCGCTTGCGTCGCATCCGCTGCGCGTGAGCGACGGCGTCATTGTGGAACCGGCGGGCGAGCTGAACCCGTTCCCCGGCGCTGATCAGCTCATCCAGTAAAGCCCCGGCCGCCGGGTCAGCACGCAGACCGGCGGCGGTCGTCGGGTCGTCGAAGGCCCGATGCAGGGCCCGGGTCAGCTCATTCTCGGCGATCTCGCTCACCGGCAGCTCGAGAATCAGGATGCCCCTGACGTCCGAGCCCCGAGCCGGAGTTGCCGTGCTGAGGGTGCGCCCGGCAGCCGCGATCAGATCCCCGCTGGTCGGTGCCGGCAGCAGCCGGCCGACCTCGCGCGCCAGCGAGGCCCGCCTGGCCAGTCGGGTCTCCAGCGCGGCCCGGGACGATTCCACCCGGTGATGCAGCCGGTCCAGCCTGGCCGCCAGGTACGACAGGTACCAGCCGAGGGCGAGCACCAGCAGCAGGATGAGGAGGGCCAGGCCGAGCGGCCCGTCCAACGCACCCTCAGTCCGCTCCAGCAAGTCGCCCACGCCGACGGAGCCTAACGGTTGGCTCGGTTCGGTTCGGGTTCGGCTCGGTTCGGCTAGGCCCGGGCGGTGTCCCACCAGCGGGCCAGCAGGTTCGGGATCCGCGGGTCGGTGCCGACCCGATCCGCGCCGAGCCGGACGGTCTCATAGACGTCGAGGACCTGAGTGGCCACCCTCGACCAGTCGTATCGGCGGACCGCGACGGCGGCCTGACGCGCCAGCTCGCGCGCCCGATCCGGGTCGTCCAACAGGTCGAGGATCCCGCCGGCGAGCGCCGCCGGGTCTGCGGTGCGGACCAGGACGCCGAGCCGACCATCGTCCAACACCCTGCGGAACGCCCCGAGATCACTCGCCACCACCGCGACGCCGGCGCTCATCGCCTCGACCAGCACGATCCCGAAGCTCTCGCCGCCGGTGTGCGGTGCCACGTAGGCGTCCACCGAGCGCAGCAGCGACGCCTTCGCGGCGTCGTCCAGTTCGCCCAGCAACTCGACGGCACCGGCTTGATCGCCGAGCGCTTCCAGGGCCTCGTCGCCGTCTCCCCGACCGAGGACCAACAGCCGGGTTCCTGGGCGCTTGGCCAGGATCGCGGGCAGTGCGGCGGCCAGAACCGGAAGGCCCTTGCGCGGCTCGTCCAGTCGACCGACGAAGGCGAGGGTGGGGCGCTCCGGAGTGCCCTGCCATTCGGGCCGTACCGGGGCGCCGGCGAAGCGGTCGACGTAGACCCCGTTGGGGATCACCACGGCGTCGCCGCCGAGGTGTTCGACGACGGTCCGCCGGGCGTCCTCAGATACCGCGATCCGCGCCGAGATCTTTTCAAAACCCGGGCGCAGCAAGGGATATGCCGCCTGCATTGAGCGCGAGCGCAACGTTGAGGTGTGGAAGGTGGCGACGATCGGCCCGTTCGCCGCCCACATCGCGAGCATCGACAGCGAAGGGCTGGACGGCTCGTGCACGTGCAGGATGTCGAACTCACCGTCGGCCAGCCAGCGCTTCACCCGGGCCGAGCTGACCGGTCCGAAGCTGATCCGGGCCACCGAGCCGTTGTACTTCAGTGGAACCGCCCGACCGGCCGATTCCACGTACGGCGGTAACGGGGTGTCGTCGTCCGCCGGAGCCAGCACACCCACGTGGTGGCCGTGCGCGATCAGGTGCTCGGCCAAGTCCCGGATGTGGAACTGGACGCCGCCGGGCACGTCGAAGGAGTAGGGCGAGACCATCCCGATCCGCAGCGGCCGGGCCGACTGCTGCTCGGTCGCGGTCAGAATGGCCGGGTCAGCGGGCATCGAGGTCGCTCTCGAAGACCCGTTGCAGCATGTGCCAGTCCTCCGGGTGCTGCGCGATCCCGGCACCGAGGGCATCGGCACAGCCTTGCATCATGATGGCCAGCTGCTCGGGGCGCTTACCGGGCGGCACCGGTACCGGCGGATGTGCGGTGATCACGATCCCCCAGCGAGCCGGCGCCCCTCGCGGCAATCGCTCGTAGTGGATGTTCAGCGGCAGCAGCGGTGCGCCGGTGACGATGGCCAGCGCGGCCGGTCCGGCCGCCATTCGAGCCGGCTCCCCGAGCAGCGTGACCGATACGCCCTTGTCGGTGAGGTCGCGGTCGCACAGCAACGGGACGAACCCGCCGTTCTTCACTCGCTGGATGAGCGTCCCGAAGACGTTGCCGCCGCCGGTCAGCGGCAGAATCTCCATTCCGAGGCTCTGCCGGAAGGCCAGGAAGCGGTCGAACAGCTCTTCGGGCTTGAGCCGCTCGGCGACGGTGGTCACCTTGGCCAGGTCGAAGGTGGACCAGGCGCCGGCGTGGTCCCAGTTGCCGTGGTGGGCGAGCGCTACCACCACGCCGCTGCCGCCGACGAACGCGCCGCGAAGAATGTCCTCGTTCTCCACCCGGCAGGTGCCGACCGTCCGTTCCCGGGACCAGTTCGGCATCCGGAACGCATCGCACCAGTACCGCAGGTAGGAGCGCATCCCCCGGCGGGACAGCACCCGCAGTTGCGCGGCGTCCGCGGTCGGTACCGCGCGCGCCAGGTTCGCCTCCAGTCGGAGGATCCCTTTGCCGCGCCGCCACCAGGCGACATCGGCGATCAGCGCGAACAATCCGTAGGCGATGGCTTCCGGCAGCGCGCTCACGATTCGCCAGCCCAGCGTGTAGGCCAGGACCACGACGCGGTCAGGCATCCCGGCTGCCCACCGGATGGTCGGTGCTCTCGGGCATCTTCACGGTCTTGGCCTGCTCGGTCGCGAGTCGGGCGTCCCGGGTGCTGACCCCGTCGACCCGGCCCGGGGCGAGGGCCTGCTTGCGCACGTACAGGATGCGCTGCAGAACGGTGATCAAACTGGCTACCGCCAGCAGGGCGAGCACGACGAGCAGGACCAGCTGGGGCAGGAACCAGCCGACGAATCCGGTCGCGAGCAGGACGGCGACCAGCCGCTCGGACCGCTCGGCGATCCCGACGTCGGCGCGCATCCCGAGCCCTTCGGCCCGGGCCCGGGAGTAGGAGACGACGCTGCCGAGCACCAGGCAGGCGAGCGCCAGGCTGGCCATCACCTCGTTGTCGCCCGGACCGGCGTAGTAGAGCACCAGGCCACCGAAGACGGCGGCGTCGGCCACCCGGTCGAGCGTGGAGTCCAGGTAGGCACCCCAGTCGGAGGAACGGCCGGACAGCCGGGCCATGATCCCGTCGAGCATGTCCGAGAACACGAACGCGGTGATCACCAGGGTGCCGATGACGAAATCACCGCGCGGGTAGAAGACCAGCGCCCCGGAGCTGACTCCGAGCGTGCCGACCAGGGTGACGA
The DNA here is from genome assembly GCA_035474375.1 of Kineosporiaceae bacterium. Lineage (GTDB taxonomy): Bacteria > Actinomycetota > Actinomycetes > Actinomycetales > Kineosporiaceae > JANNPJ01. Next base: position 51,947 of record DATINJ010000011.1, on the reverse strand, counting down.
CGTCCGGGCTGATCCCCCAGCGCAGCAGAAGCCGCGCGACCGGTGTGAACAGGCGCGTGAACAGGGCTCGTGCGAATCGATTGAGCATGTCTACGCCACTCTACCGATGCGTATCCCCCGGCACGCGACGTGTTGGCCCGGTTCAGGCAGTGATCAGTGTCATGGCTTGATCGTGGCCGCCCAGGCTTCCGCCACTCGGCTACGGGTATCGGCCAGCAGCTCGGGGAGCACCTTGGTCTGCCCGATGACCGGCATGAAGTTCGCATCTCCACCCCAGCGCGGGACGACGTGCTGGTGCAGATGAGCGGCGATCCCGGCACCGGCGACCGAGCCCTGATTGATCCCGAGGTTGAATCCGTGCGGGACGGCCACCTTCGCGAGCACCCGCATCGCCTGCTGGCTCAGCTCGGCGATCTCCAGGGTTTCCGCCGGGGTCAGATCCGGGTATCCGGCGATGTGCCGGTAGGGACAGATCAACAAATGTCCCGGGTTGTACGGAAACAGGTTCAGGATCGCGAAGGAGGTCTCGCCCCGGGCGACGATCAGGGCGTCCTCGTCGCTGAGCAGTGGAGCCCGGCAGAACGGGCAGTCCGAACCGGCGTCCGAGCTGTGGGGTTTTTCCTCGCCCTTGATGTAGACCATCCGGTGGGGGGTCCACAGCCGCTCGAAGCCGTCCGGCTCCCCGGCCATGGTCTCAGCCGTTCCGAAGCCATCCATCACGCCCGTGATTCTAGGAGGCGGACGGATCGACCACCCATCCCGGGGGTGCTTCCCCGGTATCCTTTGAACGGTGGAAACCTCCGGGATGATCGCTGAACGCGACGTTCCTCCCAACGACGTGATTCGACTGCCTCGGACCGGGCGAGCCTGGCGGGCCCTGCTGCTCCTCGCGGTGAGCGCCCTGTTCGTGGCTGGGACGTGGGTAGGGCAGGACGACTGGTGGCCGTTCTCGCCGTGGCGGATGTTCTCCACCTCCACCTCGCCCTCCGGTTCGGTCACCGCGATGCGGATCGACGTGTTGATCGGCGACGATCCGACCTGGCGACCGGCGCCGCTGGCCCCCAGCGCGGTCGGGCTGAACCGGGCCGAGGTCGAGGGCCGGATCCCGCAGATCACCAGCAACCCGGCGATGCTCGGCACGCTGGCCCGTAGTCATTCCCAGCTGCGCCCGGACGAGCCGGCGTGGCGGGCCGTCCGGGTGGTCAAGCACGAGGTCCTGCTTCAGAACCGGGCGCCGACCGGTGCGGTGCGTGACACCACGCTGGCCCAGTGGAGCGCGCCATGAGGTTCTGGAGCTGGCTGTTCAGCCCGGTGCCGCTGGCTCGGGTGGCGTTGCTGCGGCGTGCGGTCTACCTCTTCGTGATCATTGACGTGGTGTACCTGCACACCTCGGGCTACTACCACGGCTGGAGCGACCCGGTCTGGTACCAGCCGTTGTGGATGGGCAAGCTGCTGCACCTGCCGGCCGCCTCGGTTCCCCTGGTCGAACTGCTGCGCTGGGGTTCGGCGCTGACCGCGGTGCTGGCGCTGACCGGACGGCTGCCCCGGCTGACCGGCTGGGCGGTGGCGATCGCCTGGATCTGGTACCAGTACGTCGCCTTCTCCTACGGCAAAGTCGATCATGACCGCGGCGACTTCGTCATCGCCCTACTGGTCCTGCCGATGATCGGGGCGGCCACGGTGAGCGACCGGCGGCTCAGCGAGGCAGCCGGTTGGGCGATGCGCGCCATCCAGCTGACGGCGATCGCCACCTACTTCCTGTCCGCGATGGCGAAACTCCGCTTCGGTGGTCCGGAATGGGTCAACTCGGCGACCATGCTGCGCGCCGTGGTTCGCCGGGGCAGCTGGTTCGGTGAGCAGTTGCTGCATGTGCCCTGGACCCTGCACTGGTTCCAGTGGGTGCTGGTCGGCCTGGAACTGCTCTCCCCGCTGATCTTCTTTGTCGCGGAGCGCTGGCGCCGGCGAATGGTGGCCGGCTGGTACCTGTTTCACCTCATCACGTTCATGATGATCACCATTGCGTTCTGGCCGCACCTGGTGATGATGCTGGCCTTCCTCCCGCTGGAGGAGTACTACGACAGCTGGCGAGCCAGACGAGCCGCCCGGCGGGCTGGGCGAGCCCAGGGAGCTGAGCCGGCGCCCACCGAAACGAGTCAGTCGACGGGAGCGGCGGGCGGCGGGACGGCACACGCCGCGGTGCCGCCCGGCAGGCGGCTGCGATTGCGGGCCACCCAGCGATAGATCAGCCCGGCCACCGATCGGATTCCGGGCAGGGCGATCACGAACCCGGCCGGGCGGGCCCACGGCCGGGAGGCCCGCAGCAGCCGGGCGACGGCGAGTTCCGCGGCGAAGACCCGGCCGTCGGCGTCCACGTATTGCAGGGCCTCGAGGCAGTCCACGTCGCTCAGCCCGTAGGCGGCCAGATCCAGCCGCTGCCACGGTTGGACGACGGCCGGCGGGCGCAATCGGCGTTCAACCACTCCGGCGAGAGTCGTGCAGATCGCGCAGTCACCGTCGAAAATGACGACCGGGCGGGGTGCGGGAAACGGGGACGTCGTCACAGCGCCTAGATTACCCGGGTGCAATCGATCAGCCCCGAGGGCGGCCGGCCCGCGAGCAGCGATCCGGCATCCGAGGGCCCGCAACCACCGGAGCAGCGCTCCACCGAGCCACCGGTCCAGACTCTGGGCCGGGCCTCGGTCGCCTGGCGGCTGGCCGCCCTGCTGCTCGGCACCGTGCTCGTGGTGCGCGGTTCGGTGATCGGCAACGACGTCGAGTGGCCGTTCGGGCCGATGTCCCAGTTCGCCTTCCGGGTCGGGCAGAACGACGCGATCCGCGCCACCTTCCTGCAGGCCCGCACGGCCGACGGGGAGGTGAAGCTGGTGCCGATCACGGTGTCCGACCTCGGCCTGGCCAGGGCGGAGATCGAAGGTCAGCAACCCAGCATCATCCGGAACCCGAGCATGCTGGCGGATCTGGCCGCCTCGTACGCCAGGCTGCATCCCGGGCAACCGAAGCTGACCCAACTCTGGCTGAACGAGCGCGTCACGGTGCTGCGCAACGGCCGGGCAGCGGGCGAGCGGGTCGACACCCTGGTCGGCTGGCCGGCCAATGACACCGCCCCGGAGCTGCCACGATGACCGCGACGAGCCAAGCCGCGCCGTCCCTGCGTCCGGCCCGGACGGCCCGGATCCGGGCGTGGTTCTTCGAGCCGGCGCCGCAGTCCCGGATCGCCCTGCTCCGGGTGGCGATCTACCTGTTCGTCATCGATGACCTGTTCTTCGTGGTCAACGACGTGTTCGCGCACGCCGACAGTTCGGCGGTGCTGTATCGGCCGATCCGGCTGCGGGAGTGGCTGAACCTGCCGGTGCCGCAGCACGATTACGTCCACGTGATGCGCTGGGTGATCATCATCGGCTGCCTGCTCTGCGCCAGCGGCCGGTTGCCGCGTCGGCTCGGCGTCCTGGTCGGGTTCGTGGTGGCCGCCGGCTTCACCGACTGGGTCTCGATCGGGATGTCCTACAGCAAGATCGACCACGATCACTTCGCCCTGATCGTCGCGGTCTGGGTGCTGCCGACGATCGGGGTCGCGCGCTTCGGCAACCGCACTCGCTCCGAGGCGGCCGGCTGGGCCTTGCTCTGCATCCAGGTGGCCTGCGTGGCGGTGTACTTCCTGTCAGCGATCTCGAAGTTCCGGTACGGCGGGCTGAACTGGCCGACCGGCTCCACCTTCGCCTGGGCGATCACCCGGCGCGGCACCAGCCTGGGTGACCTGTTGCTGAACCCGCCCTGGATCCTGACCGCCAGCCAGTTCCTGATCATCACTCTGGAGCTGGCCACACCGCTGCTGCTGGTGCTGCGCCGCTGGCCGCGCTACCTGTTCGTGATCGGCCTGTGGGCTTTCCACCTCAGCACCTACCTGACGCTGACGATCCACTTCCTGCCGTTGGTGATCTGCCTGCTGGCCTTCCTCCCGCTGGAAAGCGTCCTGGCCTGGATCCGGCAGCGCTCGGCTCGGCCGAGTGCTGCCAGATCCAGACCTGGTCGGTTCAACCGCAGTTCGGTCAGACCTGAGCCTTCGTCCGGATCGCCTCAACGATCCGGGTGATCGCGTCGTCCACCACGATGCCGTTGTCCTGACTGCCGTCCCGGAACCGGAACGAGACCGCACCCTTGGCCACGTCGTCGTCGCCGACGATCAGCATGAAGGGCACCTTCTGCTTGGTGTGGGTACGGATCTTCTTCGGCATCCGGTCGTCCGAGGAGTCGACCTCCACCCGGACGCCGTGCTCCCGCAACCGGGCGGCGACCTCGTCCAGGTAGGGCACGTGATCATCGGTGACCGGGATCCCGACCACCTGGACGGGCGCCAGCCAGGGCGGGAACGCCCCGGCATAGTGCTCGACCAAGACACCGAGGAACCGTTCGATCGAGCCGAACTTCGCCGAGTGGATCATCACCGGCTGCTGCCGGGTGCCGTCGGCTGCGGAGAACTCCAAGCCGAACCGGGCCGGCTGATTGAAGTCGTACTGGATGGTGCCCAGTTGCCAGGTCCGGCCGATCGCGTCCTGGACCTGCACCGAGATCTTCGGCCCGTAGAACGCCGCCCCACCCGGGTCGGGTACCAGCTTGAGGCCGGTGTCGGTGGCCGCCTTCTCCAGGACGGCGGTCGCGCTCGCCCACTCCTCGTCCGACCCGATGAACTTGTCCGAGTCACCGCGGGTCGACAGCTCCAGATAGAAGTCGTCCAGCCCGAAGTCGCGTAGCAGGCTGAGCACGAAGGTGAGCAGGTGCTGGATCTCGGCCGGAGCCTGCTCGGCGGTGACATAACTGTGCGAGTCGTCCTGGGTCATCCCCCGGACCCGGGTCAGCCCATGCACCACCCCGGACTTCTCGTACCGGTACACCGAGCCGAACTCGAACAACCGCATCGGCAGCTCGCGGTACGACCGCCCCCGCGAGCGGAAGATCAGGTTGTGCATCGGGCAGTTCATGGCCTTGAGGTAGTACTGGCTGTTCTCCATCTCCATCGGGGGGAACATGGTGTCCGCGTAGTACGGCAGGTGACCCGAGGTCTCGAACAGGTGCTGCTTCGAGATGTGCGGGGTACCGACGTACTGGAAGCCCTCCTCGATGTGCCGGCGACGGACGTAGTCCTCCATCTCCCGCTTGATCACGCCACCCTTGGGGTGGAAGACCGGCAGGCCGGAACCGATCTCGTCGGGGAAGCTGAACAGGTCGAGTTCGCTGCCGAGCCGGCGGTGGTCGCGGCGCTCGGCCTCGGCGATCCGCTCCAGGTAGGCCTTCAGCTCGTCCTTCGTCGGCCAGGCGGTGCCGTAGATCCGCTGCAGCTGCGGGTTCTTCTCGCTTCCCCGCCAGTACGCGGCCGCGCTGCGCATCACCTGGAACCCGTTGCCGAGCAGCTTGGTCGTCGGCACGTGCGGGCCCCGGCAGAGGTCCTTCCAGGCCACGTCACCGTTGCGGCGCAGGTTGTCGTAGATGGTCAGCTCAGCGCCACCGACCTCGACGTCAGCGCCCTCGGTGTCGCCGGCGCTGCCCTGGCTGTCGGCCCCGCCCTTGAGCCCGATCAGCTCCAGCTTGTACGGCTCGGCCGCCAGCTCGGCGCGGGCCTCATCGTCGGTGACCACCCGGCGGTGGAAGGTCTGACCCTCCTTGACGATCCGCTGCATCACCTTCTCGATCGCCTTCAGGTCCTCGGGGGTGAAGGGCTTCTCGACGTCGAAGTCGTAGTAGAAGCCGTCGCGGATCGGCGGCCCGATGCCGAGCTTCGCGTCTTTGAACACCTCCTGCACCGCCTGCGCCAGGACGTGCGCCCCGGAATGCCGCAGTACGGCCAGGCCCTCCGGGTCGGCCGCGGTGACCGGCTCCACCGCGTCGCCGGCAACCAGCACGTGGCTCAGGTCGCGCAGCTCGCCGTTCACCCGAGCGACGATCACCGCCCGGTCGTCGGCGAACAGCTCGGCCGCCGTCGTCCCGGCCGCCAGTTCACGGTTGGAACCGGCGACGGATACGGTGAACTCGGCTGGCACGGTGGTGACTCCTTGATCGGTATCGGCTCCGGCCGCTCGCCAGAGCCTGCGCAGTACGCCCCGATGCTATCGATCGAGCACCTCCCATCGCCTACGGGTCAGGTCGTGTCCACGGAGGCCCTGCCCAGGCGCTCGGAACCGGCCCGTTCACCGATCACCCGAATTCATCACTCGTGTCCGGTTTAGGGTGCCCAGATGACACGCATTCCGCCCCGGCTCACCGCAACCGGGCTGCAGTCCCGGCGGCTGTCGCTGGAACCGCTTCGAGTGGAGCATGCGACCGAGGCCGTCGCGGTGTTCAACGACCAGCGATTGCATACCTACCTGGGCACCGCGCCGGAGACCTTCAACCAACTCCGCGGCCGGTTCGCCCGGCAGGTTCTGGGGCAGTCGGCGGACGGCAGCGAGGACTGGCTGAACTGGATGATCCGCGATCGCGAGTCGGGCGAGATCATCGGCACCGTCCAGTCGACGGTCTATCACTCCGGGGAACTTCATGACAGCACTCACCTGGTGGCGGAGGTGGCCTGGGTGGTGGCGACACCGTTCCAGCGGCGCGGGGTGGCCGTCGAGGCGGCCGGTGCGATGACGGAATGGTTGCGCGGCTGCGGGGTGGACGTCGTCATCGCGCACATCCATCCGGACAACCTGGCCTCGATCGGCGTCGCTCGACGTCTCGGCCTGCACCCCACCGACATCGTGTTCCACGGCGAGGTGCGCTGGCGCTTCCCGTGATCCGCAGCCGCTAGGTCGTGTTCATAAGTCCACGCCGTCGCGAGGACGTGCCCGGTGGAGTGCGCCGCAGTAGGCGGGGACTTATGAACACGACCTAGCAGCCATCGATCCAGTTGCAGACCACCCGGTTGGAGTGGTTACCCATTTCCTCTCGCTGCTGTTGGGCCCAGATCCCGAACAGCACCACGACAATCGTGATCACGATTCCCATCTCGATCCGGAACACTCGGTCCACGGTTCGCCGGGCCAGGTGCGGGTGCGGCAGGTGCGGGTGCGGCAGATGCGGTTGCGAATGCGGCTGGGGCGGGCGCGGCTGGGGCGGTGCCTGATTCGCTCCCCTGGCCAGCGCACCGACCAGCAGGTCCGGCATCTTCGCCGCGGGTGGACCTGGTGCCGTCGGAGCCGCGCTCCGGCGGTCGGGCACGTGATGGCGGTGACCGAACACCTCGGTCCGCAGCCAGAGCAGACCGAGCACGGCAACCGGCCAGATCTCCTCAACCACGCCGGTCATCACCACACTCGCGGCAGCAGCACCGCCGGCGATCCGGTAGGCCATGCCGTCCCGGGGCAATCGGCCACGCTGAACCACCGCATGGACCACCACGTACCAGACGACGGCTAGCCAGCCCAGCGCCTCCAACCCGACAGCAACAGACATGACCCCTCCTCCCACGACCGGCCAGCGCCTTCCACATCGCTGGAAGCATCGGCTGGTTGGGCGATTTGGTTGAGGACGACGAAAGCGAACGGTCACCCGTTCGGGCGCAACCGAGCCGGCTGGAGATTCGGCCTCAAGGCACGGCGTTTTCGGCCGGTATAATCCGGTGATGACGTCCGCAATGTGGCTCGACGACATCGGTTTGGTCACGCTCCCGACCGGCCTGAGGGTGCGGGGCCGACGGCTCAGCGACCCGGTCAGCCCGGCCGACTTCAGCTTGCTCCTGGCCGACGGTCCGGTCCCGGCCTGGGCCACCCGGCGCATCCAATGGCCCGACTTCTGGATCCCCAGGGACCGCGCCGATGCCCTCGCCGCCCTGCATGAAGCACACCGCCGCGCCCAGGCCGGCGAACGAGTCGATATCGCCTGCCGTGGTGGTATCGGCCGCACCGGAACCGCCCTGGCCGCGCTGGCAGTCCTGGACGGACTGCCGGCCTCGGACGCCGTCAGCTGGGTGCGGGCGAACCATCACCCCCGCGCCGTGGAAACCCCCTGGCAACGCTGGTGGCTCCGCAACCTCCGCTGACCTGCCTCGGTTGCGATCACAACGGGGTTGGCCGGGTCAGCGGAACCCGGGCCACGTCGTGGAACCCGCGCTTGCGGTACCAGTGCACCGGCCAGTCGTCCTCGTCCGCCCCGACCACCACGGCCTTGCAGCCCTCGTCGTTCAGCAACCCGATCGCGGCCGAGAGCAGGGCGTCGCCGTAGCCGAGTCGACGCCACTCGGGAAAGACGTCGACCTCCTGCAGCCGAGCCCAGGGACGGTCCGGCACCGGCAGCCGGAACCGGCCCACGGCACCAATCAGCCGCCGCCCGTCATGTGCCAGGTACAGATCGAGGCCCGTGCGCTCGGTGCCGTCGCGCAACTGCTGAACTCTCCGGACGGCCTCCTCCGGCGGGATGCCGAATCCGGCCTCCACGGTGATTCGCTGTTCCTCGTAGTTCTGCCAGTGCTGCGCCGACGCGACCCGGCGCAGCGACACGCTCCTCCTGGTTCGAAGCGGCTCGGCCAGGTCCCGGACCAGCAGCGCCTTGCCGGCGCCCGGCGACTCCTCGGCCCTCAGGATCCGGGCCTCCGGGTGCAGCCACTGCTCCGTGGCCAGCGCCATCGCGCTCTCGGTATCGTTCCCTACGGCCACCTGGGCACCGTACCGCTCGGGTATGTTCGCGCTGTGACTTTGCTCCGGCCCGGTCCGGCTCAGGTCAGGTCGGCCGTTCAGACCAGCTGCCCGGATCAGCGGCGTCCGGGCTGAGGCGGAGGCCGCATCGTGCTCGACTACAACCTCGAGGCTGACCGCTACGACGCCACCCGCGGTGGCGAGGACCGCGCGGCGGCCGCCGCGGAGGCGATCGAGGAACTGCTGCCCGAAGGCACCGGCACGGTGGTAGACCTCGCCTGCGGAACCGGCATCGTGACTCGACGGCTGCTCACCCCTGCCCGCAGGGTGCTGGGCGTCGACCGTTCGGTCGGCATGCTCACCCTGGCCTCCGGACGACTGCCCCAGGTCGTCGGGGGCGACGCGACGCGTCTGCCACTGGAATCGGCGTCCGTCGACGCGATCGTCCTGATCTGGCTGCTGCACCTGCTGACGGACGCCGAGCCCGTCCTGGCGGAGGCCGCCCGCGTGCTCCGGCCGGGAGGCGTGCTGATCAGCACCGTGGACAAGAATCAGGCCGCGTTCGAGGTGCCGAGCGACGTGGCCGCAGTGACCCAGCGCGTACGCGAGGCCTACACCCGCAGCGCCTCGGACCGTCGCGATCGCGTGGTCGCTCAGGCCGCCGGGCACGGATTGCGACCGGTCAGCGAGACCAGCTTCGTGGGTGTCGGCCAAGGCCGGAGCCCACGACAATGGCAGGAGGAGATCCGCAGCCACCGCACTCCCTGGTTCCGGGGAATCGACAGCACGGACGCCGACCCGGCCGGAGATCTTTGCCGGGACCTGGCCGCCCTTCCGGATCAAGAGCGACCCCGACCCGATCCGGTCTACCGGCTGATCGCCTTGGCCTGACTGCCTCCGGCGCAGCCAAAGCACCCGTTTCGCAAGGGTCATGCACGAAGCGGTTGCCCCGGATTGACCCGGCAGGCGGCCTGCTGACTGATTCAGCCCGGCCCAAATTTCTGACCGGAGATAGCTGCATCTTCGCGCCTCATGGCGTCCCCGAGGGCCAGACTTGACTGCGGTGATCATGCACACTTGCCCGCTTTGAGGTGGGCAACCGTGCATGATCACGGTCTATAGACGGGCAACCGTGCATGATCACGGTCTATAGACGGGCAACCGTGCATGATCACGGTCTATAGACGGGCAACCGTGCATGATCGCCGGTTTTGGTTAGCCGAGCGAATTGGCCAGCGGTGAGCTGGCCCGGGCCAGCTCACCGCTGCGAAAGACCTGATCTCGGCTGATGGTTGCCTCCCTCGCTCACCGCCACGGTAGAACGTGACGCGACGTCGGAATCAACCCCGATCTCGTCAGACGTCAATGCCGATATTGATCACACCCAGGTAGCCGTCGGCCAGGGTCTTCATGGTCATCAGGCCGGACTTGTCGTAGATGAAGTCGGTCGCGTTCGTCGTGTCCCGGCCGGTGTGCTCGCTGTACGGCGAGACCTTGTACACGGTGTCGGTGAAGTCGTCGTCCACGTACAGCTGAGTGGTGAGAACGGTCTTCTTGTCGATGTGCACCTTGAGATGGATGTGCATGGTTCGGCCGCGATACCAGCCGGGGTAGATCGTGGTGAACTGAACGATGCCGTTGCTGTCGGCAACCTGTGCCCCGCGCAGGTAGGTACCGTCGTCTCCGGTGGCGGCCTCGTTGTCACCGACGCTGTAGGACCCGTCCGAGGTCTCGCCCGAGGCCCCGGATCCACCACCGGCACCACCTGCACCACCGGGCGGCGTCCCGCCGGGAGCACCACTCGGTCGCGTCCCGCCGGGAGCACCACTCGGTCGCGCGCCGCCAGGTGCACCACTCGGTGGCGCCCCACCACCAGCAGCACCACTGGGCGGTGCCCCGAAGCCACCGCCCCCGGCCGAGGCGTCCTCAAAGCCCGAATAGATCCCGCCCGCGTCACAGTGCCAGATCTCCACCACGCAGTTGCCGATCGGCGTAACCTCGCCCCCGGTAGAGCATTTCGTCAGATCTTGGACGCGCAGGCCGAGTTGGAGTACGGCACCCGGGCGCTCCTCACGAATGTCGGTGCGGATCGAATCCACATCGAACCAGTACGGCCCCTGGGTCTCCTCCTTGGACGTGACGCAGGTATTCGCTGTGTCCAGCATGGCGATCAGGTCAGCGGTCGGCGCCGCGGCGGTCGCCGCCGGCGAAGCGACCGAGGTGGCCGAAGTAGCCGAGGTCGAGGCTGCGGACGAGGGTTCATCCCCGTCCCCACAAGCAGCCAGCAATCCACTCAGTCCGATCGTGCCGCCCAGCGAGAGCGCTCGGCGGCGACTGATCCGCAACCTGCTGTCCTTGACATCCTCGTTCACGGCGCGAAGTCCCCTTTACTGGACGATGAAATCCTCTGACCGTGTATACGGCCCATGCGGATCGGTGGCCCACCGAATTTGCTGTGCATCAGCTATGCATTCACTTTCGGCCTGTTATCGCAATGTTCGGTCCCTGGGCGATGCGTTCAGGGCTTCGGGCGTCATCGTGGTGGATCCGGTGGGATAGCACCGCCTGAATCCGCCCCGTCCGATCTACCACGATCATGAGACCGCCAAGCCGGAGTGGCGGGCGTGGTGCAACTGCGACCAGCAATCCTGGGAACCCGCCGGGCGTGGCTGTGGATCACACGCCGAATCCCGCGAATCGCCCGAAGGCTCCCGGAACGACCGCCGGAGAGAAACCCGCACGTGACAGTCGCGTTTCGGGTCTTGACCGGAGGCTTTCCGCTCCCTAGGTTTCATTCGTAAGTAACTGTTACTAACGAATGGATGCGGCATGGCGGCTCCACCCACGCCCGGCCAACCGCGCCTGCTGCGCCTGATCAACGACCGGACGGCGCTGGACTTGTTGCTCGAGCTCGGGCCGCTGTCTCGGGTGCAGATCTGCGACCTGACCGGGTTGTCCAAGCCCACGGCGTCCCGACTGCTCGCCCGGCTTGAAGAAGCCGGGCTGGTTCGAGCCGTGGGCACGTCCAGCGGTGGCCCAGGACGGAACGCGGTGCTGTACGCGGTTCACGGTCCGGCCGCTCATGTCGCCGCGGTGAACGTGACCCGGCTGCGGATCACGGCCCAGATCGCCGACCTCACCGGAGCGGTCCTGGCCGAGGCGAACCTCCCGATCCGGAGCAGCGATCACCGAGCCCCCGCGAGCCTGGTGCAGCACGCTCTGACCACGGCGGGCGACAGCTGCGGGGTACCGCTGAACCAGCTCCACAGCGTGACCCTCTCGGTCCCCGGCGCCTACGACGTCGACGAAGACCGAGTCACCCTGGTCGAAGGGCTGCTCGGCTGGGGAGCGCCGGGAGCATTGGTCGCCGTGCGGGCGGCGCTCGCCCCGGCCACGGTTCTGGTGGAGAACGACGTCAATCTGGCCGCCGTGGCCGAGCGTCGCCATGGCGTCGGTGGTTCCACCGACAGCTTCGCCGTCCTCTGGGTCTCCACCGGCCTGGGCCTGGCCATTGATCTCGGTGGCCGGCTGCATCGGGGTGCGACCGGCGGCGCCGGAGAGATCGGATACATGCAGTTGCTGAGCGAGGCCCCCGATCGGCCGCCGATCCGGTTCCAGGACATGGTCGGCGCACCCGCCGTCCGAGCGCTCGCCCGCAAGCACGGCATCCCCGGCCGCAGCGCCCCTCAGATTGTCGAGAAAGCCTGTGCCACAAGCGATACCGCCTCGTCGGCCTTCCTCGACGAGCTGGCTTCCCGGCTGGCCTCGGGGCTCGCAGTCATCACCTCGGTGCTCGATCCGCATCTGATCGTCCTCAGCGGCGACACCTGTGCCGCCGGTGGTCAGACGCTGGCCCGGCGCGTCCAGCGAGCGCTGCGCCGGGTCTCCAAACTCCGCCCAGCACTGATGGTGAGTGGTGTGCACGGCAATCCAGCTCTCGTCGGAGCACTGGAGCTATCCCTGCATCACACCCGTGATGCGCTCTTCCGGGCAACTGCGGCAGAACCCGTCGGCAACGTCCGGTAACGGTCCACGTTCAGGAGGAACAGTGAAGACCTTACGACGCACCAGAGTTACCGCGATCGCGCTGGCCGGATTGACCGCGAGCGCCCTGCTCGCCGCCTGCTCGGACGGTTCGACCAGTGCCGAACCGCCGGTACCGACCGGCGCCGCGACCGGAACGGTGGAGTTCTGGCACTTCTTCACCGACCGCGAGGCCAAGGCCTTCCAGTCCGTGGTGGACGACTTCCAGGCCTCGCATCCGCAGATCAAGGTCGTGGTCAAGTCCGGCCAGGACGACACCAAGGCCACCCAGGCCATCTCGGCCGGCAAGGGCCCCGACCTGGACCTGTCGTACTCCACCGACATCACCGGAAAGTTCTGTTCCAGCGGCGCTTTCCGTGATCTCAGCGGGTACATCGCGCGGGATAAGGTGGATCTGAACCAGTTCCCGCAAACGGTCCGCGACTATACCGAGTACCAGGGCAAGCGCTGTGCGATGCCGCTGCTGTCCGACACCTACGGGCTCTACTACAACAAGACCTTGCTGGCGGCTGCCGGGTACACCGAGCCGCCGAAGACCATGACCGAGATGGCCGAGATGGCCAAGAAGCTGACCAAGCGCACCGCGGACGGCACGATCAAGGTCGCCGGGTTCGTCCCGACGGTTGGCTTCTACGAAAACGCACCGGCGCATTACGGCCCGTCGTTCGGCGCGAAATGGCTCACCGGAGAAGGTAAATCGGCGATCGGCTCGGATCCGGCCTGGGCTTCCTGGCTGGCCTGGCAGAAGAGCCTGACCGACTGGTACGGCGCCGACAAGCTGACCAAGTTCACCGCCGGTGCGGGTCAGGAGTTCTCGGCGGACAACGCCTTCGAAACCGGCAAGATCGCGATGGCGTTGGACGGCGAGTACCGGACGGCGTTCATCAAAAGCGAGCATCCGGAGCTCAAGTTCGGCACCGCACCGTTCCCCACTGCCGACGACAAGACGTCGCTGTACGGCGGCGGCTACGTCACCGGAAACATCATCGGGATCAGCAAGGGCGCGAAGAACCCGGCCGCGGCCTGGGAGTTGCTGAAGTACCTCACCACCGACACCGCCGCCTTGGTCAAGCTGGGAAACGGGGTGAAGAACGTGCCGACCACGCTGCCCGCGCTGAAGTCTCCTGACCTGGAGGCCGACACCAACTACAAGACCTTCCTGAGTATCTTCAACAACCCGAACAGCGCCACCACCCCGGCCAGCCCGAACGGCGGCGCCTACCAGGTCACCTTCCAGGACTTCGTCGTCAAGTGGCAGGACGGCAAGGTGTCAGACCTGGCATCTGGGTTGAAAGACGTTGACAAGCAGATTAATTCGGCACTCCTGCTCGGCCAAGCTCCGTGAGAAGCAGCACCGAGCGCAACCGGTTCGCCGCGTTGATGCTCACCCCGGCTCTGCTCGGGATGCTGATCTTCTTCGTCTACCCACTGGTGGCCACCCTGGTCTTCTCGTTCACCCGATTCGACCTGGTCTCCGCCCCGCAATGGGTGGGGTTACGCAATTACCGGTACTTCCTGCACGAGGATCCGATGGTCTGGCAGGCGGTGCGCAACACCCTCTGGTTGACCGTGGTGATGGTGCCGGCCCGGCTGTTCTTCGGGTTGGCCTGTGCCGGGATCGTGACCAGCGTCAAGCGCGGGGCCGGGCTGTTGCGAACGCTGTACTACCTGCCGGCTCTGGCCCCGCCGGTGGCCACCACGGTGGCCTTCGTCTTCCTCTTCAACCCGGCGACCGGGCCGGTGAACACCCTGCTCGGCTGGGTGGGAATCGACGGCCCACTGTGGTTCAACAGCACCGCCTGGGCGAAGCCGAGCCTGGTGCTGCTCGGCCTGTGGGGAATCGGCGATCTGATGATCATCCTGATGGCGAGCCTGCTCGACGTCCCCAAGGATCAGTACGAGGCGGCGAGCCTGGACGGCGCGAACGGGCCGCAGCGATTCCGCTACGTGACCCTGCCGAACATCTCACCGGTGCTGGTCTTCGCCGTCGTCACCGGCGTGATCAACATGCTGAAGTACTTCACCGAGGCGGTGGTGGCCGCCCAGGTGGCGAGCGGACGGGCCAATCAGGGTGAGGGCACCGCGACCACGCTCGGCTACCCGAGCGGTTCGACGCTGACCTTCTCGCAGTGGGTCTACCAGGAGGGATTCACCAACTTCTATCTCGGCTACGCCAGCGCCCTGGCAGTGATCATGTTCTTGGCGACGATCGGCTTCGTTGTCCTGCTGCTGCGCCGGTCGAAGTCCTTCGTGGAAGGAACCACGGCATGACCACGCTCACCGCCGACCGGCGCTCGAGTATCCCGACCGCCCCCCGAGGCACCCGCACCTACCGGAGCCTGTCCTGGGTGGCGACACATGCCCTGGCGATCGCGCTCGCCGTGGTGTTCGTCGTCCCGTTCGGTTTCATCCTGCTCACCGCGATGATGAGCGACCAGCAGGCGTTGACCGCGAACCTGTGGCCGACCTCGTGGCACCCGGAGAACTTCCTCGAGGTGTTCCGCAAGGCGCCGCTCTACAGCTATCTGCTCAATTCACTGATGTACTCCTGCCTGGCCACCGGGTTCATGCTGATCTCCAGCGTGCCGGCCGCCTATGCCCTGGCCCGGTTCCAGTTTCGCTGGCGCAACGCGCTTTTCCTGGCGGTGATCGCGATGATGGTGTTGCCGCCGCAGATCACCCAGGTGCCGGTGTACCTGATGTGGGCGAAGGGAAACCTCACCGGGACGCTGTGGCCGTTGATCCTGCCGAACCTGCTCGGTGACGCGTTCAGCATCTTCCTGCTGCGCCAGTTCCTGCTCACCATCCCGGAGGAGTACGCCGACGCCGCCCGGATCGACGGCTGCAGCGAATGGCGGGTGATGACCAGCATCATCTTGCCGATGGCCAAGCCGGCGATCGCCGCCACCGGGATGTTCATGTTCTTCGCCAGCTGGAACGATTACTACGGACCGCTGCTCTACACCAGCGAGAACACCGCACACTGGACCGTTTCGCTCGGTCTGGCCCAGTTCCGCACCGCGCACCAGGTGCAGTGGAATCTGTCGATGGCCGCCACCCTGCTGGTGATGCTCCCGGTGATGGTGTTGTTCTTCTTCGCCCAGAAGGCCTTCGTCGAAGGCGTCACACTGACAGGAGTCAAGGGATGAAACTCGCCGTTATCGGTGGAGGTTCGACGTACACCCCGGAACTCATCGACGGCATCGCCCGGACCGCGCAGCTCGGAGTGGACGAACTGGTGCTGATGGATCCGGCCGGTGACCGGCTGGCGCTGATCGGTGGCCTGGCCCAGCGGATGCTCGACCGGGAAGGGCACCCGGCCACGCTGCGGACCACCACCGACCTGGACCGGGCCGTGGACGGCGCGGACGTCGTCCTGATTCAGTTGCGGGTCGGCGGCCAGGCCGCTCGCCGGGTGGACGAGACCTTCCCGCTGCCCTGCGGCTGCATCGGTCAGGAGACCACCGGAGCCGGCGGCCTGGCCAAGGCGCTGCGGACGGTCCCAGTCGTGCTGGACGTCGCCGAACGGGTGCGCCGGCTGGCCGCACCGAATGCCTGGATCGTCGACTTCACCAACCCGGTCGGCATCGTCACCCGGGCCCTGCTGGACGCCGGGCACCGGGCCGTCGGACTGTGCAACGTGGCGATCGGCTTGCAGCGCTGGCTTGCCGATCTGCTGCACGCCGCACCGTCGCGGGTCCGGCTCGACCATGTCGGGCTCAACCACCTGAGCTGGGAACGCGCCGTGCTCCTCGACGGTGTGGACGTGTTGCCGCAGTTGCTGGCCGACCACGGCGAGGCGATCGCCGATCACATCGAACTGCCGGTCGGCGTCGTCCGTGCCCTGGGCGTCGTCCCCTCGTACTACTTGCGGTACTTCTATGCCCATGACGCCGTGGTCCGGGAACTGCTCACCGAGCCGCCACGGGCCGAGCGGGTCGCGGCGATCGAGCGCGAACTGCTCTCCCAGTACGCCGATCCCGCTCTGGACACCAAGCCCAAGCTGCTCACCGAGCGTGGTGGGGCGTTCTACTCGGAGGCCGCCCTGGACTTGGTGGCGTCGCTGGTCACCGATTCCGGCGACGTCCAGGTGGTGGACGTGCGCAACAACGGCACCCTGAGCTTCCTCCCGGACGACGCGGTAGTGGAGGTCCCGGCCCAGGTCAGCGCCTTGGGCGCGACCCCGCTGCCACTCACGGCTGCGGTTGACCCGCTGTTCGCCGGGCTGATCGCGCATACCGCCGGCTACGAGGAACTCGCGCTCGAAGCGGCGTTGCTCGGCGGCCGGGACCGGGTGTTCAAGGCCCTGCTGGCACACCCGCTGATCGGCCAGATCGAGCAGGCCGAGCGGCTCACGGACACCCTCCTCGCGGAGAACCGTAGTTACCTGGCCTGGACGTGAGCCGTCGCGTCCTGGCCATCGACGGCGGCGGGAGCAAGACCGATGTCGTACTGGTGGACACCCAGGGCCGGGTGCTCGCCCAGGTTCAGGGCCCCAGCTCTCAGCCGCAGAACCTGGGCGTCCGCCAAGCCTTGGTGGTGCTGGACGACCTGGTCGAACACGTCCGCCGGCAGGCCGGGCTACCGGCGGATCAGCCGCTGGCCGATCATGCCGCCGTCTACCTGGCCGGGATGGACCTGCCGCAGGAGATCGCGGAGATCGAACCGCTCTTGCGGGCCCGCGCCTGGGCCGTTGACCTGGTCGTCGACAACGACACGTTCGCCGTGCTCCGAGCCGGCACCCAGGCCCTGGACGCCGTCGCGGTGGTCTGCGGAACCGGCATCAACTGCGTCGGGCGCAATGCCGCCGGAGCTGCGGCCCGCTTCGTGGCCCTCGGCGACCTCAGTGGCGACTGGGGTGGCGGTGCCGACCTGGGGAAGATGGCGCTCTGGCATGCGGTCCGGGCGGACGACGGTCGCGGCCCGGCCACCGCACTGCAGCAGGCCGTCGCCAAGCATTTTGACCGCCCGGACGCGCTCGGCGTCACCATCGCCGTCCATCTTCAGGAGATATCC
This sequence comes from Kineosporiaceae bacterium, assembly GCA_035474375.1. Classification (GTDB taxonomy): domain Bacteria; phylum Actinomycetota; class Actinomycetes; order Actinomycetales; family Kineosporiaceae; genus JANNPJ01. The sequence continues at coordinate 34,266 of DATINJ010000011.1, read as the reverse complement.
GAGCGCCGGCTGAGCGAGCTTGCCCCGGTGGTCTTCTCGGTCGCGGCGGCCGGCGATCCGATCGCCGCCGGCCTGGTCGACCGGCTGGCCGGCGAGATCGCCTTGCTGGCAACGGTCTCGATGCGCCGGCTCGACATTCTGGACCGGCCTGTCGACCTGGTGCTCGGGGGCGGGGTCTCCCGGGGCCGCGACCCGCGACTGCTGGCCGGGGTGAGCCGGCAGGTGCTCGCGGTCAACCCCCACACCCGCATGACGGTGGTGGACGCCGCGCCGGTCGTGGGCGCCGCCCTGCTCGGCCTGGATACCCTCGGCGCCACGCCCGAAGCCCTGACCCGGGTCCGTGCGCTCCTCACCACACCGTTCTCCGGCTAGCAGAACCTTGATCGCCAATTCACTCGGCTTTCCAAAGCCGCCGTGATCATGCACGGTTGCCCTCCCTGCGAACCCTGATCATGCACGGTTGCCCTCCCTGCGAACCGTGATCATGCACGGTTGCCCACTCAAAAGCGGGTAACCGTGCATGATCACGGCAGAATTTTGAGCAGGGCCGAACAAGCCAGCGGGGTCGGCTACGGGGTCAAATCGGATGACCGTTTCGCGAGCCGACGCCGGGGAGCGGCTTCACCCAGCGGGCCCACTCCGGCTGCGGCGCGTACCCGGACGCCGCCCAGGCCGGATGCGCGATCGTGTTGTCGGCAAGCACCATCGCATCGACCCGATGACCGCCGAACCCGGCGAACCGCCGTTCGGCGGCGTCCAGCAACGCCCGCCCGATGCCCCGCCGCCGCTGGTCCGGATGCACCGCGAACCGGTACAGATGGCATCGCCAGCCGTCCCAGCCGGCGATCAGCGAGCCGACGATCTGCCCGTCCACCTCGGCCAGCAGCAGCGCTCCCGGGTCGCGCTCGAGCAAGCGTTCCAAAGCCGGCGCCGAATCCGAGTCGGCCCGGTTCGTGTCTTCTGCTGCCACCTTCCAGAAATCCAGGACGGCGGGGATGTCAGCCAGCCGAGCCGCACGAAGCGCAACAGATGTCATGCCACCGTGATATCGCACCAGCCACCAAAGCTGACAATCAAGGACGTAGGACGCGGTAGAACTCCATTCCGCCGGCGCAGCCGGTGATCACCCAGCGTAGCTCTCAAGTTTCCGTCTGCCCTGCCGTTACTGATCTCGAGATCAGAGGCGAAAGGGAGTGTCGGTTGAGTATCGACGTGATCGAGCGACGGCGGGCGATCGAAGAACGGCTACGCCGCGCCCGAAATCTCACGCAAGCCCTGGATCAGGCCTCCGCCGACCTCGCCGCCGATTCGGGCCAGTCGATCGATGACCTCGATCCTGCGGGTTCTCTGCGGACCGCCATCACCACGCTGGCCGGTGTCGCCGCCCTGCGTCCGGGGTTCGACGTCCTGGTTTCACTGCCGGATTCGCCGTTCGCGCTAAGGCTGCGGCATCTGACTGACGAAGTCGATATTGCGCTGGTCCACCAGACCACCGCGGCACCGATCACCGCACCACCGATTACTGCCCCAACGGCCACTGCACCACCAGGGCTGCCCGAACCACGCAGCGTTTCCGATGCCGTCGCCGCCTCCGCACCCGAGGGTGCGGAGGACTCCGAACCCGAGGGCCATGTGGCCTCCGATCTGGCGGCGATGCTCTGGCAGGACGTCGGACCACCACCGTGAAGTCATTTCAGTAGACCGCCCGATCCCGCAGGAACCGCCTGCGGACCTGCGCCAAAGGCCGCACGAAGCGCGCCGACATCGCATCCGACGACAGCGCACCCCGCGCGCACGGGAGTAATTCGATGAAGATCGCACAGAAGCTCGGCCTTCTGGTCGGCAGTCTGCTGGTGGCGATGATCATGGTCATCGTGGGGTTGTCACTCCAGATCGTCCAGGTCTCCGACGAGTATGACGACCTGCTCACCGGGCAGGTCGCTCGGCGGGACCAGACCCGGACGCTGCAGGTGAGCTTTGAGAGAGAAATCCTGGCCTTCAAGAACGTGCTCCTGGCCGAACGGGGTTCAAAAGAACTAGAGGCCGTCGGCCCGGTGGTGATCGCCGAGGATGCCCGGGTCAAGAAGTTGATCAAGACCCTGATGGCGGAGACCTCGAACGAGCGGATCAAGGCCACCCTGCACCAGTTCGAGACCACCTACGCGTCGATGAACACCTCATTCAAGGCCGCTTACGGCAGCTACTCCACCGGCCAGGAGAGCCTCAGCGACACCAACAATTCGCTTGACGACGCCGGACAGTTCGCCAGCGACCTGATGGACAGCATTCTCAGCCAGTCCCAAGCGCTGGTGGACGAGTCCATTGTCGACCAGCAGGCGGCCACCGAGAAGAACGTCAAAATCATCATCGGGTTGAGCATCCTGGTACTGCTGATCGCCGGCGCGGCCGCCACCATCGCCATCCGCGGCATCGTCCGGCCGGTCCGGGTCCTGACCAAGTCCGCCCTGGACGCCGCCAACAACCGGCTGCCCCGCGTGGTCGCCGAGATCGCCAATCTGGCGGACGACGCTCCAACTCCGACGCTGCCGAAATTCGAAGTCACCACCCGCGACGAATTGGCAACTCTCGCCTCGGCACTCACCTCCATGCAGGAGAGTGCCGTGGAACTGGCCCTGGACCAGCGACGCAACGAGAAGGCCAACGCGGACACCCTGGTCAACCTCGGCCGACGCAACCAGAGCCTGCTTACCCGGATGCTCACCTACGTCACCGAGCTGGAGCACGACGAGCGCGACTCCGAGGTACTGGACAAGCTCTTCCGGCTGGACCACCTCACCACCCGGATCCGCCGCAACGCCGAGAGCCTCCTGGTTCTGGCCGGTGCCAAGCAGACTCGTACCTGGTCCAAGCCGATCGCGATCACCGACGTGCTGCAAGCGGCACTGTCCGAGATCGAGGAGTACACCCGAGTCACCATCCATCACGTCGACTCGGCCCGGGTGCACGGTGGCGTTGCCGCCGACCTCACGCACATGCTCGCCGAGCTGCTGGAGAACGCGACCCGCTTCTCGCCCCGCGAGCGCCAGGTGCTCGTGGTCGGCCGGTTGACCCCGAGCGGGTACCAGTTCGACCTGATTGATGCCGGCCTCGGAATGAACGAGGAAGACCTCGAAATCGCGAACACTCGCATCACCGAGGCCGGGCAGAAGCGACCGGACACCAAGGTGCTGGGCCACCACGTGGTCGGTCGGATCGCCGCCCGACGAGGGATCTTCGTCCGGTTGTTGCCCTCGGTGCAGACCGGGATCACCGCCCAGGTGCTGGTCCCGGCCAGCCTGCTCAGTGACACCGGCGCACCCATGGCAGTACCGGCGCCCCCGATCGACGCGACCTTGATCGACGCCACCCCGACCTCGGGTCCGGTCTCAGGCGCGCCGGAGACCGCCCCGATCGACTTGGCTCAGGTCGGCCGGGTAGCCGATCCGGCGGCCCCGGCTCCGCACCGGGCTCCCCCGGCACCGCCGGTCGCCCCCGTCCCGGTCGCCTCGGCCGCCGCTCCCCCGGCCGCCGCTCCCCCAGCTGCCGCTCCCCCGGCCGCCGCTCCGATCGCACCGCAGCCCACGCTGCCGACCCCCCGGCCGCAGCCGCTGCCGGATCGGATCCCCGCCGCGGCGTCGGCTGCCCCGCAGGCTGCCCCGCAAGCTCCGGCGCAGCAGGGCAGCGCGCTTCCCGGCCGCCGGATCCGCGGTGCGCAGCTGGAATCCTTCGCCGAGCCGGAGCCGGAACCCACCCGGGCTCCCCGGGACGCCGCCGCGATCCGCTCCCAGTTCTCCTCCCTGCAGTCCGGCATCGCCGCCGCTCGCCGGGAGACCGCCCCGCAGCCGAACCTGCAACCGATGCAGTACCAACCCTCGACCCCGGTCGGCGAGAACCCACCGGTGCCGACCCGGCGGGTGCGTGGCGCCCAGCTGGCCGAACTCGGCGCCGACAGCGACCTCGACACCGACCTACCGGTTCGCGATGCCGCCGCCATCGGACGTCAACTGTCCGGCCTCCAGGCCGCGACCAACCGAGCCCGGGCCCAATCCGGTCAGCACACCGAAACCGACGACACCTTCGGGAGCAACGCATGAGCGCCAACACCCACGCCCCCTCGGGCGTCCTGAGCTCCGCAGCACAGAACGTCAGCTGGATGCTCGATCACTTCGTCCGAGAAACCGCCGAGGTCGAGCAGGTCATCGGGGTCTCGTCGGACGGTCTGCTGATGGCGATGTCGGTGCAGATGGACCGAGGGGACGCCGACAAGCTGGGAGCCACCGTCTCCGGCATGACCACCTTGGCGAACAGCGCGAGCCGGCTGTTGAACAAGGGTGGCCTGACCCAGGTGATCACCGAATTCGCCGGTGGATACCTGATGGCGTCGCTGATCAGTGGCCGGGCCTGTCTGGGCGTCGTCACGTCGAAGAACTGTGATCTAGGGCTGGTGGGCTACGAGACGACCATGCTCGTAGAGCGGGTCGGTGCCGTCCTGACCCCTGAATTGATCACCGAGCTCAAGGCGAACCTGGCGCTGTGAACGGCGACGACGGGCTCGACGACGAGTCGAGCCACGAGGAGGAGGAGAGCTTCGGCCGCCCGTTCCTCGGCCGCACTCTCGGCGTCGCGCCCGTCGAGGTCGTCGAGGCACACAGCCACGAGGACGAAGTGCCGGGGACACGTTCCGGCGGGCACTACCGGCCCTACCTCCTCACCGGCGGCCGGACCGGCGGTGGCGCCTCCGGGGTCGGAATCGAGACGGTGCTGGTTCGCGATCACAGCGCAATTCCCCGCCAGACCGAGTGGTCCGGCGAGCTGGCCATGATCATCGCCGCCTGCACGGCACCGGTCGCCGTGGCCGAAGTAGCGGCCCGAATCGGGTTACCGATCGGCGTCGTCCAGGTCCTCACCGGGGATCTGGTCACCGCCGGAGTTCTGCTGCGTTCCGAGTCATCCATGTCCCTGGCGGACGACGTCCTTTTCATTGAGAGGTTGATCCACGGTGTCGCTGCCCTCTGAGACCATGCCCGCCGCCGGCGCCGGCCGCCCACCCGGGTCCACCCGCCGGCCACCGATCCCGGTGAAGATCCTCATCTCCGGCGGCTTCGGGGTCGGCAAGACCACCACCGTCGGCGCCCTCTCCGAGATCACCCCGCTGACCACCGAGGCACCCATGACCTCGGCGGCCGTCGGTATCGACAACGACGGCAGCGGCAGCCAGAAGACGACGACCACGGTGGCGATGGACTTCGGCCGGGTGACGATCGACGAAAGCATCATCCTGTACATGTTCGGCACCCCCGGCCAGGACCGGTTCGGCTTCATGTGGAACGACCTGGCCGACGGCGCGCTCGGCGGCATCGTGCTGGTCGATCCGAGCCGACTGGACGACTGTTTCGTGGCGCTGGACTACTTCGAAAAGATCAAGTTGCCGTATGTGGTGGCGGTGAACCAGTTCGCCGGCCGGGCCACCATGACGCTCGAAGAACTGCGGCACGCGGTGAACGTCGATCCGGACGTCCCGGTCGTCGGCATCGACGCTCGCAGCCGCGAACAGGTCAAGACCGTCGTCCTGACCCTCTTGCATCGAATCCTCGCCCGCGCGAAGGCCCGCCGCGGCGACTGATCAGATCAAATCCCGTCGCCGATGTAGGCACCCAATTTGGAGGAAACCCCGTGCGTAGGACCCTTTCCGGCCTGGTGGCCGTCGGCCTGACCCTGGCCCTGGCCGGCTGCGGCAGTAGTGACAGCGCGACTACCAAAGCCGGCGGCGTCAACGCGAATGAGGGCGCCACAGTCGGCATTGCGCTGCCGACCGAAAAGCAGACTCGATGGACCGCGGACGGCGCCAACATGGCTCAGCAGTTCCAGGACATGGGTTACAAGACCAGCATCAAATTCGCCGATGACGACGCCAAGAATCAGGTCGCTCAGATCCAAACCATGATCGACAATGGCGACAAGTTGCTGGTGATCGGCGCGGTCGACGGAACGCAACTGACTTCGGTACTCGCCAAGGCAGCGCAAGCCAACATACCGGTGGTCGCCTATGACCGGCTCATCCGGGACAGCCCGAACGTGAACTACTACGCCACCTTCGACAATCTCCAAGTCGGAGTGCTTCAGGGCAACCTGATCGTCAATCGGCTCAATCTGACGGCAGGCAAGGGCCCTTTCAATATCGAACTGTTCGCCGGCTCCCCGGACGACAACAACGCCACCTTCTTCTACAACGGTGCGCTGCAAGTCCTCAAGCCCTATTTGGACTCCGGAAAGCTTGTCGTGCGGAGCGGGGAACAGGACTTCAAGACCGTCAGCACGAAGGGCTGGGACGGCGCAGTGGCGGCAAAGCGGATGAAGAGCCTGCTCAAGACGAACTATTCGGCCGAGAAGGTGGATGCCGTCCTGTCCCCCAATGACGGCATCGCGCAGGGCATCATTGGGGAACTGAAAGCGGATGGGTATGGCACCAAAGCCAAGCCGCTGCCCTTTATCACCGGGCAGGACGCCGAGGTGAACTCAGTGAAGTCGATCATCGCCGGTGAGCAGACCGGCACGGTGTACAAGGACACCCGGGAGCTGGCCAAGGTCGCCGTCCAGATCGGCAACGCGTTGCTGACCGGTGCCAAGCCGATGACCAACAACACCACCACGTACGACAACGGGCTGAAGGTCGTGCCGACCTACCTGCTGCCGCCGATCGCTATCGATCAGACCAACTACGAGACGCTGCTGGTGGAAGGCGGGTACTACACCAAGGCCAACCTCAGCTGAGGCAGCGCTGCCGGCGGCCCGGGGGGCAGACCCCGAGCGCCGGCAGCGCTGGTTCAGGGCGTCTGTTCCGCCTGCAGCCGTTCCCGGCGCTTGTGCAGCAGGAAGACGGCGGTAGCGACGATGACGAGCGCGAACACCAGGTACCCAGCACTGGAGAGGTACGTGGTGATCGCGTCTCCCACGGCCCAACCACCGAGCACGCAGGCGCCCGCCCAGGTGGCACCGCCGAGCACGTTCCAGAGCGCGAAGGTCCGGTAGGGCAGCCCGGCCATCCCGGCGACACCCGGAACCAGGGCCCGCAGCAGGGCAGTGAACCGGCCGAGGAAGACCGCCGGCCCGCCTCGACGAATGATGAATTCCTCGGCGGTGCGCCAGCGCGGCTCGCCGACGATCTGCCCCAATCGCGAGACCTGCAGGGTTCGGCCGTAGCGACGGCCGATCAGGTATCCGATCGCATCACCGGCGATCGCGCCGACGACGGCTATGGCCAGCACCACAGCGAGCTTGCTTTCCCCGTTGGCGGCCAGGATCCCGCCGAACACCAGGGCGGTCTCGCCGGGGATGACGAACCCCAGCATGATCGACGCCTCCAGGAACGGCAGCGTGAAGACGAGTAGGTAGACCGCCCAGACCGGAACCGCGGTCAGCAGGTCGTGGACGACCGATGTCATGGAATCCCCATCCCGAGAGCCTAGCTTCCGCCCTCAATCCGTGTTTCGCCGCCGTCGTGATCCAGCCCCAGCGCCACCCGCACCACCTGCAGGGCATCCCCCGGATCGGCCCCAACCGCCCGAGCGGTCAGGGCGAATACCCGGGCCGCATCGTCGAGCCGGGCCCGCTTCTCGACCTCACTCGGCTCCGGTCGGGCCAGCACTGTCGTGCCGTGCCGAACCCGACTGACGACCACCCCTTCGGCCTCCAGTTCACGATATGCCCGAGCCACCGTGCCCGGCGCCAACCCCAGGTCGGCCGCGAGCTGTCGGATCGATGGCAGTCGGGTGCCGACCGGCAGCACTCCGGCAGCAGCCATCGCCGAGATCTGGTTACGCACCTGCTCGAACGGCGGCACCGGCGACGACAGGTCGACGTCCACGATCATGACGGCTGGGAAGCCAAGGATGGATCATCGGCCGGAGATTTCGGGCGAGCGCGAGTGGCGACCAGCCAACCGCAGATCGGTCCCAGCACCAGGAGCACCGCCCCCATGATCCACGGGACGCCGCCGAGCCTCTCGTTCAGCGAGTCACCTACCTGCGACGCCAGGTTCGCCGCCGGGTAGGTGGCCAGCGCGATCGCGCAACCGGCCAGGACCTGCAGGGACCGGTCCCGCAGCGCGTCGTCCGCGAGTTGCTGGTCGACGCTGGTGCCCAGCGGCCGAGGCCGAGCCAGTACGTGTCGGCCGACGATCACGGGCAGGCCGAACGCCGCGACCGCCGCCGCGAGGTACCCCAGCACCAGCGGTACGTCGACATCTGCCCCAGTGCCGGCCGAACCCAGGGCCGCCGACCCACAGACCGCGGACACCGCGGTCATGAAGATGGGCAGTCGCAGCGCACCGGAGCGCAACTGGCGGCGCAGCAATCGCGGCTCGAGCGAGGCCGCCCGGCGCGCTCCCGGCGGCGCGCTGGCGATCCGGTACTCGGCCACCAGGGCACCGACGAACCAGCCGGTGAAGGCGGCCAGGAAGTTGATCGAAAGCCGGGAATCCCGGAACGCCCAGGCGGTCGAGAGCAGGACGCCGATCAACAGCCCGAGGGAACGCCACCGCCGGGTGACCCCCAGATAGCTGATCACCAGGTTGCCGTTGTCGGGGGTGATCACCAGCCGCTGCCGGCCGGCGAAGCGCTCGACGCGTCGCCGGGAGACCGGCCCGAACCAGGGCGACGTGATCAGACGGGGAAACATCACGCAAATGACTGGCACCGCGATCAGGATCAGGCCGAGAACTCCGCTAATGCTCGTTCACCTCCATTGACTCAATGTGTCATTGTCACGATACATTGAATCTATGGCACTGGGAACGAACGCGACAATCAACGACGACGTGTGGGATCAGCTCGACCCTTACGCCGCCCGCCTCTCCGCCAAGGACCGGCATCAGGTGTGGGCTGTCGTCGCGGCCACAACGCTCGTCGCCTGCGCCGTGGCCGCACTCTGGTGGGTGGGTGCGCTGACACCTCAGCTCAGGCTCGGTTACGGATATCGGGGAAGCACGCCCGGCTCGGAGCCGGCGTTCACGATCGTCCTGCCGGTGCGCAGCGACGCCACCCTGCCCATCCACCTGCGGTCCGCCGGCCGTTCCGGACCCGGGCTGCAGCTCATCGACGCCGAGGTACCGCACGAGGTCGCCAGTGGGACCAGAGGCGAGATCACCCTGCACTATCGAGTGACGGACTGCTCGGCGGTGCCAACCGGCTCCTGGCCGATACCGGTACACGTCGATCGGTTCTGGGGTCAGGGCACAGCCTGGGTGGCCGGCGAACTGGAGATGTCGAACGAGGACGCCGAGGACGACTCGGATCTGTGGGAGATTCCCTGGCAGCAGGCCATGGCGAAAGCGGCTTGCTCCGGAAGAAAATGGCAGACCAACGCCCACTGACCAATCCGACTGGCTTGAGCCGACCGACTTGAGCCGCCAGAGATCCTCCGTTCCGGCTTGCTCATGACAAATCTATGCCCGTTGAGGTAGATTTCCTATGGTGGCTACGGAATGTGGCGCCCGAACTGGCGCTCGATCCGAGAGGAGTCGATCCCGAGAGGAGGCAACCGGTGGACGGCGACCCGGAGAGCGACACCGCCCGTGGCGTGTTCGGGATGTCGGTGGCTGCGGAACTCGTCGGCATGGACCCGCAAAGCTTGCGCCTGTACGAGCGTCGCGGACTGATCGAACCGGATCGCACCGCCGGGGGCACCCGCCGCTACAGTCCCGATGATCTCGATCGATTGCGGCGGATCAAGCACCTGCTGGGAGCCGGCCTCAACCTGGTCGGGATCGCGATGGTCCTGGATCTTGAGGCGGACAACGACATTCTCCGCGCCCAGGCCGCCGGCGACATCGAGACCGAACCGGCCTCCGGCGAGGAAGCCCGGTGACGGCGTCAGCGAACAGCGGTGTCGTCGTCAAGTGCGGTGTCGTCGTCAAGTGCGGTGTCGTCGTCAAGTACGGTGTCGTCGTCAAGGGCCGTGTCGTCGTCAAGGGCCGTGTCGTCGGAATATTGCCAGCAAATGTCGCTTTCAGCTGATCCAATGTCGTCCATGACTGCTCAATCCGACCACGCCCGGCTGTTCCGTTCGCTTCATGACGCCGCCGCACCGCTCGCCCTGGCCAATGCCTGGGACGCCGCCAGCGCTCGACTCGTGGAGGCCGCCGGCGCCCGAGCCATCGCCACCACCAGCGCCGGGGTCGCCTGGAGCCTCGGCGCCGCGGACGGCGACCGACTCGACCGCGATCAGGCCATGGCGGCGATCGCCCGGATCGTGGCTAGCGTGAGGGTGCCGGTGACGGCGGATATCGAGTCCGGCTTCGGCGACACCGCCGCCGAAGTGGGCGAGACCATCACGCACGTCATCGCGGCCGGCGCGGTCGGCGTCAACCTCGAGGACGTCCACCCCGAGTCGGCGTCCGCCCTGCGCTCGAGTATCGAGCAGGTGGAACGGATCGCCGCCGCTCGCGCGGCCGCCGACGCCACTGGCGTCCCGCTCTTCATCAACGCCAGGATCGACGCCTTTCTGCGAAGCGTGGGCGCCGAATCGACCCGCCTGCAAGAGACCCTGGATCGGGCCCGCGCCTACCTTGACGCCGGCGCCGACGGGATTTTCGTCCCCGGTGTCGTTGACCAGACCGTGATCACCGCACTGACCGAGGGCATCGCCGCTCCGGTGAACATGCTCGTCGAGCCGGGCTCCCCCACCGTCGCGGAACTGTCTAAATGTGGTGTCGCCCGGGTCAGCCTGGGGTCCGCGGTCGCCGAGGCCGCCTACGCCGTGGTCCGCCGAACCGCCGAACAATTGATCACCACGGGCACCTACGCGACCCAGGCCGATTCCGTCGATTACCAGGACTTCAACAACCTCATGCACCCGGTCACCCCCTGACCTAGGGTTGTCCACCCCTCGGAGGGGCGGATTGGGGTAGATCCGGCTCATGGCATGGGCTGGATCTACCCCAATCACCAGACCCCCCGCCCGCGCAAAGGAAGGAGCGGGGTTCAGTGCGGCCGAGCTGTCGCCGAGCCGATCAATCGGGCGAACGCGGGCGATGATCGCCGTCTACAGTGCGTCGTGATCGGCACCTTGCCGATCACGACGGCAGGACGGATCAGCCATGGCTCAGGAGTTCATCACCGGTGACTACATCTTGGTGCTGGACGGCCGGACGCTGGAGGTCTTTCAGCGGACCGCCGCGGACAGCCAGCGCTTCCACGTGAACTTCCTGCGGGTCAACGGCAAGGAAGGCGGCAAGGGCTACAAGGTTCGAGTGGGCGTCGCCTACCGCGAGGACGACATCCTCGGCGGTATCCGCCTCGATCTGACCAGCACGGAGTTCGGGCAGTTCCGCGAGTTCATCAGCCAGGCGATCGCCGCGCGCGACAACGCATGAGCGACCGCCCCGATTGCGATCGGCTCGAACTCTGCCACCGCTAAACCCGCGATCCGACGCTCCGACGCTCCGACGCTCCGACGCTCCGACGCTCCGACGACCCTGATGGCCAATTCGCTCGGCTTGCCAAAACTTCTGCCGTGATCATGCACGGTTGCCCGTCTATCTGCCGTGATCATGCACGGTTACCCACCTCAAAGCGGGTATCCGTGCATGATCACGGCAGAAGTTTGGGCAGGGCCGAAGAAGCCAGCAGGATCTCCGGCGAGGCAAAACCCGTGATTCACCGTGGCAGAGAAGGCCCAAGGACAGGCAGGCAGCAGGGCTCAGACGGGGTCGGGGCTCAGCCGCAACCGGGGTAGGGCCCCCGAGGGGTCTGGTGCGTTCTGCTCGCTCCACCGCAGCAAACCGTTCACGTCGATGCCGTGCGGAGATTGACCGGCGTACCCGCGCAAATTCCCGGCTCCTCGCTCGACCAGGCGTGTTGCCCCGGCACTGTTCCCGCGATGAGAGTGGGTGATGCCCACGCAGATCTGGGCCAACCCCTGCCACAGATCGCGCTCGCCCTCCGGGGACGCCTTCCACACCGCTTCCAGCACCTCGTGTGCCGAAAACGCCCGCCCCGCCGCCAGCAGTTCCTGCGCCAGGGTCAGCGCCTCATCCGCCGGCAGCGCCTCCTCGGACACCGGCTCCACGCCGAGCGGATCTCCGTACGGCAACGGCCGACCGAGCGCATCGCGGGGTCGGGCCTGCCGCGCTCGCCCCACCGAATCCCGATCCCGAGCCTGCTCCCGACCGAGCTCTCGCCCCCGATGCGGTCCAGCCGAAGCCTGACCCACCGCCTGACCCGCAGCTTGGCCGGCAGCCTGGCCCACCGCCTGACCCGCAGCTTGGCCGGCAGCCTGGCCCACCGCCTGGCCGGCAGCCTGGCCCACCGCCTGGCCGGCAGCTTGGCTCGCCGTTTGGTCCGCAATTTGACCGGCTCGGCGCAGCCGCTCCCCCGCACCGGCGAATTCCGCCACCACCTCGGCGGCAGTCTGCTCCGCCCGCAGTAACTCCACGCCCTGGCCGGCATCCAGGCAGGCGATGTCGAAGTTCTCCTCCGCCGAGGCCTCGGCGAAGCTGGTGGCAGCCTCGGCATCGGTGGCCAGCTCAGCTTCCCGCCCGACCCAGCGGTCGAAGAACTGGTTGCGTAGCGCTCTTTCGCCGAACTCGGCGGGCCACCCGGCCCGCGCACCGAGGTCGAAGACCCGCCCGTACCGGGTGTCGGTGCCTGTGGCGGCGATCAACCGAGAATGCGCCATCGCCGAGCCCATCCCCTCCACACAAGTGAGGAATGCCGTCCCGATCCAGCCGCCGGCGGCACCGGCCGCGATCACCGCCGCCAGCCCGCGCGAGGAGGCGATCCCGCCGGCCGCCAGCACCGGAATCTCGACCAGCTCCAGGACCGCTTCCAGCAACGGAAGCGTCGCAACCTGGTTGCGGCCGTGCCCGCCACCCTCAGCACCGCGGGCGACGATGACATCAACCCCGGCCTCCGCCGCAGCGCGCGCCTCCTCCAGGGTGCCCACGGTGGTGGCCACCCTAATCCCGGCATGCTGAATCTGCTTGAGGTACGGCGCATATCGCCCGTAGCTGACGGAGATCAGAGCCGGGCCGAGGGCCAGCGCCGATTCGAGCTGCGCCGGGTTCTGCTCCAGGACCCAGGCCTGCAGGCCGACGCCGAAGGGCCGCCCGGAGGCGGTGACGATCCGACCCTGCTCAGCGATCCACTCGAGGTCGGTCTTGGCGCCGACTCCGATCATGCCCAGACCACCGGCGCTGGAGACCGCACTCGCCAGCGCTCCGTTCGCAACCCCGGCCATCGGCGCGCAGACCACCGGAACCGTCACACCGAGCGTGTCCATGAGCCAGGTCCGCATCAAGACACAGTACCGACCAGGTCGCGTCTCCCTCGCCCTGGCGCGTCCCTCCACCGGACGCCGCCGCCGAGAAGGCAATGCGCCACTTTCCGTGATCGGCGGACGACTGGTCCCGATGGCACGGGCCGCTTCAGCACGCAAATGCGCCCTCGCCGCCGCCTGCTCCTGCAGGTTTGCCCGGGATATGCGTGCCTGAATGGCCCCACCCAGACCCGCTCTACTCGGGCGCGGGCCGGAAGTCGAGCAGGACCTTGCAGGCTCGCTGCCGGTCTCCGGCCAGGTCGAAAGCGGCCACCGCGTCGGTCAACGGCAACACGTGAGTGAGGACGGCGTCCACCTCCAGACCGCCGGCCAGCAGTTCCAGCGCGTGCTGGAACTCGTGATCGAAGCGGAAGGCACCGACCAGCGAGATCTCCCGGGTGACGATGAGATTCCCGGGAAAAGCGGTGTCCCCCGGCGGAAGCAGACCCAACTGGACGACGGTTCCGCCGCGTCGGACGCGCTCGATGCACGATCGCAGCCCGGCCGATGACCCGGAGGCCTCGATGGCGGCATCGACGTCTTCCGGCCAGTTCGCGTCGTCCGGACGATCTGCCCGCACCACGCTGGTGGCGCCCGAGGCGGTAGCCACCGCCAGCGCCTCGTCGACAAGGTCGCTGACCACGATCTCGGCCGCACCGGCCGCAACCAGGGCGGCGACCACCAGGCAGCCGATCGGCCCGGCCCCGGTGACCAGCACCCGGCGACCGGCAACGTCACCGGCCCGGCTCACCGCATGCAACGCCACCGACAGCGGTTCGGCCACCGCCGCGCGACGCAGGGACAGGCCTTCCGGGAGCGGGACCACTTGCTCCGCGCGGATCGCCAGGACCCTGGAGAACCCGCCCTGGACGTGCGGGAACCTCGCGGCACTGCCCAGATACCGGGTATTGCGGCAGACGTTTCGCCGTCCGTCCCGGCATTCTGGGCAAGCGTCGCACGGCGTCGCGGGATGGATGGCGACGGCAGTGCCGACTGCCGGGCCGTCGACACCCGCCCCGAGTTCTCGCACCCGGCCGACCACCTCGTGACCGAGCACCAGCGGTTGCTGGATGACGAAGTCACCCACCCGCCCCCGGTGGTAGTAGTGCAGATCCGAACCGCAGATCCCGCCGTACTCGATGTCCACGGCGATGCTTCCGGCCTCGGGTTGCCCCTCCGGCAGGTCATCGATCCGCAGGTCGCGGGCGCCATGGGCGACGCAAGCCAACATCATGTCTCCTTAGTTCAGAGCACCGACAGCATGCCGCCGTCGACGTAAAGGATCTGTCCGTTGACGAAGTCCGACGCGGAACTGCTCAGGAAGATCAGGGCGCCGATCAGGTCTTGCACATCGCCCCAGCGCCCAGCCGGAGTGCGGCCCTTCACCCAGGCGCTGAACTTCTCGTCGCTGACCAGGGCCGCCGTCAATTCGGTGGCGAAATAGCCTGGACCGATGGCGTTTACCTGGATTCCGCTGGGTGCCAGGTCCGCGCACATGCCCTTGGTGAGCATCTTCAGCGCGCCCTTGGTCGCCGAGTACGCGGCGATCCCGGGACGGGCGACCTCGCTCTGCAGCGAGCAGATGTTGACGATCTTGCCCGTCCCGCGTGGCACCATCCGCCGCGCGACTTCCCGGCCGACCAGAAAGGCACTGGTGAGGTTGGTGTCCAGGAGTCGCTGCCAGTCGGCGTCGGCGAAGTCGACGAACGGGGTCCGGTGCTGGGCACCGGTGTTGTTGACCAGGATATCGATCGGTGCGATGGACGCTTCGATGTCGGCGACGGCCTCGGCGACCGCCTGCGGATCGGTGTTGTCGAAGGCCACGCTGCGCACCGCCGACCCGAACTCCACGGCCAGCTCGGCGCTGGTGCGCTCGAGCTGTTCCGAGTTGCGGGCATTCAGCACGACGGTGCAGCCGGCCTCCAGCAGACCCTTCGCCAGCGCCCGGCCAATCCCCCGGCTGGATCCGGTGACCAGCGCCGTCCGACCCTCGAGATCAAAGAGTTTATGGGCCATGTCTTTTCGCGGCTCCTCAGTACCCAGTGGTGATGTCGACGAGGTTGCGCAGTGGGCGCCCACCGAGCAGTCTGCCGAGGTTGTCGGCGAACAGCGCGGTGAGACGATCATCCTCGTCGATAGTCATCGCCGCGGTGTGCGGGCTGATGATGACGTTCGGTCGATTCCAGAGCGGTGAACTCGACGGCAACGGTTCGACGTCGGCCACATCCAGCACCGCACCTCGAAGCACACCCGCATCCAGGGCGGCGACCAGCGCAGCCGTATCGATGACGCTGCCTCGGCCCACGTTCACCAGGGTCGCCCGGGCAGGCAGCAGACTCAACAGTGCGGAGTCGAACAGTCCACGAGTCTGGTCCGTCCCGGGCAGTGTCACGATCACCGAATCGGCGTCCGGCAAGATCTCGGCCAGCTTGTCGAGGGCCACCACCCGGCTCACGCCGGCTGGCAGCTCACCCTCGACCGTCCGCCGCACACCGATCACGGTAGCCCCGAAAGCCGAAGCCAGAAGCGCAGTTTGGCGCCCGATGCCACCGAGACCGACGATCACCACCCGGCTGCCGGCGAGCAGCCGCATCGGCCAGCGCGGGCGCCATTCCCGGGCGGCGTTCGCCTCGTTCAGCCGGTCGACATCCTTGGCCAGCGCCAGCAGGCCGAAGATCGCGAACTCGGCGAGGGGTACCGCGTGCACACCCGCCGCCGAGGTGACCTGCAACCGCTCCAGGACGCCGGGCGCCAACCCGGCCGCCCCCACCTGCTCCCCCGCACCAGCCGCGGTGCCCTGCACCCAGCGCAGCCCGGGCGCCACGCCGACCAGCCGGGCAAGCCCGGCCGGATCGTCGCCCGGGATGCCGAACGCGATAGAGGTCGCTGCGAGCAGGCGCTGCCATTCGCGTTCGCCCGCCGCGGCGCGGACGAAACCGTCCACACCGCGGTGATCGGAGACGAACCGTTGCGGTGGCAGCAGGTCAGGCCGGTACTGCACCGACACCTGATGACCCGCGTCGCGGGCCGCCGCCTCGATCACCGCAGTGGGGTCGAGGCTGAGCGGCACGCAGACGGTGACGGTCGTCGTCATAGATTTACTTGCCCCAGATCTTCTTGTAGATGTCCTGGTAGCCGTTGGCCGGTTCCCAGGTCGTCGTGGTGCCGACGTTGCTCGCGTCCACCACGTGCACCGGCGGGACGTAGCTGGTGGCGTCCTCCTTGCTGAAGGCCCGGTTGAACTCGTCGACGATCTGCCAGCCCTCGGCCGCCAGCGGCTCGGGAACCGTCACGGCCTGGAACTGGCCGCTGGCGATCCGCTGGAACGCCGCAGCCGAGCCGTCACCGGCACCGACGTTGAACGGTGCACCGGTGCCCGACTTGCCCGCCGCCCGCAGCGGGGTGGCCGCGTTGTCGAAGTACAGGTCGTTGATCGCCACCGAGTGCGTCCACTTCGTGCCCAGCTTGGAGACCAGTGAGGAGAACTCCTGCGGCGTCCGCGCCCCGGCGTCCGGGATCGGGATGTTCTCCACCTGGAGCACCTTGACGCCGCTGCAGGTCGCCAGCGCGTCCTCGATCATCTTCGCCTTACCCGCGGCGAACGGGATCGAGTTGTCGGTGAACACGACGACCCCGGCGTTGCCGTTGGAGTTCGCGATGATCCACTGTGCGCTGATCTCACTGACGTCGGAGACCTTGGTGGTGACGTTGGTGAACATCTTCGGCGAGGTGCTGGGGCCGGGGTCGCTCTTGGCGTGCCAGCCGATCACGGCGATCCCGGCGGCATCCGCCTTCGAGATCTGCGCCGAGATGGTGCCCGGGTCGAATCCGGCGACCACGATGCCGGCCGGCTTGAGGGCCAGCGCCTGGCCGAACGCGGCGGTGATCCCGGCCGGATCGCCCTGACCGTCGATCACCCGGACCTCCCAGCCGATCGCCTTTCCGGCGTCCTGAACACCCTTGGCCGCGCCGGCGACCCCCGGGTTGGTCATCGTCTGGGCGACGACCACGATCAGCTTGTCCTTGGTGGCGACCGGTCCGGTGGTCGGGCCGGTCCAGGGGGCGCTGACATCGGTAGCGGTCTTGACCGCAGCCGTTGCGGTGGCGACGACGTCACTGCACCCGCTGGCGCCGGCGGCCGCGGTGGCCGTCGTGGCGGTTTCATCCGAGCCTTTGGAGCAAGCCGTGGTGACGCACAACGTGGCAGCGACGATCGCAATCGCCGATATCCGGGCAGGACGGAACGTACTCATGGGGGATCCTCACTGGAGCTTCGGTGGTGAGCGGTCGCCTGACAGCGACCGAAAGTGCCTGAAAGCGGATGAATCAGTTCGATACCGGAACTGGAGTTGGGGTGTCAGTTGAGGACGGCGGCCGCCCGGCGGCCCCGACCACGGCACCGGCGCGCTGGCGACGACGTGCGGCGAAGCCGGCCAGTCCCACCGCGGCCAGCAGGGTGAGTCCGTTGAACAGCGGCGTGACCCAGAACGCGGCACCTTCCTGCTGCAGCCCGGACAGCCCGATCGCCAGCACGGCGACCGCGACCAGAGTTCCGACGGCGTTCGCCCGGCCCGGCTTGATCGTCGTCGACCCGAGCAGCGCTCCGACGAAAGCCGGGAGCAGATAGGAGTTTCCCGCGCTCGGGTCGCCGATCTGCTGCTGTGCGGCCAGCAGCACTCCGGCGAAGGCGGTGACCACCCCGGAACCGACGAAGGCGTAGATGACGATCCGGCGCCGCGGGATCCCGACGAGTTCGGCGGCCCGCGGGTTCGCGCCGACGACGTACAGGTACCGCCCGAGCGGCAGGTGTTCCAGCGCCAGCCACAGCAGGACGACCAGGGCCACCACGTACCAGAAGGTGACCGGCAGCCCGGCCAGCGAGCTGTTGGTGAGGTCGGTGAGGGCCGGCGGCAAGCCCTCGATCCCGGGGACGATTCGGCCGCCACCGGTGATCCAGCCGGTGAGCGCGTACAGCACGCTGCCGGTGCCGAGAGTGGCGATGAAGGAATCGATTTGGGCGAACTCCACGAGCAACCCGTTGAACAGCCCGACGATGACGCCGACCCCGATCACCAGCACGGCCGCCAGTTGCCACGCCACCGCGTGCTGGGTGATCAGCCACATCATCACGACGTGTGCCAGCCCGATGCCGTACCCGATGGAAAGGTCGAAGCGGCCGGTGACGATCGGGATCGTGGCGCCGAGCGCGAGGATGGCCGGAATCGACTGGTTGGTCAGGATCGACTTGATGTTCGCGCCGGTCGGAAAGGTCTCCGGCAGCAACAACGCGAACAGGACGAAGATCAGCACGGTCAGGGTCAGCAGACCGTAGGTGCCGATGAACGACCCGCCGGCCAGCCGCCGGCGCGGTGAGTCGGTGCTCATGCCGCTGCTCCCGACGCGAAGGCGACCAGCGTCTGCACGCTCAGCTCGCTGCGCGGAATGTCCCGGACAATCAGTCCATCCTTGAAAACCAGAGCGCGATGGCTCACGTGGGCTACCTCCTCGTAGTCGGTCGATATCAGCAGGACCGCGACCCCGCGGGCCAGCGCCTGATCGAGCAGCGTGTAGATCTCGTGCTTGGCACCGACATCCACGCCGGCCGTCGGCTCCTCCAACACCAGGACCTTGGCGTCGGTGGACAGCCACCGGCCGAGGATCACCTTCTGCTGGTTGCCGCCGGACAATGCGGACACGATCAGTTCGGGATTGGCCGGCCGGACGCCGAATTCGGTCACCAGGGCTTGGGCTTGCTCCAGCTCCTGGCCATTGCGCCGGAAATGCCACGGCCTGTTGCCTCGCAAGGCCGGGTTGGGCAGCAGGTTCTCGGTCACCGTGAGCGGCATCGCCAGGCCCTCCTCGGCCCGGTTGCTGGTCACGAAGCCGATCCCCTGGCGGACTGCGGCAGGCACGCTCAGCGGCCGAAATTCCTTGCCGAACAGCGTCATTGAGCCGTCATGGCAGCGCAGCGCACCGATCAGGGTACGCCCCAGCTCGACGTGCCCAGCGCCACTGAGCCCGACCAGACCGAGGATCTCCCCGGCCCGCAGCGTGATCGACACCGGACCGACCCGCTCGCTGACGACGTCCTTCATCTCCAGCACCGGGAGGGACTGCGCCGGTGGCGCCGGTGGTGGCGCCGGCACCGGGGTGCGGCCAACGATCTGCCGGATCACCTCGGCCGGCGTGATGTCGGCGATCGCCCCCGAGGACACCACCCGGCCGTCGCGCATGATCGTCACCCGGTCGGCGATCTCGAAAACCTCGTCCAACCGGTGCGAAACGTAGATCAGGCCCATTCCGCTGTCCCGGAGCCGGCGCAGCACCGTGAACAACCGGTCGGTCTCGTCGACCGGCAGGCTCGCCGTCGGCTCGTCCAGCACCAGCACCTGCGCGTCGACCACCAGGGCACGGCCGATGGCGACCAGGGATCGCTCGGTCCGGGACAGTTCGGCGACCTTGGTGCGCGGGTCCAGGCTGCTGCCGACGAGCTCGAGCGCCCGCTCGGCCCGTTCGCGGGAGCTGGTCCAGTCGATCAGGCCGCGCCGGCGCGGGTACCCGGAGCCGAGGGCGACGTTCTCCGCCACCGACAGGCCGGGCACCAGCCCGAGATCCTGGTGAATGAACGAGATTCGACCAGCCGCAGCCGGGCTGCCGAGCGGATCCTCGCCGACCGTGATCTGACCGCTGTCCAGCGGGAAGACCCCGGCGAGAATCTTGATCAGAGTCGACTTGCCGGCGCCGTTCTGGCCGAGCAACGCCAGGACGGACGAACCGCGTACGTCGACGTCGACATCACTGAGCGCGTGGGTAGCTCCGAAGCGCTTGCAGGCACCGCGGATCGTGATCAGCGGCCGATCCGCCGAATCCGGAACCGGGTGCTCCGCGAGGTGGTCCATGCGTACTCCCGCATCGTTGGGAAGAGAACGTGACAGGCGCCAAGATCACACCGGGTCGTCCAACATGATGGATGGATGACAACCGGCTGGCAACCCCCTGTTGCAACAATGTTGTCTTCGATTCCGCCGAGGAGCCGAAAAGACCCGACTTCGGAGCACGTCATGATGTCGCCCGACCGGTGATTCTCCGGCCCGACAGGCAGCCCGGCGCCGGGCAAATTTCCGCGCTCACCCGAATGCCGGCGAGGCCCGACCACCAAACCGCGAAGATCGCCAGCTGTGCCTGGATTTGGGCCGACGAAGGGCACCTAACCGGGCGCAACTGGCGATCACTTGGGCGCGAAAGAGGCGGGCAGTAACCCTATATCGCCCAAATCGACGACGACCGGCAGCGCTGGAAGACTAGGGCCGGTTCAACAGCGGGTTGCTCAAGGCCGACCCCACGGCGGTCAGCTCGGTGAACAGCTCGGCCCGCAACCCGTCGTCCAGTTGGCTGGTCACGCTGGTCACGCTGATCGCGAACGGATCACTGTCGGTTCGAAAGCCCGGGACGGCGATCGCGATGCAGGTGACGCCGGGAGTGGTCTCCTCGTCGTCCATCGCATAACCCAGCTCTCGGACCCGGTCCAGTTCGGCTCGCAGCAGCCGGGGGTCGGTGATCGAGCGCTCGGTCAGCGCGACCAGCCGCTGCCGGCCCCGAAGCCGCTCATCCAGTGCAAGCGGCTCCATTTGGGCCATCAGTGCCTTACCGGTCGCGGTGCAGTGCGCCGGAAACCGGTCACCGATGTTGGCCGTCAGCCGGATCGGCTGCACCCCGTCGTACCGGGCCAGGTAGAGCACGTCCAGACCGTCCAGGACCGCCACCCGGGCGGTTTGCTTACTGATGTTGGGCTGCTCCCGGCAGGCCGAGTAGAACTCCTGGATCTGGTCGATGCTCGCCAGGTAGGCGCCGCCGAGTTCGACCAGCCGACGGCCGAGCAGATATCCGCCGGCCTGACGGGTCACGAGGCGCTCGGATTCCAGCGCCAGGCAGAGATTCGCGGTGGAAGACTTCGGCAGACCCAACTGCCGGGCCAGCTCGCTGACCGACAGTGGCGTGCGCCCGGCTGCCGCCAGGGCCGACAGGATCGCGGCGGAGCGGGTCACGGCAGGGACCAGGTTGGCGTCACCAGTCGCTGCACTTGACATCTTTCGGACTCCATTCCGGGCCTACTGACTGAGGCACGCCGTCCAGCATATTGGATAGCGTCCAAAATAATGCTACGTTCCGACCAGCCTAGCAAGTTGGCTCGTCGCCCTAGGGCGGCCTTGAGCCTAGTTGGGCGCCCCTGACGAACCGCGGGTACGAGCAGGAGATTACCCATGACCGAATCATCCCCGATCGCCACCACGCAGCTCTCGGCCGACGGCCCGTTGCTGAGCGAAGCCGAGTTCAGCGAGCTCTTCGATCGGCTGCGCACCTGGACCCCGGGGCAGCCGGTGGACGAGCGCGGAGCACTCGCGAACATCACCAGTGCCACCGTCCAGCACGCACTGTCCCTCCCCCAAGCCGGCGAGACGATCAGCCTCGCGTTACCGATCAACAGCCGACCCGCGGTGGACAACGGCAAACCGGCACTGCATCACATGGTCGACCTCGGGGACTACGAGGCGCCCGAACCCAGCGCGCACAAGGACTTCATCGGGCTGGACTACCACGGCAAGGCCGTCACCCATCTGGACGCCGTCTGTCACATCGGCTACCGGGCCGAACTGTTCGGTGGCGTGTCCAGCGTCGAGGCGTTCAGTTCGCAGGGGTCCGGGTGGGCCGCCGTGACGACGATGAGCGCCGGCGTGGTCACTCGCGGCGTGCTGATCGACATGCCGGCGATCCGCGGAGTCGACTGGCTCGAACCCGGCACCGCGGTACACGCCGAGGACATCGAACTGGCCCAGGAACGCCTGGGCTTCACGATCCAGCCCGGTGACGCCGTGTTGTTGCGCTCCGGGCACGGCGCTCGACGGACCGCGCTCGGCCCGTGGAACTCCGACAACGCGAGCGCCGGCTTCCACGTCGACGCGATGCCGCTACTGGCCGGTCGGCAGATCGGCGTCCTGGGTGGGGACGGCGACAGCGATGCCCGCCCGTCCCCGGTCACCGGCGTGCACTCGCCCATTCATGCCCTGGCGCTGACCGCGCTGGGAATCCCGCTGCTGGACAACCTCGATCTGGAGGAGCTGTCCCGGGCCTGCGCTCGTCACGGACGTTACGAATTCCTCCTGGTCATCGCCCCGCTGGTGGTTCCGCGCGGCACCGGGTCACCGGTCAACCCGCTTGCGGTGCTCTGATGCCCGGCTGGCGGGTCGGGCTCTCGGCCGATCTACGAGCCGCCGATGGCTCGATCTCCTGGGGCGATATCGGTCTGGACCACCTGACGGCGGCCGGGGTCGACTGGGATTTCCTGCCGCCGGACGACGGCGAACTCACCGCCGCTCACGTGGCCGGCTACGACGCGATCATCTTCGCGGCGCCGTCGATCTCTGCCGCGACGGTGGCCGGACCGGACCGCCCGGCTCTGCTGGCCCGTTTCGGCGTCGGCCTGGACGCCGTCGACCTGCCGGCCTGCACCGCCGCCGGGGTCGGCGTCTCGATCACCCCGGACGGCGCCCGGCGGGCCGTGGCGACCGCCGCGCTGACCCTGATTCTCGCGCTCGATCACCAGGTGCTGACCAAGGACCGGTTGGTACGTGAAGGCCGCTGGCAGGACCGGATGTCGCATCTGGGCCGCGGCCTGAGCGGTCGGCGGGTCGGCGTGCTGGGCCTCGGCAATATCGCTTTCGAGCTCTTCACCCTGCTGCAGCCGTTCGGCACCGAGAACCTGGCCAGCGATCCGTTCCGGAGCGTCGAGGAGGCTGCCGAGCGCGGCGTCCGCCTGGTCGACCTGGAAACGCTGATGAGCGAGGCCGACATCATCGTGATCACCGCTGGCTTGACGCCGCAGACCTACCACTTGGTCGACGCCGCCATGATCGCCCGAATGCGACCCGACGCCGTCCTGATCAACATCGCCAGGGGCCCGATCGTGGATACCGGCGCCCTGGTGGAAGCGCTGGCCGAGGGTCGGATCCGGGGCGCCGGCCTGGACGTGTTCGAACTCGAACCGCTCCCGACCGACCACCCATTGCTCGCCTTGGAGAACGTCGTCCTCAGCCCGCATTCGCTGGCCTGGACGGACGAACTGGCCCTGGGGAACGGAAGCAGCGCGATCCGGGCGATCCTGGACGTGCGCGATCATCGAGTACCGAGCCACCTGGCCAACCCCGACGTCACATCCCACCCGGCCTTCGCGGCGCGGCTCAACCCGGAGACGACATGACGACACAGGTAGGCCCGATCGCGTTCCTCGGGCTCGGCCGGATGGGTCTGCCGATGTCGCAGAACCTCGCCCGGGCCGGCTTCGCCGTCCGGGCCTGGAACCGCAGCGACCGCAGCGGGGCCGAACCGGCCGGCACGGACTACACCCTGCTCGCAACCCCGGCCGCTGCCGCCGCCGGGGCTTCGGTGATCTTCACGATGCTGCCCGACCTCGCCGAAGTCCGGCAGGTCTGTGCCGGGCCACAGGGTGCGCTGTCCACCGCAGCAGCCGGAGCCGTCATCGTCGTGCTCGGTACCGTGTCGCCGGTCGGAGTCCGGCAGTGGGCTACCGAGGTCGCGGTCTCCGGGTTCCGGGTGGTCGACGCGCCGGTCAGTGGTGGGGACGTCGGAGCGCGCGAGGCGCTGCTTTCGATCATGATCGGTGGCGCCGACGCCGATGTCGCTGCGGTGACCGGGCCGCTCCAGGCCATGGGCTCGGTGCTGCGGCATCTCGGCCCGCTCGGCGCCGGCCAGCTCGCCAAGGCGTGCAACCAGATCGTCGTGGCCACCACGCTCACCGCGCTCGGCGAGGCCATCACGCTCGGCACCCGGGGTGGGTTGGACGTGGACCAGTTGCTCGACATCCTGGCCGGAGGGCTGGCCGGCAGCCGGGTGCTCGAGGTGAAACGCGAACTCCTGTCAAGCCATTCGTTCGTGCCGGGTGGCTCCGCCAGCTTCCAGCACAAGGATCTCGGCTTCGCCCTCGAAGCCGCCCGGGAGGGAGCGGTCGCGCTGCCGGTGACCGCGGTCGTCGACCAGTTGTTCGGAGCGATGCGCTGGACCGGGCGCGGCGAGAACGATCACAGCGGCATCCTGCAGATCACCGAGTTGCTCTCCGAACCGGGCACCGGCACCCGAGCGCCGGAACCGGGCCAATGATCGGCGCGGACGACGCTCCGGTGCAGCGCTCGGTGGTCGTGGTGATGGGGGTCTCCGGAACCGGCAAATCCACGGTCGCCGCCGTCCTGGCCGCGCGGCTGGGCTGGCCCTTCGCCGAAGGCGATGACTTTCACCCGGCCGTCAACGTCGCCGCGATGCGAGCCGGCCGGCCGCTCACCGACGCGGACCGCTGGCCATGGTTGGCGTCCGTCGCGACCTGGATCGGTGAACGCGAGCGCGCGGGTACCGGGGGCATCGTGACCTGCTCGGCGTTGCGCCGCAGCTATCGCGACCGACTGCGGACCGGGCACTCGCGGGTCCGGTTCCTCTGCCTCACCGCCGAACCTGAGCTGATCGCCTCCCGGATGGCCCAGCGCAGCGGCCACTACATGCCAACATCTCTACTGGCAAGCCAGCTTTCAACGCTGGAACCGCTGGAACCGGACGAGCCGGGCACCCTCGTGGACAGCGCCCAGTCGCTGGAGGCCATCGTCACGGCGGCAATCGACTTCCTGAGCGAACCAGCGGCTCAGCCGCAGTAACCCGGTCGGATGCGGTCACCGGATGCGGCCGGCCAGCAGGTCCATCACCTGGAGGGCCACCTCGAGTTCCAGGCGGCCATCGAGAACGGTCTTGCCTCTGATCTCCTCCGCCTTGCGCACCCGGTAATGCACGGTGTTCTTGTGCAGGTGCAGACGGGCGGCCGCCTGCGTGTAGCTGCCGTTCAGCTCCAGGAACACTCGCACGGTGTCGCGCAACTGTCGGGTCGCCGGATCCTCGGAGGTGAGCCCCGGCAGCACCCTAGCCACCCAGCGACGCAGATCCTCCGAGTGCTCGGTGAGCAGGGCAGCAACCGCGACCTCGTCGAATTGGACGCATTGACGGCTCTGATCCTGAGTTGTCTCCGCGACGGCTCGGGCCCGCTGAGCCTCCCGCAGTGACCCTCGGAATCCGGAAAGCCCGGTTCCCGGAGCACCGATCGCGATTCGCAGCCCCGGGTTCACCGCGAGCAGCTTGCGCAGCCGGTCATGATCGACGGATGGCATCAACGGCGAGCTGACCCAGGCCCAGAGCGTGCGGTCATCGGCGAGCATGGTCAGCGGAATCCGGCCGGTGCTCTCCTGAAGCACCCGGGCCGCGGTTTGCAAACTCTGTGCCGCGTCAGTGGTTTCGGCTGGGACCCAGGCCGTTGCGGCCAGATGCCAGCCGGCCAGCGGGACGTCGAGCAGTTCTTCCGCGGCTTCCTCGGTGAGGTGGTCGTTTTCCAGGACGATCCGCAGTTGCGCGGCGCGGGCCGCTCCGGTGCGACCGTCCCAGCGGCGCCGCTCGGCCTGGTAGATGTCGATCAGACCTTCGATGACCTGATCGATGTAGCTGTTCGCGCGTTCCGTCAACGCGGAGATCGTCGCCAGCACCTGGGCAGTGTCGGTGTGGCCGAGGTGTCCGAGCGCGTCGAGGGCCCACTGCACGAACCGATGCTCGCCGAGGCGATAGGCCCGCAGCAGAGCCTCGAGGGAAAGGTCGTGCTGGGCAAAGCGACGAGCGTACTCGGCAGCCGCCGGCGGCACGGTGATCTGGTCGATCGGAATCCCGTGGGTGAGCATGTCGACCATCGCGACCAGGTTCGACGACGTGCTGGCGATCATCAGTCGGCGCACGGTT
Organism: Kineosporiaceae bacterium; assembly: GCA_035474375.1. Taxonomy (GTDB): domain Bacteria; phylum Actinomycetota; class Actinomycetes; order Actinomycetales; family Kineosporiaceae; genus JANNPJ01. Next base: position 8,118 of record DATINJ010000011.1, on the reverse strand, counting down.
TCGTCGTGCCGGAACTCCGGGATCACCTCAACGAACCAGTCGGTCAGCTGCGACGTCAAGGCGGGCAGGTCCGCGTCGATGGCACGCGCGACCTCGGCGACGAGGGCGTCGACATCGGCGGACATCCGACCAATGTACTGGCCGACAGCGTCGACACTGCCGGCATCGCCCCCTTGTGCCCAAGTCACAACCGGCGGCGTTCACTTCGTGGTTGAGGCCCATGGTCCAGATCACCAACCCGTCGTAATTTCGATTCCAGGCGGTTCTGCGACGATGCGGAGGGACGGTTCGATGCACATTGCGCTGCTTCCGGACGATCGAGCTCGGACAAGTCACTCCGGCCCCTGCCTCGCCGACGATGCGGCGTCGCTCGACAACGCGGCGTTCCTCGGTGCTGTTCGTGCCGCGGCCACCAGGCTGAGCGAGCACGGGCTGCGGGCGGGCGATGTGGTCGCGGTCATGCTGCCGAATCGGCTCGAACTGATCGTCGTGTTGTTCGCCGCCTGGCGGCTGGGCGCCGCGGTCACTCCGGTCAACCCGACACTGACGCCGTCCGAGGCCCAGTTCCAGATCGCCGACGCCGGAGCGAGCGTGGTGGTGGGGGAACGCTCCCGATCCGACCTGGTCACGATCGATGTGGCAGACCTCGGGCCGGCAGTACCGGATCTCGGGCCCGGACCGGATCTCGGACCGGGAACGTCGGATCTCGAGCCCGAACTGTCGGCGAACGTGCCCGTGACCGCACCGGACGACGACGCACTCGCATTGCTGATCTACACCAGTGGCACGACCGGCCGGCCCAAGGGCGTGATGCTCGACCACGCCAACATCCGGGCGATGTGCAACATGATCATCGATGGCCTCGAACTCGATCGCACCGATCACAGCCTGGTCGTTCTGCCGCTGTTCCACGTCAACGGGATCATCGTCAGCGTGCTGTCTCCGCTGCTCGCCGGTGGCCGGGCGACGATTGCCGGACGGTTTCGACCCGAGTCGTTCTTCGAGATCGTCGAGCGCGTACGTCCGACCTATTTCTCCGCCGTACCAGCGATTTACGCGATGCTCACCGCGTTGCCGCCCGAGGTCGTGCCGGACACCGGATCGCTGCGCCGAGTGATCTGCGGCGCCGCACCGATGCCCGCCGAGCTCATCGCTCGCTTCGAAGAGCGTTACCGGGTACCTATTTTCGAGGGTTACGGCTTGTCGGAGGGGACCTGCGCCTCGACTCTCAACCCGCCGGCCGGGCCGCGCAAGCCGGGCACGGTCGGAATCGGACTCCCGGGCCAGCAGGTGGCACTGATGGATCAGGAGGGCCGGATCGTCACGGACGGGCCAGGCGAAGTCGTGATCAAGGGCCCGAATGTGATGCGCGGGTATCTCAACCGGCCGGAGGAAACCGCCCGGACGATCATCGACGGCTGGCTGCACACCGGCGATGTGGGCCGCTTCGACGCCGACGGCTACCTGATCCTGGTCGACCGGATCAAGGATCTGATCATCCGAGGCGGCGAGAATCTCTATCCCAAGGAGATCGAGAACGCCCTGCACAGCCATCCGGCGGTGGTCGAGGCCGCGGTCGTGGGAGCGTCACACCCGGTGCTCGGTGAGGAACCCGTCGCCTATCTCGCGCTGTATCCGGGCGCTCAAGTCACCGCCGGGGAACTACTCGAGCATTGTCGCAAGCAGCTGGCCCGGGTCAAGCTGCCCACCCGAATCACCATCGTGGACACGCTGCCGAAGAACCCGGTCGGGAAGATCGACAAACCGGCACTGCGTCGAACGGTGAATTCTCTCCGCTAATCACCGCACCACCACCGCTCCATTTCTTGATGGCGCGGGCGATCTTTCGCGTCCAAAAATCTGATCAGCCAGCTGAAGGAGAATGAACAATGGGGTTCACCGCGGGCGATTTTCCGCCAGTCGATCTCGATACCTTTCTGGAAAAGCCACTCTTCGAGCGCACCAAAGCACTTGCCCTGCACTGGGTCGAGTACGGCTTCGGATCGCCGAAACTGATCCCGACCACCTACGTCGTCAAGGTGGTCTTTCTCTATCTTCTCGTCGGCAGCGCTCTGGTCACCTGGACGTCGGGAGCGGGCCCGTTCTGGGACGTCAGCGGCTGGTGGAACGAACCGGTCGTCTACCAGAAGCTCGTCCTCTGGACCGTCTTCCTGGAGGCTCTCGGCGTGGCCGGGTCGTGGGGCCCGATCGCCGGCAAGTTCAAACCGATGACCGGCGGGATCCTGTTCTGGGCCCGCCCGGGCACCATCCGGCTACGTCCCTGGCGGCGGGTCCCGTTCACGGCGGGCGACCGGCGGACCGTTGCCGACGTCGTCCTCTATCTCGGGTTCCTGGCGACGCTGCTGGTCGCGGTGGTCCTGCCCGGCGGTTCGTCCGAGTCCTTGTCCCGGATGGTGCCGGAGAACACCACCGGTCTGGTCGATCCGGTGCTACTGATCGCTGCGATCGCGCTCTACGTGCTCAACGGACTTCGCGACAAGACGATCTTCCTTGCCGCTCGGGGCGAGCAATACCTGCCGGCGTTGGTCTTCTTCGCCGCCCTCCCGTTCGTGGACATGATCATTGCAGCCAAGCTGTTGATCTGCGTGGTGTGGATGGGTGCCGGGGTGTCGAAGTTCGGGCTGCACTTCACGAACGTCATCCCGCCGATGGTGTCCAACGGCCCGCTGGTGCCGGCGAAATGGCTGAAGCGGGCGCATTACCGGGACTTCCCGCGCGACCTGCGGCCATCGGCTCTGGCGACGGTGCTGGCTCACGTCGGCGGCACGGTGGTAGAGATCATCACTCCGCTGGTCCTGCTCTTCTCCCACAACTACCGGCTGACCCTGGCCGGGGTGGTCCTGATGGTGATCTTCCATCTGTTCATCACCTCGATGTTCCCGCTCGCGGTTCCGCTGGAGTGGAACCTGCTGTTCTGCTACCTGACGGTCTTCCTGTTTCTCGGGCATCGGGCTTCGGCCGGATACGGCGTGAGCGACATGTCATCGCCGGGTTTGACCGTGGGCATCGTCGTCGCCCTGCTGTTCTTCCCGATCCTCGGCAACCTCCGCCCGGACCTGGTCTCCTTCCTGCCCTCGATGCGCCAGTACGCCGGCAACTGGGCCTCGGCGCTCTGGACCTTCGCCCCGGGTGCGGAAGCGAAGCTGAACACCATGGCGCACCGTCCGACGATGAACCAGGTAGACCAGCTGCAGGCGATGGGCTATCCGCTGGCGATCGCCGAGATCACCATGCAGCAGACGATCGCCTGGCGGTCCATGCACAGTCAGGGACGCGGGCTGTTCTCCGTGCTCGCCAAGAACCTGCCCGATCTCGATCGGCGCACCGTGCGCGAGGCCGAATTCACCTGTAACTCGTTGATCGGGTTCAACTTCGGCGACGGTCACCTGCACAACGAGGATCTGATCAACGCCGTCCAGAGTCGAGTGGGGTTCGCCCCCGGGGAGCTCGTCGTGGTCTGGGTGGAGTCCCAGGCCATCCACTCCAGGGTGCAGCACTACCGGGTGATCGACGCTGCCCTCGGCGTGATCGAGCGCGGCACCTGGAAGGTCTCGGACGCGGTCAACGCGCAGCCGTGGTTGCCCGACGGCCCGATCCCGCTGAACGTCACCTGGCAGTCGCCGCAACTCGCCGGCATTGGGGACGTCGATCCGGGTCTGGCAGTGGGATCATCGGCGTGATCCGCCATCGAGGGCGCGCCGGACGCCGGGCAGGACGAGAATGAGCACCGCTGTCGTGGTCGGCGCCGGGCCCAACGGGCTCGCCGCCGCCGTCGCACTGGCCCGGGCCGGGGTCGACGTCACCGTGCTGGAAGCTGCTGGGCAGATCGGTGGCGGGACCCGTTCGGGTCCGGCGATCCTGCCCGGACTGCTCCATGATCACTGCTCGGCGATTCACCCGATGGCCGTCGGGTCGAGCTTCTTGCAGAGCCTCGACCTGGCCCGGTACGGCCTGCGCTGGCGGTTGCCCGAGATCGACTGTGTGCACCCGCTCGACGGCGGTGGCGCCGGGGTCCTGCATCGCTCGGTCGCCGCGACCGCTGCGGGTCTCGGCGCCGACGGACGCCGCTGGCAACAGCTCTTCGCCGGTCCGGTGGGTGCCTACGACGCGCTCAGCGAGGACATTCTCGGGCCACTGTTGCGGATCCCGCGGCATCCGATCCACCTCGCCCGTTTCGGCGCCCCGGCGCTCGTCCCGGCGTCGATGCTGGCGAGGATCTTCTCCGGCGAGGAGGCCCGGGCGCTGTTCGCCGGGGTCGCGGCGCACGCCTTCCAGCCCCTGCACCACCCGCTGAGCTCCAGTATCGGGCTCGGCATCCTCACCGCCGGGCACCGCCATGGTTGGGCGGTGGCCGAGGGCGGATCCCGCCGGATCACCGACGCGCTGGCCGAGGCGCTGCTCGACCTCGGCGGGAAGATCGAGACGAACGTCCGGGTCCGGTCGGCGGCCGAGCTTCCGCCCGCGGACGTCACCCTCTACGACCTGACGCCCACCGCCGTGGCGGACCTCCTCGGCGACCGGCTACCGCCGCGAGTGGTTCGGGCCTACCGCCGCTTTCGCTACGGGCCCGGCGCGTTCAAGGTCGACTTCGCGGTCGAGGGTGGAGTGCCCTGGACGGCGGAACCGGCACGGCGCGCCGGTACCGTGCACCTCGGTGGCCCCCTCGCCGAAGTCGCCGCGACCGAGCGGGAGATCCACGCCGGCCGCCTGCCGGAGCGCCCCTTCGTGCTGGTCGGTCAGCAGTACCTGGCCGACCCCCAACGCTCGGTCGCAAACGTGCACCCGGTGTGGACCTACGCGCACGTCCCGAACGGCTACGACGGGGACGCCACGGGTCGGATCATCGCTCAGATCGAGCGGTTCGCGCCCGGCTTCCGGGATCGAATCGTCGGCCAAACCGTCCGAACCACTGAGGGTTTCGCCGAGTACAACGCGAACTATGTCGGCGGCAACATCATGACCGGGGCGAAGAACATCCCCCAGCTGCTTTTCGGGCCCCGACCGACGCTCAACCCGTACGACACCGGATTGCCTGGTCACTTCATCTGCTCGGCGGCGACCCCGCCGGGCCCCGGCGCACACGGCATGTGCGGTGCCCACGCCGCGACCCGCGCTCTGCGCCACCTACGCCGCTGACCCGCATCTCCCCCCACCGCCCGCATCTCCCCCCACCGCCCGCGGCGACCCGGGCCGACCCGGGCCCCATCGAACAGGTTCACCCCTTGAACGCTCCGGCCTGAAGCAGATGCCGCGATCGCTGGCCAGGCTCACCGCCACGGTCCGCTGCACGCACCTCCGCGCACCCTCAACCGATCCGCGCCGTTGCCGCAGCTGTCAATCGTCAAACAACGAGACGTCGGCCCAATCGGACAGATCCACCCCTGAATGCTCCGGCGCGGGTAGATGCGGTGCGTTGCGCTGCTCCTCTTTGATCCCCCGGTACAGCGGGTCGAAGCCGAACGCCGCGATCTTCTGAGCCAACCGACTCTCGGGATCTCGGTCGGATGGCGGCGACCTCGGGTAGCGCAGGTTCAGCCGAGCGGCCGGCGGTTGGTTGAGGTAGTCGCCGAACGAACATCCGGACGCATGCGGGCACCCGTCGACGTGGGTGTTGCACCCAGCACACAGCAGGCCGCGGACCCGGCCGGTGAAGTGATCATGATCGACGTGGGTTCCCCATTGCTCACCGCAGGTGCTGCACAACGGCCCGAACAGCCGAACCAGGCGAGCCCGCAACCGCCCGAGGGGGTCATCGCCACCCTGATAGCCCGGCCAGGGCGATCGCCAGGTCAGGTCGTCGAGGCAGCGGCGCCGGGCCGGGACCAACCCCGGCACCTCGACCGTGTCGGTCAGCCTGACCAGCCAACTCGCCACCCGTTCGGCGGCCGCGCCGCGGATGATGTCGTGATCAGGGCCCCGCGCGTCCGCCGGTGCCTGAATCCGGTACCGCACCCCGTCGGTCCACCAGTAGCACCATTGCCTATGCCGGACGACGTCCACCGGATCCGCTGCTCGTGCCTTGCCACCGCAGGTCGGAAACCCGTTGACGAGCAGGTGATAGCGGCCATCGTCACCCAGCACGGCGGCCTGCTGGCCGCCGGTGACCGGGGCCGGCCACCGGCGTTCGCAGGGCACGTTCGCCCGCTGCCGGATCACGTCGTTCACCCCGTCGTAGTCGAGTTCCGGCGCGTACCGCCAGAGCAGGGCGTCGCGCCGGTGCGGGAGGAAGCTCTCGAGACTCATGGCCGGCACCTGTTCAGCCGGTGAAGGTCACGTCTTTCGTCTGCGTGACCCCAGCAGTGCGACCAGGAGCAGCCTGGAACCCCCAATAGAGGTTCGTGTGCGCGATGACCTGGTCCGGCGGCGGAGCACCCCAGGCGCTCTTGTCCCCCGTCGTGTGGGCGTCACCAACGAGGGTCACGTCGTACCCCCGGGTAAAGGCACCATGGATCGTGGATCGGATACAGGCATCCGTCTCCGCGCCGGTCACGACCAGATGCCCAACCCCACCCTTGGCCAGCACCTGCTCCAGATCGGTCGCCTCGAACGAGTCGCCGAAGGTCTTGGGTATCAAGGGTTCCGAATTCTTGCGAACCAACTCCGGGACATACTCCCAATCGTCGCTGCCCTGCACCAGCCCCTCGTCGGAATGCTGGACCCAGACGACCGGAACCCCCTCCTCGCGGGCCTTGGCCACCAACGTGTTGATGTTGGCGACGACGGCATCGAGCTCGTGCGCCTCGGCCACGACGCCCTTCTGGACGTCGATCACCATCAAGGCGGAGTTGGGGCGATCAGAAAGCGTGGTCATGACAAACTCCCTCTACTGGTCGGACGAGTTCTTGCCATCGGAGTCAGGCTAGAACGACCCACCGACAATCTGCCACGGGATGATCTGATCAGGGCGGCCGGGCGCTCGCCGCCCTCGGCGAACAGGGTGACGGGGTGACCGGATCGGGGTAATCTGCCAGCCGTGGGGGCCCGCCCGCGGTCCTACCTGGATGCGCTGAATGGGCTGAGACTGGGTGTTGTGATGTGGCTACCGGAAGAGTGATTCGCTTCGACGAGGTCCGCGGGTACGGGTTCATCTCCCCCGACAACGGCAGCGCGGATGTCTTCGTTCACGCCAACGATCTGCTGGATGGCAAGGACCAATATCGGCCAGGCTTGCATGTCGTCTTCGAGATCGAGGACGGCGAGCGCGGGCCGAAGGCGTCACACGTACGGATCGCCGAGCCGATGACCGCCCTGGCAGTCGAGTCGATCAGTACTGCTGCACCGATCCCCATCGGGACGGCATCGAAACTGCCTGCCAGAACGGATAGATCAGATATCGGTTCGGGTGTTCCGTTGCCAGTGGAGGATTTACGGCACGAGTTGACCGAAGCGTTGCTCGGCGTTCTGCCCGCGCTGACCGGCGATCAGATCCTCCACGCGCGCAGCAAGGTCATCGCGTTGGCGGCCACCCACCACTGGCTCGAGGCTTGATCATCAAAGTCTCGCCACACCGGGTCGCATCTCCACCGAGGGCATTCTGGAGAGCTGCCGTTGCTATCGAGAATACGAGCACCACAGGGGAAGCAGATCTCTATGCCCAAGCTACCGAGGGGCAGTGAGCCTTCGTTGAAAATATGGCAGCACAAAGATGACAGATATTGATAGCCCCAGAATAACTGCCGTCCACCAGCTCAACGCGAAGAGACCGCACCCAGCGCTATCCCGCCTGAACCGATGGTAATGCTGGACATCCTGAACCCCGGTCATTGTTCCTCTCGGCGCCACGACAGGTAACGGAACCATAACGATGGGTGGTGAGGTTCTCTCACTGGAGGATCTGGCTCAACAAGGCGACCCGGTGGCTGACAAGGAAGGCAATACACTCTATTCCCTCTCCTCACGTTTGTATGGGGAGTTTGGGGGTGATGCCGCCGAGGCAGAGGTGGATCATGGCGATGAGGGTGTCGGGGTGGGGATGTCCGTAGCCGTCGTCCTCGACCTGCTCAAGGTAGGCCACCACCTCGGGATGCGGGCGGATCACGTCGGCGACGTCCAGCAGCGCCAGCCCCATCTCCGAGGTGACGTTGTGCGGGACGGACT
>DATINJ010000010.1:0-5948 GCA_035474375.1 Kineosporiaceae bacterium | reverse complement strand
GGGTGGGGTGATTGAGTTTTTGGGTCGGGAGGATTGTCAGGTGAAGATTGGGGGGTATCGGATTGAGTTGGGGGAGATTGAGGCGGCGTTGAGTGCGCATCCGCGGATTGGTGCGGCGGTGGTGGTGGCGCATGGTGATCCACGTGGTTCCCGCCGACTGGTCGCCTATATCGCCCAGGACGGTGCGGGCGAGTCCGGCGAGTTGTCGGTCGAGGAGGTACGAGCCTGGACCCGGTCACGGTTGCCGGAGTATATGACCCCGCAGACCATCATCACGCTCGATGCCCTGCCGTTGACGGCGAACGGCAAACTCGATCGGAGGAATCTGCCTGATCCGGCGCAGCATTCGGCGACGCTGGCCGACAGCACGCCGCCGAGGACGCCGACCGAGCATGCCCTGACCGAGATCTGGGCCGCTCTGCTCGGCAGCACACCCGGAGTGCATGCCAATCTCTTTGATCTGGGCGCCGATTCGCTGCTGGCGTTGCGAGCCACCGCCGCTGCCGACACGCACGGCATCCATCTCGAGCTTCGCCACGTCCTGCAACACCCAACCATCGCCGAGCAAGCCGGACTGGCCGGCATCGGATCTGCCTGGACCGACGCCGACGAACCGGTCGGGCCGTGCGGGCTCACGCCGTCCCAAATCTGGTTCCTGGAACAGGATATTCCCGGTCGAGACCGTTGGAACGATGCCTCGTTCCTGCTGACTCTCCAAAGACCATTGAAGACAGATCATTTCGTTGCATCGGTACGGAGTATCGTGGAGCATCACGATGCCTTGCGGCTCAGGTTCAGCACCGTGGCCGGGAAGTGGCAGGCGGAAGTCGCCCCCTTCGACCCCGCGACGGACTTGCCGTTCTCGGTGCACGATCTTTCGGATCTGACCGGTCGGGCGCAACGCGATGCGGTGACTGCGGTCTGCGATCAACTGCAGGGCAGCCTTGACCTCGGCCAGGGCCCGCTGTTGCGAGTGGCCTACTTCGATCTGGGTGAACGACCGCACTGCCTGCTCTTTCTCGCGCACTGGCTGGCGGTGGACCACTATTCCGGCCGGGTCCTGCTGGAGGATTTGCTGACCACCTATTCCGTGCTCGAGGCCGGCGAGCGCCCCACCCTGCCCGGTCGAACGGCCTCCTTCCGTAGCTGGACCCGCCGGCTGGCCGAATATGCCGGGAGCGACGAGGTCCGCGGGCAACTCGGGATCTGGACCGATCCGGCCCGCGCGACGGTCGACCGGATCCGGCAGGACCACGACAGCGGCCCCAACGATCTGGCCTCGCTGCAGACGCTGACGGTCCGGATCGACCACGACGTCACCCAGGCACTGATCGCCGAGGTGCCCGCGCTGCTGGGAGTCGATGTCGCGGAGTTGCTCTGTAGCGCCGTCCTGCTCTCCGTGCCGCTGGCCGATTCCGCGCCTCGCCCGCGACGGCTGCTGGTGGACCTGGAGCGACACGGACGCGATGTTCCGGTGCCCGGTTCCGGGGTGGGCCGGACGGTCGGCAGGTTCTCCACGATCACCCCGGTCCTGGTGGACTGGGATCCGCGCTCCGACTGCGTCGACGTCCTGTCCGAGGTCGCCGCCCGGTTACGGGAGGAGCCCAACCTGGGGGCGGGATACGGGCTGTTGCGATACCTGACCGGCGATCCGGAGGCGGCCGCCGAGTTGGCGGGCCGGCCCGGTGCCGAGATCGGGGTGAACTACCTGGGTCGGGTGGACGAGGTGTTCCTGCGCAGCGACCTGCTCAGCGTGCCACGGATGACGTTCGGTCGGCAGCGCACCACGGACGGACGCCGACCGCGTCTGCTGGACGTCGTGGCGTACGTGATTGCCGGTCAGCTCACGATCTCGGTGTCGTACAGCAGCCACCGGTTCCAGGAGGCCACCGTGCAGGGCCTCGCGGACGGCATCGGCGCTCGGCTGGGCGGGTTGGCCGCCGCCGCTCAACGTGCCGAGAGCAGCACCAGCGCCGCGAAGGTGTAACCGATCATGCAGATCAGCAGGGGCACCTGGGCGATCACGCCGCGCCGTCCGCCCGGCAGCAGGTGGAGCAGGCGATCGTGGGCGGCGATGATCCCGACGAGATGACCGCCAAGGACGGCAGAGACCTCGATCACCGAGGCGGCGATCGGCCCCGGCCACCCGGCCGGCGTCGACCCCGGTGCCGGGTCGGCGACCCCGGTCGGTTCCGCCGGCATCACCATGGTGTGGCCGACCTGGTTGTGGTGACCGGCGTGGTTGGACGCCGCATCGGTCGCGGCCTGGCCGAACTCGCCCGACAGCGGGTTCAGGGCGGTGACGGCGTGCTGGATCGCTTCTGGGCCGGCCGTGATCAGCAGCGTGAGGTAGTGCGCCAGAACGTACCCGACGGCGATCGGCACCAGCGAATGCGCGATCTGCTGGGAGATCTGCCGCCCGGGCCGGTCAGCCAGCTGGCCGGTGAGCCACCCGGCCAGCCAAAAGCTACCGAGCGCCAGCAGAACGACGGCCAGTAGCCCGGCGGTGCCGAGGAGCACCGGCAGCGCTGACTCCGCTTTCAGGGCGTGCCACCAGGAGGTGCCGGACAGCGCGTCGAACCCGGTGGCCGCAAGGAGGACGGCGACCAGTGCTCGAAGCCCGGGAGCGGGTACCAGCCCGGCGAGCCCGTGCAGCGGGTTCCGCAGCACGATTCGGCGGTCGGTGGCGCGCCGGCCCCAGGGTGCTAGCAGCGCGACCAGCGCCGAGTAGGCCTCGAACGGGTCGCCGCGATCGAACCAAGGGGAACCAAAAAGCAGTGCACCGAGCAGCATGAGGACGGCGTACCCGACCCACCAGGCGAGCATCCAGCGAGGGTTCAGCCGGTCCGGGGACACCAGTTCCAGCCAGGCGAAGGCGAACAGGCCGACGGCGGCGGGCCAGTAGCCATACCGCTCCGGCAACGCGAGCAGGCCGTGCCGGGGATCCCGGGCGACGAGCCGGTTCAGGATCAGATGCGCGGTGCGCAGCGGATTGAGCGTTCGCCAGACCGGCCCGAGCAGCAGCGCGCTCACCGGCAGCCCGACCCAGAACACCACGTAGACCAGGGCGATCGCCGGATTCTCCGGGTCGGCCGGTTCGTTCCGAGCCAACACGACGACCGCGGCGGTGGCGAGCAGGCCGATGGTCCGGATCACCCACCGCACGATCGCGCCGTCGAGTAGGGCCTGCATCCGCTGCGGCACCGGGCGGCCGACGGCCGGGTCCAGCCGGGCCCGGCGCCAGCGCAGCCGCAGCGTGTCGAAGGAGGCCCAGAGCACCACCGCCCCGGCGGCCAGGGCGTAGCCCAGGGGAATCGGCCCTGGCCGGTGTCCCACCGCGTGCGTCAACATGATTCCGCCTATTCCGGTCAGGGGTTCAATGCCGGACATGCCGAGCATTCTGATGTTGCCGCCGAAAACCGGTAAGCCCTGGGCGGAGTGCTCATCGGGTGCGGGTCGCCAGGTGCAGCAAGGTGCACATTCGAGCACCCCGAGTTGCTCGCCCGGGGGAGGCCGGACCACTGCCCGACGGGCTGGCACAGTGGGCTGCACGGCTGATTTCGCGACCGAGAGGACGGCGGACATGGAAACGCGCCAAAACAGCGACCGGGCAGCGGCTTACGTCGCGGTGGTGACCTATCTCGGCGGGCAGTCGTTCGACATCTGGTGGCACGCCAAGAACGTCTCGCTGGTTCCGGAGACCCCGGTTCGATTGCTGTCCATTCACCTGGGTATCTACGTCGGGGCCGCACTGACGGTCGTGGCCGGCGGGATGCTGCTGCGACGCAGCGCCGGGTTGCTCGCGGGTAGCTTGCTGGTCGCCGGAGGTCTGGTTCAGCTCGCCGGCTTCTTCCTGGACATGTGGGAGCACGGGCACGGTAGGACGGTCGACCTGTACCATAACCTGCTCTGGTACGGCTTCATCATCGCGGCGGCGGGCGTCGTCCGGATGGAGGCGTCGACCGAGTCACCTTCCCTCGGTGCGATTCCCGCCCCTGATTCAGTCAGCTAGGGCTCGAAGGTCGGCCGTCAGGTAGCGGTGAGGCGGTATCTGCTGAAGAGGGGTATCGGCAGCCAGGAAGCCGCCCACACCGAGGAGCGCTCCAGCGTCGTGGCCGGGTTCCAGTCGTAGGCCGCCCGCTCGAGCGGTGTCGAGGCGACGAAACGGAAATCGTAGAGGAACAATTCGCCGTCCGGGCGCAGAACGCGCCTGAGTTCCCGGACGCCCGCGGCAACGTCCGGCCAATGATGCAGGGTGAGGGTCGAGACGGCGACGTCGACGAAGGCGTCGTCGACCGGCAGCATGGCGGCTTCGCCTGCGCGCAAGCTGACCATGCCGGCGATCCCGGCGGCGGCCACATTCCGCCGGGCGAGCGCCAGCATCTGCGGTGATGGGTCGATACCGATCAGCTTCAGGTCCGGCCGCCGCCGGGCCAGCTCGATCAGGAGTCGACCCGGCCCGGTACCGACCTCCAGCACGATTGCGCCCGGTCGCAGGTGGTCGACGAGGTCGTCGACCACCTGCCGGTAGAGCGGGCGCAGGAGCCGGGCCGGACCGCGATCGTAGTTGCGGACCCCGGATGCACTGAAGGTGTTGACGCCGCCGCGACCGACCAGGCGGTGAATCGCGTTGTGTAGCGTAGACATCGCGTTCCCTTTCAGCCTCTGGTCAGGCCGTGATCGTGCTGCGCCCTGACCGCGATCCCGCCGTGGCGGTGGCCGCCCGGTTTCGGCCGACCGGGATCGACAGCGCGACCACCAGCAACAGCACCGCCAAGGGCAGGCCCCAGACGAAAACGTCCGGGATGGCGGTGGACACCGCATCCGGACGAGGTGGCCCGGATTCCAGGTCGCGAAGCAGGATGTTCGCGAAATACGATACGCCGAGCGCCATTCCCACACCGCGTGCGGTGATGGCGACGGAGGTCGCGGCTCCGAGATCGGCGGGCGGAACGGCGTCCTGAACGATGGTGACCAGCAATTGCATGATCAGCCCGACACCGGCTCCCATTACGACGATGGCCACCGCCACCTCACGGTAGCTGCTGTCCGGCCCGAGCCGGCTGAGCAGGAACAGACCGGCACCCATCAGCACCGGACCGACGGCGAAGAACAGCCGCCAGCGTCCCGGGGTCGTCGCCTTGATCCCCGCCAAGGCGGAAGCGAGGACGAAGCTGAGGATGTAGGGATTCAGCGCGAGACCGGCTTCGGTCGCGCTCATGCCGAAGGCACTCTGCAGGTACGTCGGCAGGAAGACGATGGATCCGTACAGCAGCGCCCCGAGCAGCGCAGCGGCCGGCAGCGCCAACCGGAGCACCGGGTGCACCAGCAACCGCAGCGGCAGAATCGGATTCGCTACCCGTTGCTCCCACCAGCCGAGCATCGCGAAGAAGCCCAGGGCCAGGGCCGACAGCCAGAGGATCCGGGCGGAGGTCCAGTCGTAGTCGCGACCTCCCCACTCCGCCACCAGCAGGAGTGTCACCATCGCGGAGGCGAGCAGGACCGATCCGCCGAAGTCGATCCGTCGGGCGACATCGGGCAATGGCAATCGGACGGCGATCGCCACCAACGTGATTGAGAGCAGGCCCAGCGGCAGATTGATATAGAAGATCCACCGCCAGCCCCAGTTGTCGGTCACGACGCCGCCGAGCAACGGCCCTCCAACGCTGGCGACGGCGAACACCATGCCGACGAAACCTTGTACTCGGCCTCGGTGTTCGGCTGGAAAGATCTCGGAGAGGGCGATCGTCGGGACGGCGAACAGGGCTCCTGCCCCGATTCCCTGCAGCGCCCGGTAGGCGATCAACTGGTCGATCGAATCCGCTGATCCGCAGAGTGCGGAGGCGGCGGTGAACAACCCGATGGCCGCGATGAAGACCGCTCGGCGACCGAATCGGTCGCTGAACCGGCCGTACAGCGTTGCGGTCGAGGTGGCGGCCAGGAGGTAG
>DATINJ010000009.1:0-46235 GCA_035474375.1 Kineosporiaceae bacterium | reverse complement strand
CGCAGCCGGACTGATCGGCGGTGGGTCACCAGCCTCAGCGATAGACCTGTGCGAAACCCCGGGCGGGATCTTCGTCGGCACGGCAGGTGACGATTACCTGGTCGGCACCGAAGGACGGGACCTGTTCTTCGGGTTGGGCGGCGACGACACACTCGTTGGCCTGGGCGGATCCGACGTCGCGTACGGCGGGCCCGGCAATGACGAAATCATCGGTGGTGACTGTGGTGACGTGCTCCACGGAGGCGCCGACGACGACACCCTCAAGGGCCAGGCCGGGGACGACGTCCTGCGTGGCGACGCCGGGAACGACGCACTTCTGGGTGCGAGCGGGAACGACGCCCTGGTCGGCGGGGAGGGAATCGACAGCGGGGACGGCGGCGCCGACGGCGTCAACGGTTGCGACGTCGAAATGCCCGCCGTGGAATATGCCTTTGAGTATCTGACGCTCGGCGGGATCAACTTCGACGTGATCTGCGGCGACGTGTACTGAGTAGCTCACGGCCGGCCGGACGGCGCGGGACGGGCGGGGAGCCCGAGGACGCACGGGTCCGGGAGCGGGGCTCCGAGGTCAAGCATCGCCTCGGACCACCGGTCCAGGGCCCGCCGCGCCTCACCGTGCCGACCGGCGCGCACCAGCATCCGGACCAGCGCATGATGGGCGTCCTCGTCGTACGGATCCTCCCCGAGGAGCCGGGTCAGAATTGTCACCGCCTGGCGCAGATCACCAGCCCTGCGGCTGAGATCGGCGAGGTCACGCAGCGACCGCAACCACACCGCGCGGACCTCTTCGCGCAGGCCACAGGCCCAGGGCTCCTCCGGTTCCTCCTCGAAGGCGGTTCCCCGGTAGAGCTGGTCGACCTCCAGCAGGATCTGCCGGGCCTGCGCCGGCTGGTCTTCGCCGATCAGCTGCCGGGCATGGCCGGCGTCGCGGAGCAGACCCTCGGCGTCCACTGCCACGTGGGTCCGATCCAGCCAGAGGCCGAGCGGGTCGGCCCGCAGGTGATGATCGACCGGCCACAGATGCTGCGGATCCAGCACGGTCCGGACCACGGAGAGCAGCACCGAAAGCCGATGCGCCGTCCGGGTGGGATCGCTGTCCGGCCAGAGCACCTCGCAGAGCTCGGCGCGCAACACGGGCCGACCCCGGCGGGCTACCAGGATCTTGATCAGGGTGCGGGCCTGCTTGGAACGCCAGGCCGTGAACGGCACGGGTCGGCCACCGACCAGCACCTCGAAGCCACCGAGTATCTGGATCTGGACCGGTGCGGTGGCACCGTCCGCGGATTCCACGGAATCCGGATCCACTGGCTTCAACCCGAGCAGGGCCAGCCGCGCGGCGGCGGCCTTTCCGGCGGATCGCTCGTCACCGCCAGCCCCTGGCAGTCTGCCGACCAGCATCGCGAGCCGGTCGGCGGACGGGGCTGCCCCGGCCCGGCGCCAGATCGTCTCCGCCTCGAGCAGCAGAGATCGGGTTACCGCCGGTTCCGCGCTGACCGCGGCGGCAAGTTCCAAGGCCTCCGCCAAGTGATCCATCCGCCGTCCGGCGCGCGCTGCCTGGAGCGCCTCCGAGGCGGCCTCGCGCGCAGCGGCCAGATCCCCCGCCGTCAATCCCAACCAGCCGGCGCCCACCTGCGCCAGGCACGCGAGCCGAGGCGGCGCCACCCGCTGAGCTTCTTCGACCAGAGCCCGAGCCGCGTCCAGATCACTGCGGGGACCTTCCAGCAGGAGTCGGGACAGCCCGGTGAGCGCCGGGACCAGTACCTGAACGTCGCTGCGCTCCCGAGCGAGGTCGACCGCTTCTTCGAAGACCACCCGAGCCTGCTCTCGCCGGCCGCACCGGCGATGCACCTCAGCCACTCCCCACAGCCCCATGGCCGTTCGATTCAGCCCGACCCGGCGCGACGTCCGGACCGCGCGCTCGAAGTGCAGCGCGGCGTCCTGGAAATCACCCAGCTGCAGGAGCACGATGCCGGCATTGCACAGGGCCGTGATCAGCAAGCCGGGCAGGCCGGCTCGTTCGGCTGCCCGGACGGCCTGGCGGGCCAGGTCGAGGGCCTGCGGATACCGCGCCTGTCGCAGCAAACCGTCGACCTGGTTGGTGCGGATTCGGGCCTGTGCGAGCACATCGTTCCCGCGCTCCGCCGCGGCCAGCGCCTCCGCCAGATGCTCGTCCCGGCGAGCACCGGCGGTGGAGTAAGCAACGGCCGAATGCGCCGCCGCCAGTCCCCGATCGCATCCGTCGGCCATGGCGCGAGCCAACGCCCACTGCGCGACCTCGGCGGAGCGAACCGGCTCCCCCAGCGCGGCCAGCGCACCCGCTCGGCAGGCCGCCGCCAGGATGGCATCGAGCCCGGCCGATTCCGGCTTCATCCGGGCACATTCAGCCTCGGCGGCAGCGAAGTCACCGGCCATGTAGTGCAGCATTCCGATCCGCCAGGCCAGCCCGGCCGGCAGGCCGGTAGACCCGTCCGTGGTGCGCAGCAGGGTCGCGAAGACCGCTCGAGCGGCGACCGGCTCGCCGATCGAGCGCAACGCGTCCGCGTAGATCAGTTGGACGGCGGGTCGTCCTCGATCATCGGCTGGAAGGCTCTCCACCAGCGCGATCACGGCCCTGGCCGCACCGGCAGCGACCATCTCGGCGCCGTGCGCTTCGATCGCGGCGGCTCCGGCCGCCGGGTCACCGCCTCGAGTAGCCGCTTGCGCCGCGGCGAAATGGTGTCCGTGTTCGGCGTACCAGGATGCCGCCGCCGTGAACCGACCGATCCGTTCCCTCCCGGTGCCTTGCCGATCGGCCGCCAGTTGCGATCTGGACCGTGACGCGCGGGCCACCACCTCGCCGATCACCGGGACCAGCCGCAGCCCCGCCCGGTCGTTGCCGGATTCGCGGGGTACCAGCAAGCCGGTCGCCGTCAGCCACTCGAACCCGCAGGCCACCTGATCCGGATGGAGCGATGATCCGTCGGCGGCGCCGATCGCGGTCAGCAGCGGCAGCGCTATCGGGTCGAAGTCGATCGCCAGGTCCAGGGTGCGCCGGGCGTCCTCCGACAGCGCGGCCAGCACCTGCTCCTGGATCCAGGCAGCACCGGCGGTCCCCGGCCCGGCGATCGCCGCCAGCAGGTCGGACCCGGCGGCCCCCTGGCGCATCGCCACCCCGGCCAGCTGCACCAGCATCGGCCAGCCCGCCGTCAGTTCGCTGATCTGCGAGGCGATTTCGAGTTCGGCCACGTCGTGCTCGGTGAGCAGAACCCGGGCGATGTCCTGGGTGGACAAGGCCAGATCAGCCGGACCTCGGTACATCAACGGACGGCGCAAACCGGCGAGCACGCGCGAGTGGATCGGGCAGCGGCTGGTCACGGACCACTGCACCTGATTCGGCAGCAGGGCAAGGGTGCGGGCAACCTCTAGCTGCTCGCGATGCGGCAGCTCGGTGAGACCCTCGACGACAATCTGGGGGTCCGGCACCGATCCGGTGCTCGGCGGGATCCACTCGCTCGGGTCCGATTCGACGAGGTCGGCTGCCCCGAGAACAGCGAGCGGCCGGTCGACGGCGAGGCTCTCGAAGAAGGTGGTCTTTCCGTAGCCGGCGGCAGCTACCGCCAGGTAGCCGGCGCGTGGCCGCCGACTCGACGTCACGCCGTCAGCAGGTGCGGTCGTCTGGGTCATCGCGTGACCTCCCCTCGGTCGGCTGACCCAAAGAGCTGCCGGGACGAGCGGGTGATACGCCCGGCGGTTACGGGCGGGGTTGACGGCACGGCCTTTGACCGACACAGCCGGATGTCTGACCCGTCCGCGCGGTAACCTCGAGCACCAGGGCCGGCGCGAGGGTATGGGCGCCGATTAACCTCTTTGTGGAAGGTGTAGATGAACGGCCAGGCTGAGACCTATGACTTTCAGGTAGAAACGCGTCAGCTGCTGCAGCTGATGATCAATTCGGTGTACTCGGACAAGGATCTCTTTCTCCGGGAACTCATCTCCAATGCGTCGGACGCGCTCGACAAGCTTCGCCTGGAGCGCTTCCGCGACGACACTCTCGACGTTGATACGTCCGACCTGCATATCGAAATCGAGATCGATAAGGCCGAACGTACGCTGACCATACGCGACAACGGGATTGGAATGTCCCGCGACGAGGTCGTCGACCTGATCGGAAAGATCGCGAATTCGGGAACCGCCGAGTTCGTCCGGGATCTCAAAGAGATGCAGAATTCCGACGCCGGGACGGAGGAATTCATCGGACGATTCGGTATCGGGTTCTATTCGAGTTTCATGGTGGCCGACGAGGTCAAACTTCTCACCCGACGGGCCGGGGAGACCCAAGCCACCCGCTGGGAGTCCAGCGGCGAGGGGACGTACACCATCGAAGCGGTTGATGCCGCGCCGCAGGGTACCGCCGTCACCCTGCATCTCAAGCCTGCCGACCCGGACGACCGGCTCTTCGACTACACCGACCCGTGGAAGATCCGCGAAATCATTACCCGGTATTCGGACTTCATCACCTGGCCGATCCGGATGCCGGCGAATTCCACCGAAGAAGACAGCACGGAACCCGCCGAACTGGAGACCATCAACTCCCGGAAGGCATTGTGGGCTAGCCCGGCGTCCGAAGTGACCGAGGCGGATTACAGCGGGCTGTACAAGCGGCTCAGCCACGACTGGAACGACCCGCTGGAAACGATCCGCCTGCAGATCGAGGGCACGCTGCAGTACCAGGCGTTGCTGTTCATTCCCGCGATGGCCGCGCCGGACCTCTTCACCCAGGGCGCCAAACGCGGCGTTCAACTGTACGTCAGCCGGGTCTTCGTGATGGACGACTGCGAAGCCTTGATGCCGAGCTATCTGCGGTTCGTCAAGGGTGTCGTGGATTCTGCGGACCTGGCCCTCAACGTTTCCCGGGAAATTCTGCAGCAGGACCGTCAGATCGAGGCGATGCGCCGCCGGCTGACAAAGAAGGTCCTGTCCGCGGTGAAGGACATGGCGACCAAGCGCCCGGAAAAGTACGCCACCTTCTGGAAAGAATTCGGCCGCGTCGTCAAGGAAGGGCTTCTACAGGACGCCGCGAACCGGGACAGCATCCTGGAGATCTGCTCCTTCGAGACCACCCACAGTCTTGACGCCAGCAGCACCCTGCGCGAGTACGTCGATCGCCTGAAGGCCGGCCAGGAGCACATCTACTACATGACCGGCGAGTCCCGCCAGGCCATCGAGAACTCCCCGCACATGGAGGCTTTCCGGGCGAAGGGGTTGGAGGTGCTGCTGCTGACCGATCCGATCGACGAGATCTGGGTCGATGCGATTCCGGAGTTCGACGGGAAGCGGTTCCAGTCCATCACCAAGGGCGAAATCGATCTCGACGACAAGAGCGAGGACGATACCGAGCGCGAGCAGCAACAGCAGGAGCAGTTCTCGGCGTTGCTTTCCTGGATGAGCGCCATCTTGGAGAAGGACGTCAAGCAGGTACGGCTCTCCTCCCGGCTCACGACGTCAGCGGCGTGCGTGGTCGGAGATACCCACGACGCGACACCCGCCCTGATCAACATGTACCGGGCGATGGGCCAGCACATCCCGCAGGCGAAGCGGATCCTGGAGCTCAACCCGAGTCACCCACTGGTCAGTGGGCTACGCGCGGCTCACGCCGAGCGGCCGGACGACGCGAAGCTGGCCCAGACGGCCGAACTGGTCTACGGCATGGCGCTGCTGTCCGAAGGCGGTCAACTGGATGACCCGTCGCGCTTCGTTCACCTGATCGCCGAACGCCTCGGCGAAGGTCTCTAGCCGGCTCCGCGGGCAGCCGGCCACGGTTCCGGCCGGCTGCCCGCTGCAGGGTTTCGCACTCGGCGAGAGATGGGCTGGGATGGTCGAGTCATATCGGTTTGAAGCTACGTTGTGGGTGGCGCAAGGGAACGGGGCGTGGCATTTCGTGAGCTTGCCGGACCACGAAGCCGACGAGATCCTGGCCCGCGCCGGGTCACCCGGGCGGGGCTTCGGCTCGGTCCGGGTCAGCGTGACGATCGGCGGCAGTAGCTGGGATACATCGGTCTTTCCGGACAGCAAGCGCGGCACCTACGTCTTGCCGATCAAGAAGGCGGTGCGTATGGCGGAGCGCCTGACCGAAGGTGACGTCGTCACCGTCGGGTTGGAGGTGGCCGACGGCCAGCCGGCCCCTGGCTCGGGGTCCGGCTGACACCGTCCTGATCAGGCAACCGCACAGGTGGCGATAACACCGGTACTCACGCCGTTGCCGAGGAAGCCGAACGATTGCGAGCCACCGGCGCTGATCGACCCGTTGTAGTCGGTGTTGACCACGGCGACCTTGCCCGTGGTGCCGGTGGCCACGCCGTTGTTCCAGATTCCCCCGATCGAGGTACCGGACGGCAGGGTCAGAGTAACCTTCCAGCCCTTGATTGCCGATGCCGATTTCACCTCGACATTGGCCACGAAACCGCCACTCCAGGAACTGGTCACACTCAGGTCCGCGGTGCATCCACTACCGCCCGGAGTCGGGCCGACCGTCGCGGTCGGCGACGCCGAGGCGGTCGGGGTGGCCGAGGCGGTGGGAGTGGGGGTGGTCGTGGTGCTCGCGGTGCCGGTGATGTTACTGCCGGCCTTGACCAGGGTGTACTTGATCGTCGCGCCGGACCAGAAGTGGAAGGTCAGGTTCGTCGTCCCGTCATTGACCTCGGCGAAGAAGGTGCTGGGCAGGGTAATCGTGTTCGCGGTGTAGGACGGCTGGTAGGCGGTGCCGTATTCCTTGTACGTCGTCCAGTTCTGCGGGCCCGCACCGCTGCCGTCCGGGTAGGCAGCCTCCATCGTGGCCAGCTGATCTCCCTTGAACGCGGTAGCGATGACGAAGCTGCTGCTGGTGCCCGTGCCGCTGGACAGCACCGGGGTGTCGTAGGTGATGACGCGGAATTTCCACGGCACCCCTTGGCTGAAGGTTGCGGTCACGGTGGCGTTCACCCCGTACGCCTGATTGCCGGAGAGCCGGGTCAGCGTGGCTGCCGGGAAGGTGAGCTGGTCACCGGCCAGGGTGTAGTCCGTTCCCGCCGTCAGTTTGGTGCTGCCCTGGGCGAGACCGGTCAGGCTGGCGCCGTTGAGGTTCAGGGTGACGGTCTTGGCGGTGGCCCCGGTCGATTTCCGGACGAAGAGCTGGTCGGTCGAGGCTGTTGCGGATCTAGTTGCCCAGCCGGCCTTGAGCTGCGCATAGAAGTCCGGATCCTTCCAGACGAAGGCCGTCCGGTCGAAGTGCTGCCCGTTGTCCCAGAGCATCGTGGTGATGCTCTTGGTCCGCGCGTAGTAGCTGAAATATTCGAAGTACTTGAGCTTTTCGCCTTGCTCGATGGCACCGACGTCCTTGTCAAAACCGAGCAGACCGTACTCGCCAATGATCACCGGGATGCCCTTGGCGACGAAGGTGTTGTAGGCGCGATCCAGGGTGTCGGTGACGTCCTTCTGGGTGGTCGAGTCGAAGCTGGTGGTGCCGGCGATGTTGGTACTGAACGGCCAGTAGCCGTAGTAATGAATTGTGACGATCAGGTTCGAGTCGTGCAGCGCGGTGACCGAGGTGGCGAGGGCGTCGAGCCGGCCCTGGTCACCGTTGTCGTACAGCGTCGGTAGCACCAGATAACGAGTCGCGTTGTTGCCGCCGGTCTTGCGTACCAGGTCGAAGAATGCGGTGTTGAGTTCGTTCATCAGCGAGTAGTCCTGAGCTTCACCCGAACTGCCGGTGAAACCCTGTTCATTGATGGACTCCAACACCAGTTTGTTGGACTCGTCCTTGAACCTGTCCGCGAGTTGGCTCCAGGTCGCCTTGTACTGGGCCAGAACGCTGTCGTGCTGGGTAGGCATGTTGGTGACCCATTGCCAGGAATCGTGGTGCATGTTCAGCATGACGTACAGGCCGTCGTCCAGCGCCCAGTCCACCACCTGCTCGACCCGGGCCAGATACGCGGCGTCGATCGTATAGTTCGGGGCTGCGCCCTCATGTTGCCCCCAGGAAACCGGGATCCGGACACTTTTAAAGCCCTGCGCCTTGATGTTGTTCAACAGCGACTGAGTGACGACCGGATTGCCCCAGGCAGTTTCGTCGCTGCCGATCGAGTCGAAGGAGTTCCCCAGATTCCAGCCCGGCTGCATCGCCTCGACCACGGTCTGAGCCGGGGTCGCGGCCTGAGCCGGCAACGCGCCGGTGAGACCGGTCAGCAAGGTGACGACGAGCGCGGAAACCGTCAGTATCGAGACGGAAATCCGGGAAGTAAACCGGTGTATGGCCATCGACCGTTGTCCTTCAAGCATGAATCCCGGCGGCCGTTCAGGCGAGCGCGGCTCGCCAGAACGGTAGGAAGCGGGACCATACCCAGACAAAGCGACCTGCGTCACGCTCCGAACTCTCCTCGGGCCTGGCCAGACCCGGTTACGGACCCAGAATGACGCCGTGAACTGCGCCTTCCGGCGTCGGTCAGGACCGGGCCGGGGATGCCGACCGGTGAAACAGTTCCACCATCGTCAACCCGGCGGCCGTGGCCGGCCGGACGGACACCGACCGATTCTGGCCACGCAGATCGCCCCTGACCAAACGTGAATGGTCA
Organism: Kineosporiaceae bacterium; assembly: GCA_035474375.1. Classification (GTDB taxonomy): domain Bacteria; phylum Actinomycetota; class Actinomycetes; order Actinomycetales; family Kineosporiaceae; genus JANNPJ01. The sequence goes on along the minus strand of DATINJ010000009.1, from coordinate 37,650 downwards.
GGGGCGATCTGGAAATCAATGGTGAATCGCTGGAGCGTGGCGATCAGACGGTTCCCAGCACCGAATCGGCCGCCGAGATGTCCTTGAAGAATCTGCGATGCACCCTCAGCTTTTCGTCGGTCACGTTGGGCTTGTACCAAAGACCGGTGCCGGGCCCCAACCGGGTCGACCGGGGCAATTCCGTAACCACTCCGCGAGCCTTCTTGAAGCTCATCTTGCCGGCGTCGAGTACCAAAATCCGTTCCGGCGTGGCAACCAGGATGCGGTAACGATTGAGACCGAGGAAGAAGAAGATTCCGCCCAGCGCTGCCACATACTGGCTTGCGGTCTGCGCCGGGAAGACCGCCTGGATCTCCTCGCCGGGGTTCAGGAATGGCCTGGCGGAGTCGGCCATCTTGTCGCGAAGTGCCATATTTCCCTCATTGTCATGGAATGGACGGTAGAAGAGCTGACGATATCCTCCCAGCGGCGCTGAAATCTCGCTGATGCGGCACTGAAACCGCGGCGATCACAGCTCCCGCTCGGCAAGCTCGCGGAAATCGTCCGGCACCCCGGCGGATCGCGACAAGGCCGCCGGCAGGTACCCGACGGCGTCCCGGCCGAACCGTCGACGCACCGCGTCCATCGAGGTGTCCACCGCCGATCGAGCCGAATTGGTCAGCGACCCGGGACGGCGAGGATCGTCGGTCGACATCGGGAGTTCGGTCTGCGTGGCATGGACGACGGTCAGATTGGAGACGGCGACGGCGAGCAGACTGATCTGCGTTCCGGCGTCCGACTGGTCACTGATGGCCTGCCAGGTGAGCTGTTCAGCGATCTCGGTGAGGGTCAAGGTGGCGGCGATCGGCCCGGCCAAGGTCAGCGATCGGGTCACCGACCGCATCGCGGTGAAGCGGACCCGGACTGTCACCGTCCGCCCGGCATGGTTCCGGGCGCGCAGGCGCACCGCAACCCGGTCTGCGAGGTGAGCCAGAACCGCCCGCACCAATTCCGGCGTCGGACTCTGCCGGCCGAGCGCCGACTGAGCGCCCACCGATCGGGCCCGGCCGGACGTTGCTACCCGACGTGGATCTTCATTCAAAGCCAGGGCGCTGAGCCTGGTACCTGCCGCGTTCCCGAGGAGCACCTGCACGGCCGAGGACGGCGTCCGGGCCAGATCGCCGATGGTATGGATGCCGCGTTCGGCCAGCCGTTGCTGAGCCACCGGCCCGACGCCCCACATCAGCGTCACCGGCAAGGGATCGAGGAACTGCCGTTCCGCGCCCGACTCGACCACCATGACCCCGTCCGGCTTCGCCACCTGCGACGCCACTTTCGCCAGGTGCTTCGTGCGCGCGGCACCAACCGAAATCGCCAAGCCCACCTCCGCGCGCACCCGCTCGCGAATCTGGGCAGCGATCGACGCCGGCGAACCGAAGAGATGCGTGGATCCGGACACGTCCAGGAAGGCCTCGTCGATGGAGACCCGTTCCACCGACGGGGTGAAGTCGTACAGGATGTCCATCACCTGGCCGGCCAGCACCGGGTACTGGCTGAAGCTGCCCCGGACGAAGGTCAGGGTCGAGCAGAGTTGTCGCGCCCGCCACCCCGCCATTCCCCCACTGACGCCGAAGGCCTTGGCCTCGTAGGACGCTGCCAGGACGACACCCCCGGCGGCGCTGCCCCCCACTGCGACCGGCCGGCCGCGCAACGACGGATCGAGCAACTGCTCCACCGACGCGTAGAACGCGTCGAGATCGGCATGCAGGATGGTCGGCGGGCTGGACATGCCCTCAGGCTAGTCGAACATATGTTCGACGTCGATGGTTCGCGGGGCGCGATGGACGGCATTGCGCCGACCGAGGCTCTGGGAGCGCCTACCCGAGCCGATGTTCCCGTCAGGTGCCCGTTAGCCACCGAATTTGCCCGTGTTGATCTTGTTCCGGGTAGCTACCGGCGGAGCTCAGACGAAAGCGGACAGGCCGGTGATCGCCCGGCCGACGATAAGGGTGTTCATCTCCCGAGTGCCCTCGTAGGAGTAGATCGCTTCGGCGTCGGCAACGAACCGGCCGACGTTCTGCTCCAGCAAAATGCCGTTGCCGCCGAGCAGTTCGCGCGCGTAGCCGACCGACTCGCGCATCCGCACCGTGCAGAACGACTTGGCCAGCGAGGCCTGGGCGTCGGTGATCGTGCCGGCTTCCTGCAACCGCGACAGCTGCACGCACAGCGCGGCCGAGGCGGTGGTGTTCGCCAGCATTCGGACCAGAAGATCCTGCACCAACTGGAATCCGGCAATGGGCTTGCCGAACTGCTCTCGCTGCTTGCTGTACGCCAGCGCGTTCTCGTACGCGCCAAGAGCACAGCCGACGGCCTGCCACGCGACACCGGCTCGTGTCATCAAGAGCACTTTCGCGGTGTCCTTGAACGAGTTCGCATTCTGCAATCGGTTCCGCTCGGGAACCCGCACGTCCGTCAACGTGATCAAGCCGTTCTGCACGACCCGCAAGGCGATCTTGTTCTCGATCTTCTCGGCGCTGAAGCCGGGGGTGTCCTTCTCCACCACGAACCCCTTGACCCGCTGGTCGGCGACATCCCGCGCCCAGACCACGATCAGGTCGGCGAAGGTGGCGTTCCCGATCCACTTCTTCGCGCCGTTGAGCACCCAGCCGTCGCCATCGCGCCGGGCGGTGGTGGAAAGCCCGCCCGCAGCGCCGGATCCGACCTCCGGCTCGGTGAGGGCGAACGCGCCGATCTCGTCCCAGGCCGCCATCCCGGGAAGCCATCTCTGCTTCTGCTGCTCGGAGCCGCACAGGTAGATCGAGCCCATCGCCAGGCCCCCATGGACGCCGTGAAACGTGGCGATGGACGGGTCGACGCGGGCCAGTTCCATCGCCAGCATTCCTTCGACCAGAGGCCTGCGCCCGGCGCAGCCGTAGCCCCGATACGACAGACCGGCGGTGTGCAACTCGCGCAATCCAGGGATGATCTCGAACGGGAAGGTGGCCTTGGCCCAGTGCTCGGTGATGATCGGCGCAACCTCCTTGGCCAGGAAGTCACGAACCCGATGCAGGACGGCGCGCTCATCCGGGGCCAAGAGGCCTTCCAACCCGTAGAAGTCCGTCACGTCGATGCTCACATCACACATTCCAGCATGGTTGCCCGATGGCTACCCGTTCAGTGCAACATCACCAACTCCTTGTTGATGATCACATGTAAATAGCTGATCCAGTGTGCTTTTCGATCTAGAACTCAACCATTGATCACCAATACTTAGCGTACACAAAGGAACATGCCGGGTTGCCGCCTGACGATTTGATGCAAGCCTCTGTACCACGGACGTTTTGGCGTCCAATCCGAAGGAGTGACATCAATGTCGACAGAATCTTCCACGACGGAGTTCAACCGTCTCACCCCGCCCGGGGACTCAGCCGAACAGTCCTCGACCAAGGACGTGGCCAAGGAACAGGCCACTGGTGTCGCCAGCAGCGCGGGCCAAGCCGGTCAGCACGTGGCCGGGGTAGCCAAGGATCAGGCCGCGAACGTTGCGACCGAGGCCGGTCGGCAAGCCAGAGACATGGTCGGACAAGCCCGAGCGGAACTCGGCCAGCAAGCTGTTCAGCAGCAGCAGCGGGTGGCCGATGGACTGCACTCGATCGGTACAGAGCTCAGCACCATGGCCGACCGCAGCGAGGAGCCAGGCGTGGCTACCGACCTGACCCGGCAAGCCGCGTCGAAGGCCCACGAGTTGGCCGAGTGGCTGGAACAGCGCGAACCGAGCGGCTTGCTCGACGAGGTGAAGACCTTCGCCCGTCGGCGCCCCGGCGCGTTTCTGGCCATCGCCGTGGGGGCTGGGCTGGCCGCAGGCCGCCTGACCCGTGGATTGAAGGACGAGTCCACCAGCGACACCCCCGCAACCCGTTCCGCGGCTGGGACCAGCACCGGCTATGCCGGCACCAGCAACGGTGGAGGCAGCAACGGGTGGAGCACCGGGGGCGGTAGGAGCGAGCGCCCCACCACCGCAACCACACCCGGATACCCAGCGCCCACCCCGCCGGTGACCGTCGACCCCGTCGTCCCACCCGAGACCGGCGTTGAGTACCCGTATGCCGAACGGCCCTACACGGAGCGGCCCGAAGCTGAGCGGCCGTACACCCAGACCTCCACTCCGGGCCAGTACCCGGAGAGCACGCAGTACCCGGAGAGCACGCGGTACCCGGAGAGCGGGGAGTCTCGGCCGTGACCACGCCCCCCAACGCCAATCCTCAGGAGCAGTCGATCGGCGAACTGTTCGTCGACGTCAGCAAGGACATCTCGCTGTTGATCCGGCAGGAGATCGAGCTCGCGAAGGCCGAACTGCGCGAATCGGCCACCACCGCGGGCAAGGGTGCCGGAGAACTCGGTGGTGCCGCCGTTGCGGCGCACCTCGGTTTGGTCTTCCTGTCCATCGCGCTGTGGTGGGCGATCGGCAACAGCACTGGCCGCGGATGGGCCGGACTGATAATCGGCGTCGTCTATCTGATCATCGCGGGCGCCCTCGCGGCGGTCGGCCGCAAGGACATGAAGGCGGTCAAGGGACTGCCGCAGACCACCGGCACGGTGAAGCAGATTCCGGACGCCATGAAAGGGAATGAGGGAGTTCGATGACCAAGGATGCCGACCAGATCCGGGAAGAGATCCGCGTAACCCGCGGAGATCTCAGCTCGGATGTGAATGCCCTGGCTGAGAGCGTCAGGCCGGGCAACGTCGTCAAGCGCCGGGTGGACAAGGTCCGTGGGGCAGCGGTCAGCACCAAGGATCGGGTGATGGGTGCTGCGCCGGACCCCCGGGCGGTCACGGAATCCGCCTCGTCGAGGGTGAGCAGTGCGGCCTCCAGCGTCAGCGACGCCGCGTCCAGCGCGGGAGAGGCCGTGGCCGGGTCGCCGGAAGTCATCCGGAGCAAGGCCCAGGGCAACCCGCTGGCCGCCGGAGTGATCGCGTTTGGCGCCGGTTGGCTGATCGGGTCACTGATTCCGACCACCGAGCGCGAGCAGCAGGTCGTCAGCGCGGCGAAGGAGAACGCTGAGCCGCTCAAACAGGAAGTGACCTCCGCTGCCCGGCAGGTTGGCGAGAACCTGCGCGAGCCTGCCCAGCAGGCGGTCGACTCGGTCCGTGAGACCGCGTCGGAGGCCGTCGAGAACACCAAGCAGGAAGGCGCTTCTGCCACCCAGCAGGTCAGGGGTCAGGCGCAGGACGCCGCCAGCACCGTGCAGGAGAGCCGCACCCGGTAGTTCGCCTGTCGCCAAGCGGCCGGCACCCGTCTTCGGGTGCCGGCCGCGCGCTCTCGCTCGGCCCGCTCTGGCCCGCGTCAAATCTCGGACACACCGGAACGCGACGTGATTCACACTGATCCATATTGATCCGAAGGGTTTACATCTCGGCACGCTGTGTAGCATGTTCACCTGTAATTCAGATCATTTCGTCATTTTGTTGACGGGGCGGATGCAAGTAGACCAAGCTCCGTGTGCCCCAAAATCGCAGAACCCGTTGGAGACCGGCTTACGTGACCACCAAGCGGATCTTGCTTCGGGCATGGAAGGATCCCTTCTGTGTGGCTTCGCCTGCCACCACACTGAAGTCGAATCTGATCGGCAACAATGCCGGCAACCTGATCTTCAGCAATGCGACGTACAAGCTGCTTTGGACCAGCGGTACGGAGGTCGTGGCCAGCGGCCCGGTCCCCGACCCGTCCGAAGCCGACCGGATCAATGCCGAGTTCGACGTCTTCGTCGTCCCGCTGGCCAATGCCTTCCGGCGCAGCTTCGTCCAAGATCTGGAGTCGCTCACGGCCTTGATCCGCGGGCTGAAGATCCCGGTAGTCGTGCTCGGTGTTGGCGCGCAGTCATCGGTCAACTACGACCTGGAGTGGCTGGCGCCGCTTCGAGACGCGGTCAGCGGCTTCGCCTCTGCCGTCCTGGACCGTTCGCCGAGCATTGGCGTCCGGGGCGAGTTCACTGGTGATTACCTGCGCAGCCTCGGGTTCAAGGACATCGACGTGATCGGCTGCCCATCTCTGTTCATGCACGGCGACGCACTGCAGGTGAACAAGCGGGTCGCGGCAATCGGGCCCGATTCTGCCGTTTGCCTGAATGTCTCGCCATACGTGAAGAAGATGGGCGACGTGGTGCAACATCACCAGGAGCGCTATCGCAAACTGACGTACGTCGCCCAGGACCGCGACACGTTGCGCACAATGCTGCGCGGTGACTCCCCGGGCAAGCGCGGTGCCACCAGCCCAATGCCGGTGCACACGTCACACCCGATGTTCCGGGAGAACAAGATCCGCTTCTTCGTCGACCCGAAGCCCTGGTTCGAGTACTTGAGCACGTTCGACGTGTGCTTCGGAACCCGGATCCACGGAAACATCGCTGGGCTGCTCGCGGGGACGCCGTCCTACGTCATCGCCCATGATTCGCGCACCCTGGAGCTGGCCCGCTACTTCCAGATCCCGCACCGCAGCATTGCGAAGATCAAACCTGACACCGACGTCCGGGACCTCTACGAGGAAGCCGACTTCAGCGCCTTCAATGCCGGCCATGCCGCACGCTTCGGCACCTTCACCGAGTTCCTGGCCAAGCACGAACTGGCGCATGTGTTCGAACCCGGTGAAGACTCGGAGCGGTTCGAGCAGATGATCGGTCGCACCCGCTATCCGGCCGGGGTCCGACCGGTGCATCCGGCCTGGCGCAGCGTCTACCGGGCCCGCGGCAAGTCGCGGCGACTGGCCCGGGCAGCCGTCAGGCTGGGTCGCCGTCGGCTGGGCACAACAGGAGGATCTACACCATGAGTTCCAGTTCTTCCCGATGGACAGCGGACCGCACCGTGGCGATCGTTCTCGCCGGTGGCTCCGGGAGCAGGGTCGGCCTGGACATTCCGAAGCAATTGCTCAAGATCGCCGGCCGCACGATCCTCGAGCACACCATCCAGGTGCTGCACCGGGCGATCGAGGTCGACGAGATCGTGATCATGATGAACCCGGGGTACATCGACATCGTCAACGCGTTGATCGCCGACGGGGGCTATCACAAGGTGACCGCCGTGCTGCCCGGCGGCGAGACGCGCAACGAGACGACCCGGTTGGCTCTCGATACCCTCGGCGCCGCCGACTGCAGCGTCCTCCTGCATGACGCCGTCCGGCCCCTGGTCAGCGAACGCATCATCCGCGAATGCGTCAATGCGCTGCGGGACTTCGAGGCGGTCGACGTGGCCATCCCGTCGGCCGACACGATCATCGAGGTTCAGGACGACGTCATCGTCGACGTCCCGGACCGCAGCCGGTTGCGACGAGGCCAGACGCCGCAGGCCTTCCGGCTGTCCACCATCCGCCGCGCGTACGACCTGGCGATCCAGGATCCCAACTTCCAGGCGACCGACGACTGCACGGTGGTTCTCCGATACCTCCCGGACGTGCCGATCAAGGTGGTCGAGGGCTCCGACGAGAACATGAAGATCACCCAACCGGTGGACGTCTTCATCGCGGACAAGCTGTTCCAGCTGTCCTCGCGCTCGGTACCCCAGCAAACGTCGCACCGGGCGTACTCCGAGCAGTTCCGCGGCCGGACCGTGGTCGTCTTCGGCGGTAGCAGCGGCATCGGTAGCGACGTGGTGGAGATGGCGCGCGGTTACGGTGCCACGGTCTTTTCCTACAGCAGATCGACCACCGGGACGTTCCTGGAACGCCGCGAAGACATCGAGCACGCCCTCACCGCCGCCTACGAGGCGACCGGGCGGATCGACCACGTCGTGGTCACCGCCGGGGTACTGCGCACCGGTCAGCTCGCCGAAACCGACGATGAAGCCATCGACGAGGCGATCGCGGTGAACTACCGCGGGCCGATCCTGATTGCCCGGGCCGCCCTCAAGTACCTGGCGGAGACCCATGGCTCGATGCTGCTGTACACGTCCAGCTCGTACACGATGGGCCGGGCCGGTTACAGCCTCTACTCCTCGGCCAAGGCGGCCATCGTCAACCTGACGCAGGCGCTCGCCGATGAGTGGTCTGCCGCCGGGGTACGGATCAACTGCGTCAACCCGGAGCGAACCGCCACCCCGATGCGCACCGCCGCCTTCGGGGATGAACCCGCAGGAACCCTGCTCTCGTCGATCCAGGTCGCGAGCACCTCGATCGACGTTCTCCTGTCCGACCTCACCGGCCAGACAATTGACGTCCGGCGACTCGACCCCAACTCGGTTGATGTCCGCCTCGTGGACCGCCTCGACGGCGACCCGGGGGCGGCGCGGCAGCCAGTCTCCACAAAGGCCACCCCTAAATGAAGAACCCTCCGGAGACCAGAGCCCTACAGGGCGGCGTTCTCCTCCTTCTGATCCTGTCCTACCCGGCCCTGTATCTGTCGGCGAGCTGGCCCATCCCGGCGCTGTTCGTGGTGTCCGTCCTCGCGGCGTACGCGGCACAGACACTGCTGCGGCTGTCGGCACCCTCGTTGACCGCGATCCTGAGCCGGGCGCATTTCGGTGAGACGCCGCGGGCCATCGCTCGTGACCTGGTGGCGGTCGTGTTCCTCGCGCGAACGGGCGAGCACTCCGCAGGTACGGTGGCGACCGTTGCCGTCTGTGTCGGGATCGTGCACGGCACTCGGGTCGCCCAGATGGCTGTCCTGACGTGGATCCGGGTCCGCCGTCGGATGCCGGTACTCACCCGAGGCGTGAATCTCTCGAAGCTGCGCCTGCCCTCGGCGCCACCCGCGTTCCTGATGCGCTCGGCGGTGCGCTGGCTCCTGCAGCTGAACGGGCTGACGGTTGCAGCGATCACCCTCCAGGCGGCGTTCGGGTGGACCGCAGCGATCGTCCCGGCAGCGATCCTGTCTGCGGTGCTCGCGATCGCGATCGTCGGATACACCGTCTGGCACGCCGCCCGGCAGCGCAGGTTCCCTTCGAAGGAAGCGGTGTTCGCCGAGGTCCAGCGCCAGGTGTCGGCGCACGCTCCGAGCGTCATCCTCTACTTCAGCGGCTCCAAGTCGTCCGCGTACCAGATCAACATGTGGCTGTCGACGCTGGACGCGCTGGAACAGCCGTCCTTGATCATCTTGCGGGAGAAGGGCAACCTGCCGCGGATCGGGGCCACCTCGTCGCCGATCGTCTGCATCCCGATGGCGATCGACCTGATGCGCTTCGACCTGTCGACCGTGCACTGCGCGCTCTACGTCGCGAACGTGGGGGCGAACATTCACCTCCTGCGCGAGCCCGGGATGAAGCACGTCTTCATCGGCCACGGTGACAGCGACAAGGTCGCCAGCGTCAACCCGTACGGCAAGGTGTACGACGAGCTCTGGGTCGCCAGCCAGGGGGGCCGCGACCGCTGGGCCCGAGCCGACGTCGGCGTCCGGGACGAGGACATCGTCGAGGTGGGTCGCCCGCAGTTGCACACCATCCGTACCGCCTGCCAGCCGCCGGCCCCAGGTCCGAAGACGGTCCTGTACGCGCCGACCTGGGAGGGCTGGGACGGTGACCCGTACTGCTCGTCGCTGATGCTGATGGGCCCGAGCCTGGTCACCTCGCTGCTCGGGATGGGCGTCCGGGTGCTGTACAAGCCGCACCCGCTGACCGGCATCCGATCGGCTCAGGCCCGCGCCGTGAACCAACAGATCATCGAGTTGATCAATGCGGCTGAGGTGGCCGACCGATCCCCGGAGCACCTCGCGGCACAGGCCAAGTACGAGCAGCTGGTGGCCGAGATCGCCAGCCTCGGCGTCCAGCGGGACGGCGATGAGGCGGACGCCGCCCGGGACAGCGGCGGCGACCAGGTCCAGGTCCAGGCCCATCTGGAGAAGCTGGCGACCGAGGTGAACGACGCCTTCTGGGCTTCTGCTCCACCGAGCGCCCATCGGGCCATCACCGGGGCATATCCCGTGCTCTATGACTGCTTCAACCGCTGCGACCTGCTGATCAGCGACATCTCCAGCGTGGTCGCGGACTTCGTCGAGAGCCAGAAGCCGTACGTCGTGACGAACCCGTCGGGGATGCCGAGCGACGCCTTCCGTGAGGAATACCCGACCGCCGGTGCCGCGTACCTGCTCACACCGGAGCTGACGGAACTGCCCGACATCCTGTCGGCCATGCAGAACGGCGAATCGGATCCGCTGGCGGACGACCGTAAGCGCCTGCGGACCTACCTGCTGGGGCCGAGCGACCCGCCGTCGCTGGAGCGTTTCCGCGGCGCCGTCACCCGGCTGGTCTCCTCGCCGAAGCCGCTCGCACATCGCGCCCCGCACACCGAGGTTGAGGTGGACCCCGATCCCGATCCGTCGTTATCGGTGACCATGGACCTCGAGCTTGCAGAGGACCGTCAGCCGGTACAGCAGGCCTGAAATTCTTCCTAGGGGGAAGGTGCGTCATGGGTAACACGGCTCGCGCAGCACAGACCGTCGGCGAATTGATCGCCAAAGGGCTTGCCGGGCTGCGGCAACCCGGCACGTTGCCTGAGCGGGTGCGGGGCCGGGTGCGGCGAGAGCTGAAGGCGCGCCACCCACCGGAGAACGCCTGCATCGCGTGCCTCTCGGGCTCGACCTGGATCAAGACCATCAAGCGTCCGAAGCGCTCATTTCGGCTGCGGATCTGCAAGCGTTGCGGGTACGTGTCGAACTACACGAACACTGTGGACTACACCCAGTTCACGTCCGTCGATCGGTTCGAACTCACCGCGCGAGTCGGCTCGAAAGATCGGGCCGGCCGCGAGTTCTACATGGCCAAGATGGGTGTCGAGATCCTCGACCGTGGCGGCCTTCGAGTCAATGTCTTCGGTGCCGGCCGCAGCCTCGACTACCTGCACATCCGGGAGCTGCCGGGCGTTCAGCGGGCAATCATCAGTGACGTCGTGGACCTGGGCCTCGACGAAGACTTCGTCAACGTCGCGAACGGTACGTCCGAGCGGTTCGACCTGATCATCGCCTGCGAGGTAATCGAGCACTTCACCGATCCGTCCACCGAGTTTCCCCGGCTGTTCAACCTGCTCACCAAGGACGGTCTGCTGGTCTGCTCGACCAACATCTACGACGGCGGCGATCTGGCCAAGCAGGAGTACCTGTATCGGCGCGGGCACGTCTCTTACTACACCCCGCGCACGATCGCCGAGATCGCTCACCGGAACCGGATCCACTTCGACTTCCGCGTCCCGCAGATGGCCACTACTCAGGGCGGACCGCGCAAGCGCTACGTGCTGCTGTCGCGATCGCGGAAGGTCATGGAGTCCGCCGCCATCTACTTCGGTGACCACATGTACGCGCCGTCCGAGGACCCCAAGATCGCTCTTGAACGGCCGGTCCTCAACGGGACACCCGAGGTTGTCGCCCCGGGCGACGTCCACAACGGGGTCGAGGGCTCGCCCTGACCACCCCGGCTTGTCGTTCAGGCCGCTCCCCTGACCAGCACCAGGAGGCGGATTCCAGCGCGTTCCAGCCGCTCGCGGGTGGCTAGCTGAGTGGGCTCGTCGGTACCGAGGTCACTGACCTCCGGCACCACGACGGCGGCGACCGGGACGCGCGCGGCCGACTCGAGAAGCGCCTGCAGCGCCACCGATGGTTCCGTTGACGGTTCGGCGAAGATGTTCGCCACGGCGTAGCCCTCGCGGTGGGCAAACGCTTCCAACCGCTGGCGTTCGGTCATCAATCGTTCGACCGGAATGCCGGAACGTGCCGAGTAGTACCCGAAGATGAGCGGTCTTTCGCGCGACCCTTGTGACATCTGACGTCCCCACGTCCCGGCAGTCCTGCATGGAAGGGTGGGATCGACGCTGGGTATTCATGGCATCCGGGGCGCCGACCCCACCTGTCCGTAACTGTCCCGTTACTGTGCGATTCGCACAAGCATGCACAGCGAGAGAGTCTCGGCGCGTCATGCACAGCGCTACAGGCGTCGTGCGAGTGCTACCGCCAGACGAGTGACGATGGCACACTCATTGTGATGGGGATGCGCGAGGAATCTGAGCCCGGCGAGGTAGAGATTGGCCTGGACATCGGGCCCGGCCCCGGCGGCGCGCGCCGGACACTCGGTCGCCAGTTGAAGCGGCATCGAGAACTCGCAGGCAAGAGCGCTGCGGACTTCGTCCAGGGCGAGGTGGGGTCGGCGTCCAAGATGTATCGGATCGAGGCCGGCAAGATCCCGGTCCGTCCGCTCGACGTCCGGGAGATGTGCTTCATCTACAACGTCGACGACGCCACCACAGCCAAGCTGCTGCAACTCGCCAAGGCAACCAACGGGTCCTCCTGGTGGGAGTCCTATGGCGCGGTGGTCCCGGACTGGTTCGAGAGCTACGTCGATCTCGAGGCGCATGCCCGCGACCTTCTCACCTACGAGTCAGATCTGGTCCCCGGGCTACTTCAAACCCCTGACTATCATCGCGCGATCTTCGATGCCGACCCGGCGAAGGACCCCTCCAGCGCCGCCCGAACCGTTGCCTTCCGGGCCGAACGGCAGCGCTCCGCACTGGACGGCCCCAGCCCTCTGCGGATCACCGCCGTCCTCAGCGAAGGCGTGCTCGAGCGCGAGGTGGGTGGGAAAGGTGTGATGGCTGTGCAACGTGAGCACCTTCTCGAGCTGAGTAATCGCCCAAACATCGACATCTTCGTGCTGCCCTTTTATCGTGGCGCCCACGCCGCGATGAAGGGGACTTTTAGCGTCCTGATCCCTAAGGACCAGGCCGACCCTGACACGGTCTATGTGGAGACACGGGCCGGAGGGCGGTACATGCAGGAGGAAGAAGTCCTCCGCGCGTACCGGTCAGACTTCGTCGAAATCCGACAGCTTTCTATTCCGATCGAGGAGCACCTGAAGCAATGAGTAACCCCGGCAACTCCGACCCAACTCAGTGGGTAAAGGCCAGCGCCTCCAGCAGTGATGGCAACTGTGTCGAGATGCGCGAACACGGCGACGTCGTAGAGGTTCGTGACACCAAGCAGAAGGGCCAGGGCCCGACCCTGGGCTTCACCCGGGCAGAGTTCGCAGCATGGCTTGACGGCGCCAAGCGCGGCGAGTTCGACCACCTGGGCTAGAGCCCGTCGAGGTCGGCTGGAGGTCGGCTCGAGGTCGGCGCGGTCCAGGTCTCTTGGGCCGCGCCGACCTGCATTTGATCGTTCTAGTCAGCCCCGCGCCGGAACGGCTGAGCCAGCGCGGCCGGTTCCCGAGACTTCGCCACGAACAGCAGCATCGCCAGCAGCGCCAGCAGATAGGGCGCCGCCGCCAGCAGCTGCGAGTTCAGCGTGACGCCCAGCGCGGGTAGCGCTAATCGCAAGGCGTCCACCAGGCCGAACAGTGCGCAGCCGAGCAGTGTGCGGCCGAGCCGCCAGGCCCCGAAGATCACTGCGGCGATGACCAGGTAGCCGCGGCCGGCGGTCATGTTCTGGGTGAAGGATCCCACCTCACCCACGGCGAGGTAGGCCCCGCCGAGACCGGCCAGCGCACCGCACCAGAGCAGGGCCTGACGGCGGCGCTGGTTCACCCGGATGCCGCTGACGTCGGCTGCCGCCGGATTCTCTCCGACCGCCCGCAATTCCAGCCCCCACCGGCTGCGTTCGACCAACCACCAGGTGATCGGGATCAAGCCGAGCAGCAGGTAGGCCGGCCAGCGCTCGACGAACAGGGGTGGACCGATCACCGGGAGATCGCGCAGCCCGGGGATGCTCACCTGCGCCACCTGGTGGCTGTCGAACTGCGCAGTGGCGATCAGGTAGCTGGTCAGGCCGAGCACGAGGGCATTGAGCACCAGACCGACGACGAAGGTGTTGATCTCCGCCCGGTGCGAGAGGGTGGCATGCAGCAGAGCGATGACGGCGCCGATCACGACCCCGCTCAGCAGCCCGAGGGTTGCGCTGCCAGTAGTGCTGGCCACCGCGACCGACCCGAAGGCGGCACCGAGCATCATCGCTTCGATCGAGATGTTCAGGCACCCGGCACGTTCGGCCAGGTATTCGCCGAGCGCCGCGAAGGCCAGCGGAGCGGCCAGGCGCACCCCACTGGAAAGGACGATCTCGGTGGAGCTGACCAGGTTCATCCGGCCCCCTGCACCGGAGCAAGACCGGACCCGTGCAGGCGCCGGCGCAGCCGCCGGCGATCGATCTCCTGGGCCGCCACCGGGGGCACGACAAGAGCCAGGACGAGGAGCGACTTCACCACGTCCACCAGATAGAAGGGCACCCCGGTGGCGGAAAGGAAATTCCCCCCGGCCCGCAGCACACCGAACAGGAATGCGATCGGGACGCACAACATCGGACGGTTGCGGGCGACCAGCGCGACGAGCAGACCGTCCCACCCGATACTGCCGGACAGTCCGGGCTGAAGCCGATGGGTGCCGATCGGACTGGTGAGCAGAACGGCGCCGGCCAGACCGGAGAAGGCGCCGGACAACACCAAGGCCAGCCCGGACACCCGAGCGATCCGAATGCCCGAATGCCGGGCCGCTCCTGGGCTCAGCCCGACGACCTTCAGCTGGAAGCCCCACCGGGTATGGGCCAGCGCCACCGCGATCATCACCGTCAGCCCGGCGGCGATCAGCAACCCGGTGTTGACCTGGAGATTCGGGTAACGGCCGATCGAGCCGAGCAGCGCGCCGGCCGGCAACTGGTTGGATTGTGCCGCGACCACCAGCTTGGTTCCGCGGGACTGCTGCAGGAACCACGGCATCGCTACCGAGAAATGGATCAGCTGCGCCGCGATGAAGGTCATCAGCAGGGTACTGACCACGATGTTCACCCCGCGCCAGCGATACATCACGGCGCTCAGCCCGGCCCAGAGCCCGCCGCCGATCGCCGCGGCCAGCAGAACCAGCACCTGGAGAACCGGCCCACCGATCGCCAGCCGCAGGCCCACCCAGGCGCCGGCCAGCGCACCGATCAGCACCTGGCCTTCCTGCCCGATGTTGAACACTCCGGCCCGGGAGCTCACGCAGGTTCCGAGGGCGACCAGCAGCAGCGGCGCGGTGTACAGCAGGGTCGAGCTGATTGCCGCCGCGCTGCCGAGACTGCCGGTGTAGATCGCCGTCCGGGCAGCGCCTGGCGAGAACCCCGTGACCGCGATCAGAGCCGCCGAAAGCCCAAGCGCCAGAAACACACTCAATCCAATGGCAAGCGCGACGGTCCAGCCGGGTGAGCGATTCATCCGGCCATGCCGCCGACCAGGAGGCCGAGCCGCTCCGGGCTGGCTTCTTCGACCGGCACCAGTCCGGTGATCTTCCCTCGGGAGAGCACCGCGATCCGGGACGCCAGGGTCAGCACTTCTTCCAGCTCGGTCGTCACCAGCAGCACGCCGACGCCGTCCGCAGCGACCATCCGAAGTCGCTGGTACATCTGCGCAGTCGCCCCGACATCCAGCCCGTGCGTCGGCTGCGCGGCCACCAGAACCCTTGGCCGTGAAGACAACTCGCGGGCCAGCACGACCCGCTGCTGGTTGCCGCCGGAGAGCCGGCGCAGCGGCGTGTCCGGGCTGGGTGTGGCGATCGCGAAGTCCTTGATCAATTGCCGCGCCCGCCGATTCAGCTTCGCCCGACTGACGAAGGCCCGGCCACTGACCTCGCCGAGTGACTTCAGCATCAGGTTCTCGGCGACGCTCAGATCGAGGACGACGCCACTGCGGTACCGGTCCTCGGGGATGATGCCGAGCCCGCCCCGGGTGAGCGCGCCGGGCCGGCGCAGGTCGATCACCCGGCCGCCAATCTCGATCGTGCCCGCGCTCGGAACCGCGAGCCCGGACAGGATCGCGTCGAGCAGGCTCTGCCCATTGCCTTCGACACCGTAGAGACCGACGATCTCACCGGGAGCGACGTCCAGGTCGATCGGCCCGAGCCCGACACCGCCCTCGAAGCTCAGCCGCCGCAATCGCAGCGCCGGAGCGACCGCCGGATCGGGAGTGCTCGGTGCCGCCGCGGCGACCGGGACACTGTCGGGTCGGCCGACCGGCAGCACGCCGAGGGCAGCCCCGTCGACCGAGAGGGAAACCTCGCGACCGACCATCCGGCGGGCGAGTTCCGACACTGTCGTGGTCGCGGTCACACCCTGATGGACGACCCGACCGTGGCGTAGCAGCGTGACCCGGTCGGTCGCCGAGATCACTTCGCTCAGCTTGTGGCTGATCAGAATGACGGCGCGGTCTTCCGACTTCACCACCCGACGAAGCACGCTGAACAGTTCCGCCGATTCGGCCTGGGTGAGCACCGAGGTGGGCTCGTCCAGGATCAGCACCGATGGGTCGCGGCGTAAGCACTTGATCAGCTCGACGCGCTGCCGCTGGCCCGGCGACAGCGTGCTCACCCGGGCGGTCGGGTCGATCGGCAGCCGATAGCGGGCCGCCACCTCGTCAACCTGGGCGCAGATCGCCGTGCGGTCGATCCGGCCGACATCGCCGAGGCTGATGTTCTCCCAGACCGTCAGCGGCTCGATCAGGCTGAAATGCTGATGCACCATCCCCAGGCCGAGGGTGACAGCCTGCTGCGGGCTGGTGATCTCGGTCGTGACCCCGTGCACAGCGATGGTGCCGGCGTCGCGCTGCACGAGACCGAGCAAGATCTTCATCAAGGTGGTCTTGCCGGCGCCGTTTTCGCCGAGCAGACCGTGGATCTCGCCGCGGTTCACGGTGAGATCCACGGCGTCACAAGCGATAACCGGACCGTAACGCTTGCTCACCCCGCTGACCGATAGGGCGGGGGCCGCTGCCATGCGATCGGCGGTTTGGTTCATTTGCCCAGCCGCGCGACCTCTGCCGAGGTGTCCAGTTCGCCGCTGCCGATCTTCTTCATGAAGTCGGCCAGCTTGGCGTTCTGCTCCGGCGAACCGTTGCACAATTTGACCGTCGGGTACGGGTCGGCACCGAGTTGCCACACCTTCGTGATGCCCATTCCCAGCGTGCCGTTCGCGAACTGCTTCAAGGCCGACTCGAAGTAGTCCCCCGGGCTGAACAGCACGGAGATGGCGTATTTCGGGGCGGTGGAGTCGCACCGATCGGTACCTGGGGTGAGCGCCTCCACCCCGGAGGCGTTGGCCAGCGTGGTGACCGCATCCGTTGCGCCACCGAGGTACGGATAGAGGACGGAGACCGACTGACTGATCTGAGCCTGGGCCGCCTCCTTGCCCTTGGCCGGGTCGTTGGCGTCGCCGATATAGGTGCGAAGGACCTTGGCGTCCGGGATCAATTCGCGAATCCCGGCGGTGAATCCGTTCGCGGCGGCAACGCTGTAGTCCGCCTCGGGGCCGGCGATGAATCCGGCCTTCGTCGACTTCTTCGCCTGCATCACCAACCCGGCCGCGTACCCTGCGGCCAGCATGCTCTGGTCCGGAACATCGGAGGACAGGAAGATCTTCGGCGTCTGATCGATGTTCTGCGAGGACGGCACGTACCAGGCGGTCTTCGCACAGACCGGATCCTCGGAGGCTGGGATGGCATCGGCCAGGTCGGCAGCACCCAGGGCGACCAGGTCGACCTTCTGGGCGCACAGCGCGCGGGCAGCGTTCAACGCATCGGTCGGAGCGACGCTGCCACGTTTGATCACCGACCAGCCCTTGGCCGTCGCGAACGCCTCCGCCGAGGTCACGAAGCTCTCGTAGTACCCGTGGTCGTTGACGTCTCCCGGACTGAGGACGCCGATCACGACCTTGCCGTCACCGTTGACGTCCGGTTCACCGGGCGGAACGGTGCCCGCCGCCGCAGCGGGGGTCCCCGACGACACCGACGACGCGGCCGGCGTAGCGGTGTCGCCGTTGCTGGCACAGGCCGAGAGGGCTAGGCCGAGACCGGTGACCGCGACGAACGCGCCCCACCCGCCGCGGTTGGCGAGACTTCTCACGAATGGTCCTTTCGATCTGACCCCGGTGCGTCGGACTTGCGAATCATCTCGCATCGGGCATCGCAGCTCGCACCCTCGCCGCCGCGCCGAGACAGATCAACTTCGATCGAAATTGATTCCAGTGGGTCCGCCCCCTTGATCGGCATATGATGCCCTCTGCTACTTTTCTCACTCCGGCATCCTCACTCGCAGACCGACTATGTCCGTACTGTCGCGGGCGTGCGCCTGACGAGTGCGGTCTTGCCCGTTTTGCGCAGCCGGGCTGGCCGGGGCGCCCGACTTGATGGGTGAGTGGCCGTGACGCGTCCTTCCTGGGTGACCGATGGAATCGACCTGAGCCGCCCGAGCGCCTCGCGGGTCTATGACTTCTATCTCGGCGGCTTTCACAACTTCAGCTCGGACCGGGAGATGGCCGAGCAGGCGATGAAGGACTGGCCGGACCTTCCACTGATCATGAAATCCAACCGCGCGTTCCTCCGTCGGGCCGTGACTTATCTTGTTGGACAGGGTGTTCGGCAGTTTCTGGATATCGGTTCGGGGATTCCGACGGTAGGAAACGTGCACGAGGTGGCTCAGGAACTGGCCCCGGGCGCGCGCGTCGTCTACGTGGACATCGACCCGGTAGCCGTGGCGCACAGCGAGGCGATCCTGATGGGGAACCCGGATGCGATCGTCGTGTCCGGCGACTTCCGCCAGCCGGAGAAGCTGCTGTGCGAGCCGGCGGTCACCCAGCACCTGGATTTCGATCAGCCGATCGCCCTCCTGCTGGTCGCGCTCCTGCACTTCGTCGACGACGACGCCGCGCCCGCAGAGGTGATCGGCGCCTTCCGGGACGCCCTTGCCCCGGGCAGCTACCTGGCGCTCTCGCACGCCACCCACGAGTTGCACCCCTCTGAGCTCACCGAGTTCCACCGGAACCTGTACCGGCAGACCGCGACCCCGATGACAATGCGTAGCCGGGCCGAAGTGGAATCCTTGTTCTCGGGCTTCGACCTGGTCGAGCCCGGCGTGGTGCTGGGTGAGCTGTGGCAGCCGGTCGCGCCGGCGGACGTTCAGGACCCGGAGCGATTCCCGCTGTGGGCCGGGGTCGGCCGAAAGCCATGACGCTGCGGCCATCGGCTGATTTGGAAGCGTTGATCCTGGCCTGGGATCAGGCGTTGACCTCGGCCGGTGTGCCGCCGTGCGCCGGTGCTGACTCCGACAGGCTGTCCGAGCGGCTGGCCCGGGCCACCGGGACCGTGCCGACCTCCACGCTTGCCGCCGAGCGGCTAGGGGCTGAACTCGCCCGAATGCTGGTCGACGCGGATGCCACCACGCCCGCCGTGGTCTGGCATGCCGTCCTGCTGGTCGGGCGGCTTCCGCTGGAAGCCGAGATCCTCGCCCGGGTTCAGTCCGCCCTGACGTTCGGTCACTCAATGGCCACGCAACGGCGCCTACTCGCCCAGCAGGAGGCCATCCATCAGGCCGCGATCATCGCCCGGGATCGGGTCGCGGTGGCCCTGCGGGAATCCGAGGCGCGATTCCGGGCGCTGTTCGGCCAGGCTCCGGTGGGTATCGGGATCGGCGACACCAGCGGCCGAATTCTCGACGCCAACGACGCCTTGCAGCGCATGTTCGGTTACTCGCTGGCGGAGTTCCAGAACAGCCGGGTCGAGGACTTCATGCACCAGGACGACGCCGCCCAGGTCTGGCAGGACTACGCCGCGCTGGTCGCCGGGGATCTTGACGAGTTCCGGACCGAGAAGCGCTACCTGCACAAGGACGGGCACATCGTCTGGACCAACCTGAGCGTCTCGCTGGTCCGCGGTGCCGATGACGAGCCGGTGTTCCAGGTGGCGGTGATGGAGGACGTCACCGAACGGCATCAGCTCCAGGAACAACTCCTTCACGAAGCCACTCACGACAGCCTGACCGGGCTGCCGAACCGCGCGCTCTTCCTTCAGCAGTTGGACGCCGCGATTGCCAGCCCCGAAGCCGGCGGCCAGATCGCCGTCCTGTTCCTGGACTTGGACGGTTTCAAATTCGTCAACGACTCCCGCGGTCACCTGGTCGGGGACCGGGTACTGACCGCGGTGGCCCGGCGGCTCGCCAAGACCGCCGCCAAGCACGCCGCGCTGCTCGCCCGGCTGGCCGGCGATGAATTCGTCGTCCTGCTCACCGGCCAGGCCGGTCGACTGCAACAGGTAGCCGAAGATCTGCTCGCGGCGCTGGCCAGCCCGATCCAGCTCGACGATCGGCAGTCGGTGCACGTGCGAGCCAGCGCCGGTGTGGTCGAACTGCCCGTGCTGGACGCCAACGCCGACGAGTTGCTGCGAGCCGCCGACCTCGCCTTGCACGCCGCCAAGGAGGATGGCCGGGGTCAGGTGGTGGCGCACGATCCGCGCCGGACAGCTCATCAACTCACCAACTTCACCATTGCGATGAATCTGCCGGGGGTGGTGGAACGCGGTGAGCTGGCCCTCGCCTACCAGCCGCTGGTCCGGCTGAACGACGGTGGGCTGCACAGCGTGGAGGCTCTGCTGCGGTGGAATCACCCGCAGCTCGGCGAGCTGTCCCCGGACCTGTTCATCCGGCTCGCCGAGGAGAACTCGGCGATCATCCCGATCGGCCGCTGGGTACTCGACCAGGCCTGCCTGGATCTGGCCGGCAGCACCTGGCCCACGGTGAACATCAACGCGAGCGTGCGCCAGCTGTACTCACCCACGTTCGTCGAGGACATCCGGCGAGCGCTGGATCGCAACCAGCTCTCACCGGAGCAACTGCGGATCGAGATCACCGAGAGCGTGATCATGCACGACAGCGATCCTGGCCCGCTGGCCTCGTTGCGAGTGCTCGCCGATTCCGGGGTCCGGATCGTGATGGACGACTTCGGTACCGGGTACAGCAATCTGGCCGCGCTGCGCCGATTCCCGCTGCACGAACTCAAGCTCGCCGGCACCTTCCTGAAAGGGCTTGGAACGGAACGAGAGGTGGACGCGGTCGACCTGAAGATCCTGGCCACCCTGGTCGACCTGGCGCACAGCCTGGGCCTGGTGGTCACCGCCGAGGGCGTGGAAACACCGGCCCAGGACGAACGGGTCCGGACCATCGGCTGCGACATCGGCCAGGGCTGGTACTACGGATCGGCGGCTCCCCTCCCCTGGCCCTGAACGGGTTCATGGTGCCGTCGCGGCACCGGCCGAGGGCGGGCAGTCGCTTCTCGCTCCCGGCGCCTGGAACCAGGCGGACAGCTGGGCCGCCGCGACCCGGAGGGTGCCCGGCTCCCGGAACCGGTGCCCGGCTCCGGGGATCGTCACCAGCTGGTACGGGCAGGACATCCGTTCTGCGGCTTGAAGATTCAGCCTCAAGCCGGCGGAATCCTGCTCCCCGACAATGAGCAGGGTCCGGGCGCGCAGCGCCCCCAGCCGGGCTACCAGGTCGGGCCGGCCGCCGAGGCTGACCACGGCCTGGACGTCGGCCTCCGGTGCGGCGGCCGCCTCCAGGACGACCGCCGCCGCCACGTCGGAGCCCAGATAGTCGACTCGATCGAAATCCCCGGCCACGGTCCGGGTCACCGCCTGCAATCGGCGGGCCAGCAAAGGGACGGCGAAGCACCGGTTTCCGTGGCTCTCCTCGTCTCTGGTCAGCAGGTCCACCAGCAAGGTCGCGAAGCCGGCATCGGTCAATTTGCAGCTCAGGTACCGGCTGCGTGCTGAGTCCCGCTCCCGGCTGCTGGCATGAGCCACAATCACGAGCTCCCGGGCGCCCACCGGCACCGCCAGCCGTCCCACCACCGGCACCCCGGCCGGCAGGACCAGTTCGCGCACCGGAACCTGGACCGCCGGGCGGTCCGCCGGCAACGGCGCGGGCAAGCTCTCGCTCGCCGGGAATCCTTTGGCCTCCGCCAGCAACCTCACCACGTCGTCGTCATCGGTCTGACCGAAGTCCAGGTAGACATGGCCGACGCTGATGAAGTCCCGCGGCGTCCGGAGCGCGACCACCTCGTCGGCGTCCGCGGTCAGCGCGGCCAACCCCTCCTCGGAAGCGATCGGAACCGCAACAATGAGGTGCCCGGCTCCTCGGCGACGCGCGGCCTGACAGGCGGCTCGGGCGCTGGACCCGGTGGCCAGCCCGTCATCGACAATGACGACGGTCCGGCCGCCGAGCGACGGCGCCGGCCGGTCACCGCGCAGTCGTTCCACCCGTTCCTTCAGCCGAATCCGTTCGTACCGTTCGACGACGTCCATCTCGTGCGGGCTCACCATGGCCAACTCGACAATGTGATGATCGATGACCCGGATCCCGCCCTCGGCCAAGGCCCCCAGCGCCGTCTCCGGCTGCGACGGGATGCCCAGGCGAGCCACCACGATCAGATCGAGTGGCGCCCGCAGCGCTCGCGCCACCTCGAAGGCCACCGGTACTCCGCCTCGGCTCAGGCCAAGGACGATCACATCCGGTCCCACCCGGCTTCGCAGCACCTCGGCCAGCTGTCGGCCGGCCTCGCCGCGGTCGGCAAAGATCTTCGGTTCCCACTCCCGATACATGCTCCCTCCTCCCGCCTCCGGTCACCGCAGTCGAAGGCCCTGGTACATAAGAACCTAATCCTCGAACGGCGCCGCCGCTCGGGTCGCTGTGCCCGCTCCTCGGGACCTTCGGCCTCTTGGCGGCTCTGCGGAATCGTCAGAGGGTTGAGCTATGAACGAATCCGAGTCCCGAGGTCGCGGCTGCGTGGTCGTCGGCCTGGACCGCCAGGGTGAACCGGCCGGGCTCCTCGAGGTGGCCGCTGATGAGGCACAACGCCGCGCAGTCGAGCTTGCCGTGATCACCGTTCTTCGCCCGAATCATCACCCAGGACTGAATGTTCAGGGCCAGCGCCGGGATGATCGCCGGGCCGAGGCGAACGCCTTGCAGGACCTGCACGCAGTGACCCGGTCGCTGCGCTCCAACTTTCCCCGGCTGAAAGTGACCACCTACTGTCTGGGCGACGGTGAGATCGGACCCAACCGGGAGCCATTGCTTTGGGCCCAGCTGCTGGTGGTCGGGACGCACGATCGGGACGGCCGGCAGTCGCTGACCGCGGGATCGGTGAGCCGGTCCCTGATCAGCCGAAGTCGCTGCCCGGTGCTGGTTGTCCCGGACCGGCTGTCCCTGCCCGACGCGCCCTGGCCGGTCCGGAGCGATCGGCCGCCGCTGATCATGGTCGGGGTCAGTCGACAGCCGGCCGACGCTGCCGTGGTGCGGGCGGCGTACGCCGAGTCGATCGGGCGCAACTGCGAGGTCGTGCTGGTCACTACCTCCTCGCCGGGGCCCGGCGAGGACGTGGAAATGGCCCGCGAGGGGGCCCGCGCCGCCCTGGCCGAGTTCGCCGGCCAGCCGCCGACGGAAACCCGGGTGTCGGTCGCGGTCGTCGACGGTGAACCGGTCCCCGCGCTGCTTCGATTGGCGCGGACCGCCACGCTCCTGGTCATCGGTGGTCGAACCGCGGCATCGGCCGGGCCAGCCACTGAATCGGTGAGCCGAGCGGTGCTGGAAGCCATGCCTTGCCCGGTCCTGGTCGTCCCCCGAGATCTGAGCGCGGTGCCTCCCGGGCCGATCCTCGGGCTGACCTTGGCGGCGACCGCTGAGCGTCGACAACTGTCGGTGTAACGGGTTCGACCTGGAAGTCGGCCTGGAAAACCCTTGGAGGAGTGATGACAGACCTCGGCCCAGTACCGTGGTTCTCCGAACTGGGGATGGACAACCTGGCGATCGCCGGCGGCAAGGGCGCGAATCTTGGCGAGCTGACCAGGGCTGGGCTTCCGGTCCCGCCCGGTTTCGTGATCACCGCTCCGGCGTACCTGGAAACCATGCAGCGCAGTGGGTTACGCCAGGAGCTGGCGCAGTGCGCGGCGCAGGCACCGGATACCGATCCCACGGTCCTGACCGCGCTGGCGGCGTCGTTGAGCAGCCGCATCCAAGACGTCGAGATCCCCGATGATCTCATCGCATTGATTCTTTCCAGGTATCGCGAACTCGGTGCCAGAGCGGTCGCCGTCCGTTCATCGACCACCTCGGAAGACACCGCCGCGACGTCGTTCGCCGGGATGAACGAGACTTTCACCAATGTCCAGGGCGAGGCCGAGCTGCTCACCTGCATCAAGGACTGCTGGGCCGCCGGTTTCGGAGCTCGGGCGCTGTCCTACCGGGCCTGCCGGCAGCTCGTCGATGAGCCGGCGATCGCCGTCGTCATCCAGTCCATGGTGGAATCCGAACGATCTGGCGTGATCTTCTCCGCCGACCCGACTACCGGGGACCGCGGCCATGTCGTGATCGAGGCCGCATTCGGCCTCGGCGAAGTGGTCAGTGGCGGGCAGTTGATCCCGGATACCTATCTGCTCGACAGCACCGGCCCGCGTCCGCTGGAGATCCGGATCGGCTACAAGGATCATCAGATCGTTCGGGGTCCGGAGGGGCACAACATTCGGGTCGAGCTTTCGCTCGACGAAGCTACCCGCAGGGTGCTCAATGACGGCGAGGCGGTCGCCCTGGCCGAACTCGCCTTGCGAGTGCAGAAGCACTACGGCTGCCCACAGGACATCGAGTGGGCGATCCAGGACGGCGTCACCTACCTCATCCAGTCCCGTCCGATCACCAGTCTCCCGGCCCCCGACAGCGCGGCCACCGGGGCCGTCGGCCAGGCTCCGGTCCACGGGCGCCTGGTCGCCGGTGTCGGTGCCGCCAGCGGTGTCGCCTCTGGCACCGTGCGGATTCTCGCCTCACCCGATCACGCCGAGCAGTTCCGCGACGGCGAGATCCTGGTCGCCTCGACGACCTCGCCGGACTGGATGCCGATTCTGCGGCGAGCGGCCGCCCTGGTGACGGATGGTGGTGGGATCACCTGTCACGCCGCGATCGTCAGCCGGGAACTCGGCATCCCGGCGATCGTCGGTGCGCGCACCGCTACCCACGTGCTGCACGATGGGCAACAGGTCACCGTGGACGGTCGCCGTGGCGTCGTCGAGGAACACCACCCGAGTGCGCCGCCGACACCAGAACGCGGCGACAGCCAGGCCGGGCGGGTGGTGGTCGGTTACGACGGATCAGCGGACTCTTGTGCCGCGTTGGACTGGGCGTCCGCCGAAGCGCAACGCCGCGGGCTACCGCTGACCGTCCTGAACGTCGTCGACTATCTCGGCCAGTTGCCGGGAACGCTGCCCACGGTCCCGATGCGAAGTCGAGTGGAACGGGCGGCCGGCCATTCCGCCGAGCAGATCGCCGCCGAGGGCGTGCATCGAGCCCGGAAGACTGCCGGCTCGATCGACATCACCGCTCTCACCCATGTCTCCCGAGTCGCCTACAGCTTGATCGAGAACTCCCGGGCGGCAGCTCTTTTGGTGGTGGGCACGCGCGGGCACGGCCGGCTGGCCGGAACCATTCTGGGATCGGTGGCCTTCACGGTCAGCGCGCACGCCGTCTGCCCAGTGGTCGTCGTTCGTGGTGATTCCGCCAACCTGCCCGGACCGCACCGGCCGGTCGTGGTCGGGGTGGACGGCTCCCCCGGTTCGGACGCCGCTGTTCGATTCGCCGCAGCCAGCGCGGCCGCCGCCGGCGCACCCCTGGTGATGGTCTCTGGCTATCAGACGCTCTCCGCCCAGGTCTGGGTCGAGCCGGATCTCACTACCCGATCGTTCGACAGCGCCGCTCGGCAGGCCGCCGAGATCGCCGTCGAGGCCGCCGAGCGAATCGCCACCGCCGAGCACCCGGACCTTCAGGTGCAGCGCCGCATCGTCCAAAGGGCTGTCGCCGAAGCCTTGACGGTGACCGCTTGCGGCGCCGGGCTGCTCGTCGTGGGCTCCTGCGGGCGTGGCGGATTCGCCGGTCTCCAGCTCGGGTCGGTGAGCCACGCAGTGATCCACTCCGCTCCGTGCCCGGTCGCCGTCGTACCACCGCATCGGCTCGACCCACGGCTGTGACCGGACCCGACGGCGTACCGGCTGCGGCGTACCAGCTGGAGCCGGCGAACACGATCAGAATCGTCCGATAGGGGGTATTTCGGCCGCTGGGACCCTATGCTGATCGGCGAACCAGCGTCGCTTCGGCCCTTGACCTCAGGATGCGCAGATGACAGACAGTCCAGCCGTGAGCACCGACCCGTCGCAGACCCCCGCTGTGGACACCACCGCGCCACAGACAGCCCGGATCTGGAACTATCTGCTCGGCGGCAAGGACAATTACGCTCCCGATCGCGAGGTCGGCGATCAGATCATCAACGCGATGCCGGAACTTGCCGAGAACGCCCGGCTTTCCCGCGCCTACCTGGCCCGAGCCGTCCGATATCTGGCTGGCGAAGCCGGAATCCGCCAGTTTCTGGATCTCGGCACTGGCCTACCCACCGCCGAAAACACCCATGACGTAGCGCAATCCGTGGCCCCGGACGCCCGCATCGTGTACGTCGACAATGATCCGCTGGTGTTGGCGCATGCCCGCGCCCTGCTCACCAGCAGCCCCGAAGGCGTCACCGAGTACCTCGACGCCGATCTCCGTGACCCCGCGACGATCCTCAGTGCGGCCTCGGAGACCTTGGACTTCAGCGAACCGGTGGCGCTCATGCTGATGGGCGTTCTCGGCCATATCGAAGCTGACGACGAGGCAAAATTGCTCATCGATGTCTTGCTGGCGGGGGTGCCGTCGGGCAGTTACCTGGCAATGTACGACGGCGGCGACACCACCGCGGCGAACCGAGAAGCCGCGCGAATCTGGAACATCTCCGCCAACCCCAAGTACCACCTGCGCAGCCCCGAGCGGATAGCCCGGTTGTTCGAGGGCTTGGAATTGATCGAGCCCGGGGTGGTGTCGGTGACCCGCTGGCGCCCCGACGCGTCTGGCACCTTGCCCGAAGTGGTCGACCAGTACTGCGCCGTCGGGCGTAAACCCTAGTCGCCCAATCGCCTTGAGCCGGACGTCCGTTGACCGACTCAAGGCGACCAGCTCAGGACGACCGGCTCAGGACGACCGGCTCAAGCTGATCGGTGCAGGGTACTGATCCGATAGCGCAGCCCGGTCCGCGAGGTGCTCCACCCCTGCTCCGGGACGGTCTGGACGGCATGCCACGCACCGTCGAGTTCGGGTGCGTAGACATCGCCGTCGAAGGCCTGCTCGAGTTCGGTACGGACGACGCGGTCGGCATGCGGAAGCGCGGCGGCATACGCCTGGGCGCCACCGATCACCCACAGGTCACCGACCTCCAGCGCGTCGCCGATGCCGGCCACCCGTTCGGCGCCGGTGTCGGCCCAGCTTGGCTGCCGAGTCAGAACCAGGTTGCGGCGACCCGGCAGCGGCCGGAATCTCGGCGGCAGCGACTCCCAGGTCAGGCGGCCCATCAGCACCGTGCTTCCGGTCGTGACGGTGCGGAAGTGAGCCAGGTCTTCGGGCAGATGCCAGGGCAGACTGCCGTGCGCCCCGATCACCCCACCCGCACCCTGCGCCCAGATCAGGCCGATCACACCGCGACCGGTGCCCGCAGCACGGGATGGTGCTGGTAATTGATCAGACTCAGATCCTGGTAGCGATGATCGAACAGGGTGGACGCCGGTTCCACGGCCAGTTGCGGGAACGGGTAGGGCGCGCGGGTCAGCTGCTCGGTGACCTGGTCCACGTGGTTGTCATAGATATGGCAGTCGCCACCGGTCCAGATGAAGTCTCCGACCCCCAGCCCGACTTGCTGCGCGACCAGGTGGGTGAGGAGCGCGTAGCTGGCGATGTTGAACGGAACCCCGAGGAAGAGATCGGCGCTGCGCTGGTACAGCTGACACGACAGTCGCCCGTCGGCCACGTAGAACTGGAAGAGGGTGTGGCACGGAGGCAGGGCCATCTCCGGGATCTGCGCGACGTTCCAGGCCGAGACGACCATCCGCCGCGAGTCCGGGTCGTTGCGGAGAAGGTCGAGCATTTGGGCGATCTGGTCGATGTGCCCGCCGTCCGGGGTAGGCCAGGAACGCCATTGGACACCGTAGACGGGCCCCAGCTCGCCGTCCGGCCGGGCCCACTCGTCCCAGATCGACACGCCCTGCTCCCGCAACCACGCCACGTTCGAGTCGCCGCGCAGGAACCACAGGAGTTCACAGGCCACCGACTTGAAGTGGACGCGCTTGGTGGTGATCAGCGGGAACCCCTGGCTGAGCGGGTAGCGCAGCTGGTGTCCGAAGACGCTGCGGGTGCCGGTACCGGTCCGGTCCGATTTGCGGGTACCGGTGGCCAGGACCTGCCGGAGCAGATCCTCGTACTGGGTGTCGACGGGGGCGCTTGCGACCGGGGTGGGGTGAACAGAACTCACAGGTCTGGCTACTCCTCAGCTTCGGCGACTCAGCAGGCCGCATTGGCAACCTAACCTAGGGCGAACCACAGTCGCCCAGCAGGGCGATGTTATGGTACGACCAGAAACGGGATCAGTACGCGTCCGGTGGCTGGGTAGGCGCGTCTCTTCGCTATGCGTGGAGATGCGTATGTCGTATCGATTGCTGCTGAATACCGTCCATCCCGTATTTCTGCCGCTGGGCTTTCTCGCCCGACTGCCCTACGCGATGTTGCCCCTGGGTACGTTGCTACTGATCCAGGCCGCGACCGGGAGCTACACGTTTGCCGGTGTCGCGGCCGGCTCGCTGAGTCTCGCGATGGCCCTGGGTGGCTTGGTGGTGGGTCGCCTGGCCGAGCGGTTCGGGCCGCGCCCGGTCGGCGCGCTGGCCGCGATCCTGAACGCCGGCGCGATCATCGGGCTGATCGCCGCCACCCAGGTCGGTCGGGTCGCCATGCTGATCGCCGCGATCCTGATCGGGCTGGTGCAACCGCAGGTCGGCCCGCTGGTGCGGGCGCACTGGTCGCACGTGGCCCGATCCACTGCCGAGCCTGCGGAATTCATGTCGACCGCGCTGTCCTACGAGGCTGCCGTCGAGGAGACCAGCTTCATCGTCGGACCGGCCTTGGTTGGTGGGCTCGCCGCCGTCCACACCGAGATCGAGGCGGCCGCTGCCCTAGCGGCCGGCGCGGCCCTGCTCGTTCTGGCGGCCGCGCCATTCGCCCTGCTCTACCACGGGCGAGCAGCCCGACCCGGCTCGCCCGGCGCGGTGCGAGCACCGCTACCTGCGGTTCGGCTGGCCTTGCTGGTGGTCGCGATGGTCCTGATGGGAGCGATCTTCGGCGCCTTGCAGATCGCGATCAGCGCCGCCGCGAAGGAATCCGGTCATCCCGGTGCGGCGGGCTTGCTCTATGCCGAGCTCGGCATCGGCAGTGCCGTGGCGGGTGTGGCCTATGCCTGGCTGTCGCCGCGCTGGGGGCTGCACG
Organism: Kineosporiaceae bacterium; assembly: GCA_035474375.1. Lineage (GTDB taxonomy): Bacteria > Actinomycetota > Actinomycetes > Actinomycetales > Kineosporiaceae > JANNPJ01. Next base: position 8,558 of record DATINJ010000009.1, on the reverse strand, counting down.
CGCGCTATCTCACCTTCGCCGCGGCATTGTGGGTAGGCATGGTCACGCTCGCGCTCAACGGCACGCTGCTTCCGCTGCCGGTTGCCGCCGCGCTGGCCGGGGTGACGATCGCCCCGTACATGATCAGCATCTATGCCCTGACCGAGCGCCTCGCACCGGCTCGGGTGGCCACCGCGATGACGGTCCTCTGCGCGGGCGGCCCGGTCGGAACCGCGATCGGTCAGGCGCTGGCCGGCGTGCTGACGCAGGAGTACGGGCAGCGCGCAGCGTTCGCACTGCCGCCCGTCATCGCCACGCTCGCAGTGCTTCTGGCCGCCGGCACTCGACCGCCGGCCGTCGCACCAGCGAGTTCAGTTGCCTTGTCGGGTTGCCCTGACCGCTCGCAGTTCGCGCATGCGTTCAACGGTGGCACTGGTGGAGAAGAGCAGCACCAGGTAACCGAGCAGGGCCACCGCGATACCCGCGGCGTGCGCTAACCAGATGCCGATAGCCATCAGCAGCATCCCGATCACCAACCCGGCCGCCGCCACTACCGCGCTCGCCCCGACCCGCAGGCGACGCAATCTCAGCGACGAGGCGAGGCCCGGGTCCTCAGCCAGGAGATGAGTTTCCATCTCCCGTAAAAGGCGCCTCTCGCGCTCCGACAGCTCCATGGGCACATCCCTTCCACCGTTGGAAACGTCCGCCACGGGCGGTTGGTTCCGGATCATTCTGACCCTAACTCCGATTGCTCGAAGGGAAACCCCAGCCGAGGGCGCGCGAGATACCCCGGGCGGAGGTTCGCACCAAGGGTACGTACTGACCCTGTGAAGTTTCCGCGCTGGGCAACACCAGCGAGATGGCGGCGATCACCCGGCCGGTGCGGTCGTGGATCGGTGCGGCCACCGAAATAGCGTCCAGGGTGATCTGGCGATCGCTGATCGCCACCCCGGTCCGCCGGATCTCGGCCAGGGTCGCGCGCAGCTCTCCCGGGTCGCCGATCGTCTTCGGCGTGAACCGCTGGAGCGGGGCAGCCAGGATCCGCTCCTGGATCTCGATCGGCGCGTACGCGAGCAGGACGAGTCCGACGCCGGTGGCATGCAGTGGCCAGCGCGAGCCGACCTTGGCCAGGATGCCGACCGCCTCGCGTCCGGAGACCCGTTCCAGGTAGAGCACCTCAGACCCGTCGCGAGCGCCGAGCGAGACGTTCTGATGGGTGGCTTCGTACAGGTCCTCGATGAACGGCATGGCGATCTCCCGCAAGCCGAGGGCGCGGGGGGCGAGCGCGGCGATCTCCCACAGATGCAGCCCGATCTGCAGCGCGCCGCTGTCGTCCCGTTCGAGCGCTCCCCAGGCGAGGAGCTCGGCCACCAGTCGGTGCGCCGTGGGCAGCGGAAGATCCGAGATCCGGGCGATCTGGGACAGCGTCAACACCGGTTGGGCCTCGGAGAAGGCGTCCAAGATATCCAACGACCGGCGACTGGGTGAGCGGTCATCCTTGCGGCGCGGCATCGCGGCCTCTCACTCGTTCGCCCGGCTTTCCACCGATCCGTAGTTTAACTCGACTTCCACCAGGTGAAAGTGCGGTTTCGGGACGACGGTACGCTCCACAGACTGACAGGCAATCCAAACGAGGGGTGTTTGATGTCTGTCTTTGCCCGCAACCAGTGGTACGTCGCCGCCTACGGCTCCGAGGTCGGCCGCGAGATCCTCGGCCGGACCATCCTGGGTGAGTCGATCGTCCTGTATCGAAGCACCGAGGGCAGCGTGGTCGCGCTCACCGGACGCTGCGTGCATCGACGATTCCCGCTGGCGCAGAGTCCGACTCGGCTGGTCGACGACACCATCGTCTGCGGCTATCACGGTTTCACCTACGACAGCAGCGGCAGCTGCGTGTACGTTCCCGCCCAGAAACGGATCCCCCGGACCGCCCGGCTGGGCGTCTACCCGGTGGTCGAGCAGGACAACTTCGTCTGGGTCTGGATCGGCGACAACGACAAAGCGGACGCCACCACCATTCCGCGCGCACCGTACCTGGCGGACTCGAGCTACACCCTGGTCAAGGGCATGGAGGTACTGGACGCCCGGTACGGCCTGCTGGTCGACAACCTGATGGACCTGTCCCACGAGACCTACCTGCACGGGGGTTACATCGGCACGCCCGAGGTCGCCGAGACCCCGATCCAGACCGAGGTGGATGAGGACGCGCGGATCGTGCGGGTGAGTCGGCGGATGACGGACGTCGCCTGTCCCCCGTTCTACCGCGAATCGACCGGAATCCAGGGCAACATCGACCGCTGGCAGGACATCGAGTACTACGCGCCGTGCCTGTACAAGCTGCACAGCCGGATCGCCCCGACGGGGGTTCCGGTTCGAGCCGATGGCACCGACCCGGACGCCTGCCACGCCGAGATCGTCTATGCGATCACCCCCTCGACGGAGAACTCGACCTACGACTTCTGGATGGTCGCGCGCGACTTCGCGGTCGGCGATGACAAGGTGAGCCAGTATCTGGCCGAGAGCAACCGCGCCGTGGTGATGCAGGACGTTGTCGCGCTGAACGTCCTGGAGCGCGCGATCGCCTCGGAACCGGCTGGCTATCAGGAGCTTTCGGTCAACATCGACACTGGTGGACTGGCCGCCCGACGGCTGCTGGCCAAGCTCGCCGCCGAGGGATCGCAGCAGCCCGATTCCGCCGTCCCGGCCGCTGTGGTCCGCCCATGAGCGAGCCCGAGACTTCTCAGGTCTTCCGGGTGTTCTGGATCCCCGGAACGGATTTCCTGCGGGCCACCTGCCACTGCACGGCAGAGCGGATCTTCGACGATCCGATCGAACTGTGGACCTGGCTGCTGGAGCACCCGCGCGGGCATGACATCGGCGGTCCGGCCCAAACCCCACCGGACGCCGTCCACCCTGAAGGGCAGCTGTCCGGGGCGCGCCAATGACCGCCGGGACCCAGTCCGCCGTCCATCCTGACGTCGAGGTGGAACTGGAATTGGTGATCAGGGACGCCGAACTGGTGGCTGACGACGTCCGGACCCTTCGGTTGCAGCATCCGGACGGCACGCCACTGCCCGATTGGACACCTGGTGCGCATCTCGACCTGATTCTGGAAAATGGCCTGACTCGGCAGTATTCACTCTGCGGCCCACTCGACCGACCGGACGAGTGGCAGGTGGCCGTGTTGCGCACCGCCGACTCCGCCGGCGGATCGGCGTTCGTCCACGATGAGCTGGCGGCCGGCAGTACCGTGCGGGTCCGCGGACCCCGGAACCACTTCGCCCTGGTGGATGCCCCCGAGTATCTCTTCATCGTCGGGGGAATCGGCATCACCCCGGTACTGGCGATGATTCGCCGAGCCGTCGAGACGGGTGCCACCTGGACCCTGCTGTACGGTGGCCGACAGCCGACGTCAATGGCCTTTGTCCCACTGCTGCAAGAGCTTTCCGAGGCTTCAGCGGGGCGCGGACGGGTGCTTCTGTGGCCGCAGGAATCCCATGGACTGCTTCCGCTGGCGGAGCATCTGGCAGACCACGTCGACGGCCGGCTGGTGTACTGCTGTGGCCCCGAGCCACTGATCCACGCCGTCGAAGCCGCCACTTCGACCTGGCCGCCCGGGAGCCTGCATGTCGAGCGGTTCAGCCCGGTGGAGCTCGGCGAGCCGGTCCGGACCGAAGGCTTCGAGGTCGAACTGGCGCTGTCCGGACGCACGCTCGCGGTTCGCCCGGACCAGTCGGTACTGGAGGCCGTGCTGGAATCCGGGATCGAGGTCCTCTCCTCCTGCCAGGAGGGGATCTGCGGTACCTGCGAGACCGGCGTTCTGGCCGGGACCCCGGATCATCGGGACTCGATCCTCAGCCCACAGGAACGGGACGTCGGCGACGTGATGATGATCTGCGTTTCGCGCTCGATCGGGCCCCGGCTCACTCTCGAGTTGTGACGCCCTGAGACGTGGTCAGGTCCAGTCGACAACCGTCGAGCAACTCCCGAAACACTTCCACTGCGGCGGGGCTGAGACGGGCGGTCATCTCCTGCTCGAGGGCTTGCACCGCACTCGCGTACCGAGCGAGCAGTTCCCGCCCGGCGGGGGTCAGGCTCACCACGAGTTCCCGCCGATTGTCCGGGTTTCGGTCGCGACGCACCAGATCCCGGCGTTCCAGATTGGCGATCAGGTCGGCGATCGACTGTGGCGTGACGAACGAGTCGCGGGCCAACCTGGCCGGCGACAACCCTTCGTGGTGGTCCAATACGGTGAGCGCGGTGTACTGCAAGGCGGTGATTCCCGATGATTTGAGTACCTCATCCAGGCGCGAGCGAACCGCGAGCTCCAACTGCTTGACGACGTAGAGCAGCGACGGGCGAGCCGGCGCGTCTCGAGCGTCCGCCGTCGGCCGAGTTCCCATCACCATCTTCGGCACTCCTCCACTCTGCGGCGATCTGCGTCGATCACTCCATGGACAACCACCCTAAAGCATTGACAAGAAACCTGCCGATCAGCAGGATGAAATCGACAAGATTCCTGTCGACGGGTCTCGTCGACAGATTCCGTAGCGGTCCGCGAAACCTCCGCACTCCCGCCCCCAACCACGACATCGACGTCAAGGGAGACACCGATCATGGCGCCCCAAGCAGACCCCCAGGCCACGCGCATCGACGAAGGCCAGTTGTACATCAACGGCAAGTCCGTGGAGTCCGTCAGTGGTCGGCGCTTCGACGTCACCGACCCGGCCACCGGCACCGTGGTCGGCACCGTGGCGGACGCCGACCCGGCCGATATCGACACCGCCGTAGCGGCGGCCCGGCTCGCCTTCGACGAAGGCCCGTGGCCGCGGATGAGCGGTCGCGAACGAGCCCGGATCCTGAACAAGGTCGCAGAGTTGGTGCGGGCCAACGCCGAGGAGATCGCTCGGCTGGAGAGCCTGGACGTCGGGAAGCCGATCAGCCTGTGCCTTCCGGTCGATGTGCTGACCACCGCCGATCAGTACGAGTACTACGCCGCCCTGGCCCAGTCGATCGACGGCGCCACCCGCGAGATCCCGCTGCGAGCCCACGCGTACACCCGCCGTGAGCCGCTCGGTGTCGTCGCCGCCATCACGCCGTTCAACTTCCCGTTGATCCTGTCCACCTCCAAGATCGCTCCCGCGCTCGCGGCCGGCAATGTCGTCGTCCACAAGCCCGCCGAAGACACCCCACTCAGCGCCCTTTTCATGGCATCGCTGCTCACCCAGGCCGGCGTCCCGGACGGGGTGCTCAACGTCGTCACCGGTCACGGTTCGATCGTCGGCGACACCCTGCTCGGCCACTCAGGCATCGACAAGGTGGCATTCACCGGGTCCACCGCGATTGGCCGCCACGCCGCCGCCGTCGCCGGGCAGAACCTCAAGCCGGTCACCCTGGAACTCGGTGGCAACGCGGCGAACATCGTGTTCGCCGACGCCGACCTGGACAAGGCGATTGGCGCGGTGATCAAGGGCTTCGTGTTCAACACCGGCCAGTTCTGCATGGGCGGGCCGCGACTGCTGGTAGCCCGGGAGCTGTACGACACCGTGCTCGGCATCCTCAGCCAGGCCGTCCCCGGCGTCCCGATCGGTGACCCGCGCGACCCGGGAACCGTGATCGGCCCGATGGCCGGCCTGCGGCACCTGGAGAACGTCGAGAAGTACGTCGAACTCGCCCGCCAGGACGGCGGACGGATCATCTGCGGCGGCGAGCGCCTGGACCTGAACGGCGGCTACTACTACCAGCCGACCGTGATCGCCGACCTGACCAACGACTCTCGCGCCGTCCAGGAAGAGATCTTCGGGCCGGTCCTCACCGTCCAGCCCTTCGACTCCGAGGAAGAGGCGATCGCGTTGGCCAACAGCACCCCCTACGGCCTGGCGATGGGCATCCAGACCACGAATCTGGCTCGCGCGCACCGGGTCGCCGCCGCGCTGCAGGCCGGCATCGTCTGGGTCAACGACTGGGCGATGCTCGACCCGGCCATCCCGTTCGGCGGGGTGAAGAACTCCGGCTTCGGCCGCGAATACGGGCCCGAGTCACTGAACTCCTACACCAAGGTCAAGTCCGTAGTGATCTCGCTCGACTGATTCAGTCTCGCCGCCCTGTCGCCGAACGCCCAGCCTGAGCCTCTGACCGAGGAAGGACCTGTCATGACCAGCACCCGTGCCGCCGTCGTCGAAGCCGGAGGTGCTCCGTTCACCCTCGCGGACATCGACCTGGATGAACTGCGCGCCAACGAAGTACTCATCCGCATGGTCGCCACCGGCCTCTGCCACACCGATCTCACCGTCGCCAGTGGTGGTTTGCCGTTCCCGCTGCCCGGCGTGCTCGGGCACGAGGGTGCCGGTGTCGTCGAACAGGTTGGAGCCGGTGTCACCTCGGTGCAGCCCGGTGATCACGCCGTCCTCTCGTTCACCTCATGCAGTTCGTGCGCCAACTGCCGGGACGGCCACCCCGCCTACTGCGCGACCTGGCTGCCGTCGAACCTGCTGGCCGGCACCCGGGACGACGGCAGTTCGCCGCTGAGCCGCGACGGCCAGGCGCTGGGCGGCCACTTCTTCGGGCAGTCCTCGTTTTCCGAACGGGCCATCGTCGACGAGCGCAGCATCGTCAAGGTGGATCCGACCGTGCCGCTGGAAACGATCGCTCCGCTCGGGTGCGGTGTGCAGACCGGCGTCGGCGCAGTCTGGAACGTGCTGGCGCCACGTCCCGGGAGCACGATCGTGGTGCTCGGCGCGGGCGCGGTAGGGCTCTCGGCCGTGATGGCCGCCGCGATGTCGCCGGCCACCCGCATCATCGCTGTCGATCGGGTCGCCGAACGCCTGGACCTAGCCCTGGAACTGGGTGCTACCCATGCCATCGACGCCGGGGCCCGGAGTCTCGGCGAGGCGATCGCGGAGATCACTCAGGGCGCCGGTGCTGACGGCATTGTCGAGACCACGGGCAGCACGGCCGTGCTCCGCCAGGGCGTCGATGCTCTCGCCGCTCGGGGCACCCTGGTGATCGTCGGTGCCCCGCCGTTCGGATCCGAGGTTGCCCTGGACGTCAACGCCATGCTCGGCGGGCGCACCGTGGTCGGCCTCACGCTCGGCGACAGCGAGACCCAAACCCTCATTCCGGCACTAGTTTCGCTGGTTCAGCAGGGTCGGTTGCCGATCGATCGAATGATCACCGAGTACCCGTTCGAGGACATCGGTCAGGCGGTCCAGGACATGGCGGCCGGCAAGACGATCAAACCCGTCCTGCGCTTCTAGCCAAACCCCTGCCGTGATCATGCACGCTTGCCCGCTCATCACCGGCTCCCGGCGGGCAACCCTGCATGATCACGAGAGATATGAGTGGGGCCAACAGGCGGTGATCATGCACGGTTGCCCGCTCGCCGCGGGCGCCCGGCGGGCAACCCTGCATGATCACGGCAGGTGGGGTCAGCGCTGGGTGTAGATGAAGCCGACCTTGTCGATCTCGTCGCCGGACCGGCCGTGGAAACCGGCGATCTGCCAACCCGAGGGAGCGGTCCGAGTGACGCAGTCAGACGTCGTCGAACCGCCCACCAGGGTACGACCGAGGTTCGTCGTGAACTTGGCGTAGAAGATCCGGGTGGTGTTGTTGTACTTGGCCTGGCACAGGGCACCAGAGACGACGTATTCGTTGCTGCCGAGGGTGAGTGACTGGGAGGTGCCACCGCTACCGCCGTGCACCTTGGTCGTCCCGTTGGTCAGGGTCAGACTCAGCTGATCGACCCGCGAACCTGCGCGCAGCGCGATGGTCGCGGCCCGGGCGCCGGCCGGAACGCTGGCGATGTCGTTGAAATAGTCGCCGTGCGGGCCGCCGTACTGGTCGCTGAGCTGGAACGCGGCGTTCCTCGACCAGCTGAGCTTGGTGGAGATCGGGTCGTGGTCGGAGAGCATCGCACCCGCGGCGTTCAGGAAGGCCGCGTGCTCGTTGTGGTAACTCGTGGCATTGAGGTTCACCAGGGTGCTGCCGCGGTACAGCACCTTGTCCACGACCTCGCAGGTGTCGGTGATCGCGGTGGTGTCGCACACCAGGGCGTCGGTGCCGGCCACCGGCGGAACGCCGCCACGCTGCAGCTTCACCCAGGCATCGGTGAGTCCGTTGTCGGCGACGAAGGCCGAGATGGTGTCGGCGGCGCGGGTATAGCGGGTGTTCGTGTCACCCATCACCACGACCGCGTTCCCCGCGGAGTGACTCTTGATGAACGCCGTCAACTGGCTCAGGTTCGAGGCCCGCGATGCCTCGTCGCCGTCGTTGGTTCCGGCGTTGGTATGCAGGTTGTAGAAGTCGACGTAGACCCCCTCCGCAAGCCGAACCCGCATGAACGTGAAGCCTTTTGGCGTCAGGCAGTCGCCGGAGTCGATCTGGCAGGAGTTCCAGTGCACCCGCTCGAAGTCATCCCCGTCGTAGCTGAAGCTTGACATCGTGTTCAGGCCGCTGCCGAACCCGGCTCCGCCGCTGGTCGGCGTCCGGTACGGGTGGGTGTCGGCCGCGTACAGGTAGGCGTGATAGTTGAAGTCCTCCTGCACCTGAACGACGTCGTACGGGCCGAGCCGCTGGCCGAT
>DATINJ010000008.1:0-13603 GCA_035474375.1 Kineosporiaceae bacterium | reverse complement strand
GCTGCCGCCGTCGGCGAAGGCTTCGTTGACGACGTCCCAGGCGTAGATTTTGCCCTTGTAGTGGGTGGCGACCTGGGTGACGTGGTTGATCGCGGCGCTGCGCAGTGCGCTACCGGACAGCGACTGCGCCCAGGCGGGCTGCTGCTGGTGCCAGAGCAGGGCGTGGCCGCGGACTTTGGCGCCCATCGAGATGCCCTGGTTGAGGATCCGGTCGCCGTTGGTGTAGGTGAAGCTGCCCCGGGACGGCTCGGTGGCGTCCCATTTCATCTCGTTCTCCGGGGTGACGGAGTTGAAGTCGGTGTTCAGGATGCGGGTGTAGGTCGAATCACCGAGCCTGCCTGCGGCGATCGCGGCACCGAAGTAACGGCCCCCTTTGGCGGCCGCGGAAGCACCCAGGGTGGTGGCGGCGTCGGCCGAGCCCGCGAGGGTGAGCGTGGTGCCGGTGATGAGCACGGCAGTAGCGGCGGCGAAAAGGGCCTTCGACCGTCGGGTTGTCCGTGGCCGTTGGCCGGGTGGGACGGTGATGATCATCGAATGAGTGCCTTTCGGGAGCGAGGTTGGTAGGCCGGCCGGGCCAGGCGCGATTCGGATGGGGGAGCGTCAACTGCGGGTGCAGGAGGTGACCGGATCGCCTCGGTGTGACGGCACCTGTCCAGCAGCGGTGCGCCCGCCGGTCGCTAGGGTTGTTGGAAGTTCTTGTCTTCCAGGTGCGTTGGGGCCGGTAGTCCTTCACCCGAGTGCGGTACCCGTTCGCACCGGCGTCGTGCCGGCGCCCGGAGAACCAGACCCCGACGCAGGCCCAGGCGTCCCCGGTATCACGAACGCCAGCGGGTCGACCTTTGGCCGCCGGGAGGGGCCGGTGCGGGGGTTCATTCGGTGCTCTCCTTCAACCAGTTTTTCCAGCCGACCGTCGACCTCCAGTGGTCAGCGGCGGTGGAAAGGTTGCTCGGCTGCACGAGAATGTTCAGAACCCCCCGCGGACCTCCACACTGGTGCCGCCGCTGGCGGTCGCCTGATAGGTGTCCAGGCGCGCGTCGCGACCGCCGACTGCATGGTTGTACTGCACGGCGAAGGTGTACTCGCCCGGGCGCATGGTGGCTCCCGGCTTCAACACGAACGTGTAGACCATTGCGTCCGACTGCTGGTCCACGGTCGTCGTGAAGTCGCCCGGCAACAGGGTGCACCATGCTCCGGTATCTCTGAGGTCCGGAGTACGGGCGATCCGGACCCGGACCTGCAGGGCGGTCAACAGCGCCTGGGTCCGCAGCGTCACGTTGCTCTGCGACCAGTTGTCGATGCTGTGCTTGTCGACGGTGCCGGTCGACCACAGGAAGCCTCGTCTGGAGAGGACTTTGGCGGGCGAGGCGGTGGGTGATTGGGACGGGCGGGCAGTGGGCGCTGGCCGACTCTTTGGCCGGTGACTCGGGGTCGCTCGGGGAACGGCGTGGGTCGCGGTCGGGTACGGGGACGCGACGGTGGACGGCATGGTCGCGGGCGCCAGCGGCGTGTTGCTCCGAACGGCGGCCCAGTTGACGGCGACGCCGACGCCGAAAACCGCCGCCACGCTGGCGGCAATCCCGGCAATTCCGGCGACCCCCGCTGACCTGCGGTGGTGCCTGGGCCGGTGCCCGAGCGAGGCTTCAGAACCGGCCTGGCCGGCACGCACGCGCGCCAGGATGGTGGCGCGGTCCGGTTGGTAGGCCGCCGCGGCCTCATGCAGTGCGGTACGGACCTGATCTGCGGTCCGGATGGGCTCGGAGGCCATCAGTCCCCCTTTCGGAACGAGTCAGGTGGAACGGATGCGGGTTCGCGGGAGAGCAGTCGTAGCGCGCGGTCATCCGCCGTTGCCGGGTCGCCGGCATCGAGGAACCCGACCAACTGGGCCAATCCGCGCGAAGTTTGGCTTTTCACGGTGCCCACCGAGATGCCGAGACTCCGAGCGGTCTCCTGCTCGGACAGATCCAAGAGGTAGCGCAGCGCCACGCATGCTCGACGCCGGTGGGGTAGGCGGCGCAACGCGTCCCGCACGTCGAGAATTGCGGGCACGTCCCCGACATGCGCGCGTTCGGATCGCAGCGGCCCCAGACCGAGCAGGCCGCGTCGTTCCCGCTGCAGCCTGCGGATGCGGTTGCGAGCCAGGTTGGCCACCACGCCCCGGGCGTACGCGACGGGGCTGTCGGCGGCATTGACCCGGTCCCAGTGCCGCCAGACTTCCAGCAGCGCGTCGGCAGCGAGGTCATTGGCCGCTTCCGTCTCGCCGGTCATCAGGTAGGCCAGGCGGGCCAGGTCCGCATGAGAGGCCTCGAAGAAGGCCTGGAAAGCAGTGTCACGCGATGTCGCCATGCCGCCTGCCACTCCTTGACCGGTCGCCGCGGGTGCCGGGGCGTAGGCGGCAAGGTACATCCCCGATGACCTTGGGTGGTGGCCGGTGGCGGATTATCCGACTTGTCCGTAGGCCCATTGAGAGCGCGGTCGTGAGCACCGTTGGCCGACGGCACAAGGCGGGCATATCGGTGTTCTCCTTTGGCCGTTCCCATCGACTCGACGCCCTACGTGGTCCGGGGCACCGGAAAGGTTGCTCGCCCACACCAAGAATCAGTGGTTCCGAGATTCTGACGTAGCTCAGCAACCTTCCCGCTATCCCGAACCACTTGAGGTCGTCGGATCGCCTGCGACGGCGACGGTCGTTGGATCCTGACCCGCCATTTCAACTACCCGGTAAGTGTCGTTCGACGCTGATGTTAGCGCTAACAAATCTTGGCGACGTCCGCCTCGGCAACCCCGAAGGAGTACCCCGGAATGAACATGCAGCGAAGACGACGACGCTTCAGCATCGCCGTCGCGGCAGTCGTGGCGGTCGTGGGCGGGATGCTCACGGTGGCCGCGACGGCGGCGTCGGCCGCCACAGTGGACACCACCGCCTGGTACGTCCTGGTGAACCGCAACAGTGGCAAGGTCCTCGACGTCAATGGCGCGTCCACCGCCGACGGCGCCAACCTCATCCAGTGGACCCGCACCAACACCAACAACCAGCAGTTCCAGTTCGTGGATGCCGGCGGCGGCTACTACAAGCTGCGCGCGCGGCACTCCGGCAAGATCGTCGACGTTCTCGGCGGGTCCACCGCCGACGGGGCTTCCGTGGTGCAGTGGTCCGACGTCGGGGGCAGCAACCAGCAGTTCCGTCTCGACGACTCCACCGACGGGTACGTTCGCCTGGTCAATCGCTTCAGCAACAAGGTCCTCGAAGTGGCAGGCCTGTCGACCGCTGAGGGCGCCAGCGTCCAGCAGTGGGGCAGCTGGAACGGCAGCAACCAGCAATGGCAACTCGTCCGCGTCGACGGCGGCACCGGCACCTGCGCGCTTCCCTCGACGTACCGCTGGACATCGACCGGCCCCCTGGCGCAACCGAAGAACGGGGCGATCGGGCTAAAGGACTTCACCAACGTCGTCTACAACGGCCAGCACCTGGTCTATGGGACGACACACAACGCCCTCGCCGGTGACCAGGGGCGCTGGGGCTCGACGGTGTTCAGCCCTTTCTCGAACTGGTCCGACATGGCTGCGGCCGGTCAGAACGAGATGACGAGCTTCTCTGCTGTTGCGCCGACGCTTTTCTACTTCGCCCCGAAGAACACCTGGGTGCTTGCCTACCAGTGGGGTTGGCCGGACTCCTTCTCGTACCGCACTTCGAGCGACCCCACCAACCCCAACGGCTGGGGCCCGCAGCAGCAGCTCTTCACCGCAACCCTTCCCGTCGGGGCCCCTATCGACCAGACCCTGATCGCTGACGACAAGAACATGTACCTGTTCTTCGCCGACGACGAAGGCAGCATCTACCGGTCCAGCATGCCGATCGGCAACTTCCCGGCCAGCTTTGGCTCGAACTACACCAAGATCATGACCGACGCCAGAGATCTCCTGTTCGAAGCGCCTGAGGTCTACAAGATCCAGGGCCAGAACCTCTACCTCATGATCGTCGAGGCGATGGGATCGAATGGTCGCTTCTTCCGCTCGTTCACCGCCACCAGCCTCGACGGCACGTGGACACCGCAAGCCGGCACCCAGAGCAACCCGTTCGCCGGCAAAGCCAACAGCGGCGCCACCTGGACCAACGACATCAGCCACGGCGATCTGGTGCGCACCAACCCCGACCAGACCAAGACCGTCGACCCCTGCAACCTGCAGTTCCTCTACCAGGGGCGCGATCCCAAGACTGACGGTATGGAGTACGGCCTGCTGCCGTACCGGCCGGGTGTACTGACACTGAACCGCTAATGGACCGGGTGGCCGGCGGGTTTCGCACCCGCCGGCCGGCCAGGGCGGCGCGGCAGCCCCAGGGTGACTGCGATCAGGCCGAGGAGGGCGATGAGGAGGACGTAGTAGCCGGGGGCTGTCGGGTTGTTCGTGTCGGCCACCAACCAGGTGCAGACGTAGGGTGCCGTGCTGCCGAAGAGTGCGCTGGCCAGGTTGAGGCTGATCGCGCCGGTGGTGAAGCGAATGGCGACCGGAAACAGGGTGACGCCCATGACCGCGCCTACCGGGAGTGCCGCGCTGAGGAAGATCACCCACATGGCCTGTCCACCCACGACGGCCCAGAAGGTTCCGATCTCGGTGATGATCAGGAATCCCGGGACGGCGGCGGCGGCGATGGCCGCCATCAGGGTGATCATCAGGGGTCTAAGCGGGAATCGGTCGATCAGGTATCCGCCGACCAGCGAGGACACCACGCTGACGAAGGTCATGATCAAGCTGATGGTGAAGGCGTCGGCGGGAGAAAACCCGGCGGTGCGGATCAGGTACGAGGGTAGGTAGCCGGCCACGACATACCCGGACGCGTATGTGGTGGCCAGCCACACGGTGAGGACCACCATCCTCAGCTTGGCGGTGCGTACGGCAGTCGCCAAGGGGGTTACGTCCCTCCTCGCCCGATCGCCGAGTGCGATGAAGGCGGGGCTGTCCGCCACCCGCGTACGGATGTACAACCCCACGACGCCGATCACAGCGGCGATGAGAAACGCCGCCCGCCACCCCCACGCCGCCATTTGGTCGGGGGACAGGGCGCGAGCGAGGACGAGCGCGACCATCGTCGCCGTGGCGCTTCCCAAGGCGGCGGCAACGGAGTTGATGGCCACGATGCGGCCGCGCTGGCCCTGTGGGGCGTGTTCCAGCATGAGCAGTTGGGCACCGGGCAGTTCCGCGCTGACGGACAGACCTTGCAGCAGCCGGCACAGCAGCAGCAACACCGGTGCCAGCAGGCCCACGCTGTCGTACGTCGGGAGCAAGCCAAACGCAACGGTGGCTGCCGTCATCATCAGCAACGACATGGCCAGTGTCGCGCGCCGTCCGATCCGGTCGCCCAACGGCCCCCAGATGACCGCACCAACCGGCCTTGCCAGGAAGGCGAGGGCGAAGATGGCGAAGGTGGACAACAGCGCGGTGTCCGGGTCCTGCTGGGGAAAGAACTCCGCGGCCAGGAACACCGCGAAGAGTCCGTAAAGTGAGAGGTCGTAGACCTCGATGAAGGTTCCGATGCTGGCAGCGACCACAACCCTGCGGTGGCCGTTCTCCCTGTTGTCGTCCCGCGAGTGGGGCATCACCAGCGTCCTCCCCGTTCTAACGCCCGTCCCCGTAAGTGCCCTGCAGAGCGGCCCTGATCGGTGGACCGGGGCTTCGGCACGGTGGGCCATACCCGTGGTACCAGAAGGTTCCGGTGGGCCGTGCCGGAAACCAGGCATTCGAGTAGGGATCAGCGAGGGTGGCCCGGATGGAAGCGGAGGTAACGGTGGCGCATGAAGTCCTGCAGTCCCGCTGCACCCGTTGTAGAATCGGCGTTACCGATAGTTACCGCACGTCCCTGGGGCAGAGGTAGATCGGTTCCGGCGGATACCGGCGCCGAGCAATGTGCTGGGCGGATGGTCAGGAAGGCCGGTGGCTACCAACGTATGCCCGAGCGGCCGGACTATTCGCAGCATGGGCGTTCGTCGATCCCGCCGCCCGCGAAGCGGGGCAATCTGCCGGCGCAACTGAGTAGCCTCGTCGGCCGCCACCGAGAGATCGCCGTCGTCACCAATCTTCTGCGGACGTCTCGGTTGGTGACGCTCACCGGAGTTGGTGGGGTGGGCAAGACTCGGCTGGCGCTGCGGGTGGCGGCCGACTCGCGGCGCGCCTTTCATCATGGTGTCTGGTTCATCGATCTCGCCGAGGTGCGGGGGAGAGGTCCGTTTGTCGAGGACGTCGGGGACGCTGGTGTGCTGGACGAGCTGGATGAGCTGGGCCTCGGCGTCCTGGTCTACCCGGTGATGTCCGCCCTCGACATGCGGCCGCGCGGCGCCGGATCAGCAGTCCGGGAACTGACTGACTACCTGACTGACCGGCGGGCGTTGCTGGTGCTGGACAATTGTGAGCACCTGCTGCCCGAGTGCACGCGGCTGGTGGACCGGTTGCTCGCAGCGTGCCCCCAGCTCCGGGTGCTCGCCACGAGTCGTGAGCCGCTGGAGGTGGCCGGCCAGGTGCGCTACCCGGTACAACCGCTGGCTGTCCCGACGTCCGCCCAGCCACTGATGGACGATTTTGCAGGGTGCGAGTCGGTCGCCTTGTTCGTGGAGCGGGCGCAGGCGGCTGTCCCTAGCTTCACCCTCACCAAGGAGAACCGGGATTCGGTGGCGCACCTGTGCGGGCGGCTGGAAGGCCTGCCGTTGGCCATCGAGATGGCGGCCGCCCGGGTACGGGTGCTGACGCCGCAACAGATTTCGGAACGCCTGACCGACCGGTTCAGACTGCTGTCGAGCCGCAACCGGGCGGCGCCGGCTCATCAGCAGACTCTGCTGGCCTGCGTGACGTGGTCGTTCGAGCTGTGCAGCAAACCTGAGCAACTGCTGTGGTCGCGGCTCTCAACGTTTGTCGGCGGGTTCGAGCTGGACGCCGTTGAGGAGGTGTGTGCCGATGAGACCCTGCCCGGAGACGAGCTGATGGAAGTGCTGACTGGGTTGGTCGAGAAGTCGATCGTGGACCGGCTGGACCCCGGTGATCTCGGTGAGCAGGCTCGGTATCGGATGCTGGAGACGTTCCGCGAATTCGGGCGGAAACGGCTGATCCAGGCCGACGAGGAGGCGTTGCTGCGGCGCCGTCACGGTGACTGGTGCCGACAGTTGGTGGACCGAGCTAATACCCAATGGGCCAGCGACCGACAGGTGTTCTGGTTCACCCGTTTGACCCACGAGCGCGCCAACCTGCGCGCCGCGGTCGAGTTCTGCCTCAGCGAGCCGGGCGAGATCGAAACCGGCGTGCATATCGTGGCGACCATGCCCCGGGTGTTGTGGGCGAACGGCGGCCTCGCGCGAGAAGGCCTGGGCTGGCTGGACCGGGCCCTGACCGAAAGAACCATGAAGATCGGGGTGCGGGCTCATGCTCTAGCTGTGGCCGCTGCGCTGGCGCTGCTCGCCGGAGACATCCACGCCGTGCGCGGCCGGCTGGAGCAGGCGCGGCAACTCGGTCGACGCCTCGACGATCCTTTCGTGCTGGCTTACTGCGCCTACGTAGACGCTGTCGCTGCCTGGCTGCGCAACGACCTGGGGGGCGCGATCGAAGCTGCGGACCGCGGCCTGTCCAGCGTGTCGCGGATGACGGACCCCGATCTTCCCTTGCGACTGCACCTGCTGATCCACGCCCAGTGGGCCACGGCGATGTCAGGCGACCAGCGCCGCTCGAAGCAGTACTCCCACGACCTGCTGGAGATCCTCGAGGGTCGAGGAGAGTCGGCCAGCAGGTCGATGGTGGAGTGGGGCGTCGCGCTCGCCGCGTGGCGTGCCGGTGAGCTGGAGGAATCCGCACGGCACGTACGGGAGAGCGTGCGGATCAGACACAAGGGAATGCCCTACCTGCAGCACGCCGCTCTGAACCTCGAGCTGATGGCGTGGATCGCGGCTGAGCAGCGGCGATTTCAGCGGTCGGCGATCCTGCTCGGTGCGGCCGACAGCCTGCTGACCGAACACGGTACGCCTATCTCCACCGCGTTCCTCATGCTGCTCGCCGATCACCGCACTTGCCAGCGCCGAACCCGCGAAGACCTCGACAACGAGGCATTCACCGAGGCCTTCCAGCGCGGCCAAGCCCTCACGCTGGACGAGGCGCTCGCCTACGCCGTCGAGGCGCCCGAGGCGGAATCGATTTCGTCTGCCGCGGAGCCGGTGGCGGCGCCTCTGACCCGGCGCGAATATCAGATTGCCCAACTCGTCGCTGACGGCCTGTCCAACAAGGAGATCGCTGGGACCCTCGTCATCTCCCGACGTACGGTTGAGGGCCACGTCGACCACATCCTCACCAAGCTCGGCTTCCGCAGCCGGGCCCAAATCGCCTCCTGGATCACCAGCCGCTCCGCGGTTCGGCGACGCGGTGGCCAGTCAGGTACATAGCGCGAAAAGTCAGCAAAGCGGACCAAAAAGACTCTGTGCAGAGGTTGTTTCGGCGCGCACCGGCCGTCTCGCTTCACCACTTGCCAGCCACTCACTCAGCATTTAAGATTACGATCATACGACAACGATTTCTGGAGGCTGCGATGACTGCAACGAACCGACCGGTGGCACTTGTGACTGGCGCGTCTACCGGTATCGGGCAGGCGGCCGCTCTGGCGCTTGTCGCGGCGGGATTCGAGACGGTGGGGACGAGTCGGAAGACGTCGGGAGCTGACCTGCGTGACGGGGTGACGTTCTTGGCTCTCGATGTGGGTAGCGATGACTCGGTCGCTGCCGCGGTCGGGGAGGTGATTGAGCGGTTCGGGCGGATCGACTTCCTGGTCAATAACGCGGGCATCGGTTCCTCGGGTGCTGATGAGGAAAACTCTCTCGTGCAGGCTCAGCGCCTGTTCAATATCAATGTCTTCGGTGTGATGCGGATGACCAAGGCGGTTCTGCCGCACATGCGTGCTCAGGGCAGTGGGCGCATCATCAACATCTCGTCTGTCCTCGGATTCCTGCCCGCGCCGTACATGGCTACCTACTCGGCCTCCAAGCATGCGCTGGAGGGGTACACCGAGTCCCTGGATCACGAGATCCGCGAGCATGGGGTGCGGGCTCTTATCGTTCAGCCGGGTGGTACCAAGTCTGCGTTCGAGGCGAACACGGTCGAGCCCGACATGCCGATGCAAATCTATGCGGAGCAGCGGCGTATCGCGGACAAGCTGGCGGTGGCGGTCAATGAGGACGGCGATGACCCTGCCACTGTCGCGAAGGCGATTGTCGCGGCGGCTATCGACGCCAAGCCGAAGGTGCGGTACACCGCCGGGCGCAGCGCCCGGCTCCTCAGCGCGGCGCACCGTATCCTTCCCGCCGGGGTCTTCGACGGACAGATCCGCAAGGTCAACCAGCTCGCCGGCTGAGCCCGGCTCTGTCGGCATCCTTGGAGTTTCCGGTGCACCAGCGTGCGGCCGGCGTTGGCAACGGGCAGGATCGGCACCCGGTCGCCGCCGCCGCGGTCCTCACCGATCACATCGAGCGGGCGCCGTCGCAGCTCATCGCATATGCCCGTGAGCTCGGCGTTCGGGAACTGCGCGAGTCAAAGGATCGATGAGCCAGGCAGCGTCGGGGCGCTCGAAAGACCTGACCCACAGCTCTGCGAGGGCAGGTCCGATCACTGCGTATGAGCTCTGCTGAGGCTGACAAAGCGAGGGCCGAGCGCCCGTGCGGGTCGGCGTGCCCACCATGAGCGGTGCAGGTGTCTGGTGGGATAGGAGAATGGACGTCACAGTGGGCAACGAGATGGAGATTTGATGGCAGGCGGACTGGCGGCGTTGCTGGACGACATAGCGGTGCTGGCGAAGCTCGCGGCGGCGTCGGTGGACGATGTCGGCGCGGCGGCCGGGCGGGCGAGTGCCAAGGCTGCCGGCGTTGTCATCGACGACACGGCGGTGACTCCGCGCTACGTCCACGGCTTCACCCCCGATCGCGAGCTGCCTATCGTCCGGCGTATCGCCGTCGGCTCGCTGCGCAACAAGTTGCTGTTCATCCTCCCGGCCGCGCTGCTGCTCAGCCAGTTCCTGTCGGGGTTGCTCACGCCGATCCTGATGGTCGGGGGCACGTACCTGGCGTACGAGGGCGCTGAGAAGATCTACGAGCTGATCAGCGGGCACGGGAAGGAGGCCAGTACCGTGCCGGCCGCTGCGCGGGGTGAGGACACCGAGCGGACGATGGTGTCCGGCGCGATCCGCACCGATTTCATCCTCTCCGCCGAGATCATGGTCATCGCCCTGAACGAGGTCGCCAACGAACCGCTGATCTCCCGCGCCCTCATCCTCGTCGTGGTCGCTCTCGGGATCACCGTGCTGGTCTACGGCGTGGTCGCGCTGATCGTGAAGATGGACGACATCGGGCTGCGCTTGGCGGCCACCCGGCACGGCGCGGCTGCGAGCACCGGACGGTTCCTGGTCCGGGCCATGCCGAAGGTCCTCGCCGTCCTGTCGACCGTAGGGATCGTCGCGATGCTCTGGGTCGGCGGCCACATCCTGCTCGTCGGGGTGGACGACCTGGGCTGGCATGCACCGTACGAGCTGGTACACCACGCGGAGGAGGCCGTCCACGGGGTGGCCGGGATCGGTGGGGTCCTGGCCTGGCTCGTGAACACCCTCGCTTCCGCCATCATCGGACTCGTTGTGGGCGCCGTCGCCGTCGCCGTCCTGCACCTGATTCCACGACGCAAGGGCGCCCAAGGCACCCACTGACAGCGTCGTGTTCGAGACGAAACGCAAGGCTATCGAGAGCCTTGCGTTTCGGGTCGGGCGCGAAATGGGTCTCACCAGAAGAGATCGTGCCGGGTGATCAGCCCGTCGGTGACCTCGGTGCGGCTGATCACCTGGCCGCCGAGCTCTCGGTGGCGCAACTGCCCGGCCCGGTTGGTGAATACCTCGCCGATGATGGTGCCGCTCACGGTCGAGACGGTGAGTACCGCGTCACCGTCGGGGATCATCCGGTCGATGGCGAAGTGCAGGTCTGCGTACTTCTTCGCATAGAGCTCCAGGTGTGCGTGGAAGGCCTCCGCGCCATGGAGGCGTTCCAGCCCGCTGGGGACGTCGGTGCGGAAGAACCCGCCGTCCGTGGAGTCGTAGTCAGGAGCGACAAGGTCGGCCGCGGACTGCTGGTCGGCACCGTTCCAGCCGTCCTGGATGAATCGGCGCACGAGCGCGAAGGCGCTGTCGCTACTCACCGGGTCGGGCCAGCATCGCAGTGGCTGGTAGTCCCCGATCGGCTGCACGGTCGAGCCCTCGGGTAGCAAGGGTGGCAGCCCATCCAGCTGGGGGGTGCCGATATCCACGTGCAGGATGAGGAGGTAGTGATTCAGGGCAGACCAGGTGTCCTGACCGAGGAGCTCGACGGCGCTGACGTTGCCCGACCGGTGCGGAGGCCGGTCAGGAAGCGAGGCCAGGTACGGCGAGACGGCCTCCAGTACCGCCTCTCGAGCCGCGAGTTCCTCCACCATGGCCGCATCGCTGGGAGAGGTCCCGTTCCCGGTGGTCTCCAGTTCCCCGGACGGCGGTACGTCGAATCGGATGACTAAGTGTGGCATCGGACGCTCCCTCGGTTGTGATGTCGCGGATACGTCTGCGGAGGCCCGCGCGATGCCGTTGATACAGCCCGCCCGAGTCCGCGGGCCGGTTCGGCGGATCCTGTCGGTATTCTGTTTCAGTGACGCCGTCGCTTGACCTTGGCTCACTGATCCCTTGACTCAACTACCCGAAAGCCGCGAGCCAGGTAATTGGGAGGGCGTGCGGGTGGTCGGTCGTTGATCTCCGCGACCCTCGTTAGAGCTGCTCCTCCCAACCCCCGCCCGATGAAAGCAGGCAATAGGCCAAAGTTCGTTAGTTCGTAAACACCTGAACCGCGTCCTGAGGTGCTCTGCCAGACCGTGGTTCGTCCCTTGAACCGCTCTCAGGCGTCACCGCGCGCGTAGCGGTGGAGTTGCTGGCTCAGTTCATCGTGAGGACGATGCGGCCGCGTAGTCCGCCTGCGGCCAGGCGTGCGTACGCCTTGGCTGCCTCCTGGAGCGGGTAGGTCTGGGCGACTCGCAACGCGAGCTCTCCCGAGGCAGCCAGATCAGACAGCGTCGTGAGGGTCGCCGCGTCCCCACCGACCTGTGTCAGGCGGACCCGGATGTTCCGCTCGGTCTGGGGCAGCGCATCGAGCCGGGTCGTCACGAAGGTGCCTCCGTCGCTTACGGCGCCGATGAGGGCCTGGCCGAGCGAGGCCGTGTCGAGGACGGCGTCGACGCCCTCGGGGCGCACGGCGCGGAGAGCGTCGACCGGCGAGTGCGAGGCGGGCACGAAGGCATCGGCCCCGGCCACATCGGTGGCGAATTGGCCGTCCGGGGAGCGGTCGCTGGCGATGACCACCAGTCCCCGGCGTTTGGCGAGTTGGACGGCGTAGCCTCCGACGGCTCCCTCCGCACCGGTCACGAGCACGGATTGGCCCGGGCGCAGTCCGAGCAGTTCGACGGAATGGGCTGCGGTCAGTCCGTTCAGCGGGATGGTGGCGGCATGGACGGGATCAACCCCTTCCGGCGCCGCCGCGATCACATTGCTGGGGACGACCACATATTCGGCCTGCGCTCGGTTGAGTCCGAGCGGCAGCCCGTAGCTGAGCGCGATGACAGGCTGTCCGGGCTGCCAGGGAGTACCCGGGCCGACGGCGTCGACGACGCCGGCGATGTCCCAGCCCAGTCCGTAGAAGCTGCCCTGCGGAGGGGCGGGGAAGAAGCCACCGCGCCAGGCTGACGCGTCGGTCGGGTTCAAGGCGGCTGCCTGGACCTTGATCCGGATCTCGGCGAGGCCCGGCTCAGGCTTGTCGACCTCGATGACCTCGACGACGTCCGGGCTTCCTTGGGTACGGTAAATGGCTGCCTGCATGAGTTTTCCCTTGGTAAGTCGCATCTGATCGCGGTAGGTGCGGAAGGTCTGAGATGGACCGGCCACCTCGACGTCTTCCTCGAGGTACGCAGTTGAGGGTGGTGCTGTCACCTATGCCGGGTGCATCGCGGCCATGGACTGGTCGAGCAGTTCGCGAAACGGCGGTCGCTGCTCTGTGGCGATCCAGGTGGCCTTGGCGGCAAGGAGACAGGCCAGCGCCGCACCCGTGATGGCGGCCGGGCCGGGATCGGTGGGTGAATGCCGCCCGGTTCGTTCGCGTAGTAGGGCGGCAAGCTGATCCTGCACCCTGGAGATCCGCTCCAGTTCGCCCGCACTCAACGCGGGGTTGCCGTTGATGATCTTTTCGATGGCGAGGATGCGCGGTACGTGCGCTGCGTCGTCGAAGTAGTCGGCGACAAGGTCGAAGGCGCCGCGAAACGAGTCCCAGATCGGCTCGTCCGGGGGACGGGCGGTGAAGGCCTCGGCGAACTGGTCGCCGTAAAATTCGTACTTACTGAGGACAAGATCCTCTTTTGAGGCGAAGTAGCGGAAGAACGTCCGCTTCGACATCCCCGCGGCGGCGACGATGTCCTCGACCGTGGTCTGCTCGTACCCCCTCGCCGCGAACAATTCCTGCCCGAGCATGGTCAATTCCGCCCGCACGGTGCGGCGGGTCCGTTCACGTACGGAGATCGGGTTGCGCTGCTGCATGAC
>DATINJ010000007.1:0-11075 GCA_035474375.1 Kineosporiaceae bacterium | reverse complement strand
GAGCCCGAGCCCGAGCCCGAGCCCCATGCCCGAGCCCCATGCCCGAGCCCCATGCCCGAGCCCCATGCCCGAGCCCCATGCCCGAGCCCGAGCCCATGATCTGGGAAGCTCGAACCCGGCTGGCCCACTTGCTCGGCTTTCCAAACTTCTGCCGTGATCATCAATGCCGGTGAGATAAGCGGAGTAACTGGGTGAGGTTGCCTGAGGTCGTATCTGCTCCGCTTCGACCCGTGATCATGCACGATTGCCCTGGCCTGACGAGCAAGCGTGCATGATCACGGTTGGTCAGGGGTCCCGTGGTCGCTTAACTCACCGGCATTGCGGTGATCATGCACGGTTACCCGCTTCGTGGGGGGGCAACCGTGCATGATCGCGGGCCGGAGGTGGGCAATCGTGCATGATCACGGAATGGGTTGGGGTATTCGACCGAACGGCCATGGCCCAGCGGGCCACCCCGAGGGTTGAAATGAGGGACGGCGGGCCCAGCCTCAGTTTCCTGGCCGTGATGATCTTCGGTGCCTGGATGATCGGCAGCTGCGCCCGCTTTCGTGCCGCGAAAGGCACTATTTGCGGGCATAGCTGGCGATCTTCGCGGGAGGGCTGGGGTATTTCGACCGAGAATGGCACATTTGCTCGGTGATCACGGGGTGAGGAGCATCGGCAGGGCGAGCCGGCCCGGGGCGCCGGTGGCGGAGGACCGCAGTACCCAGAGGGCTCCGCCGACCGCAGCCGAGGTCTCGACATTCGCGGACAGCAAGGCCTTTGCCGGGCTGAGTTCGCGACTCAGCGCGTACTCGCTCAGCGCGCGGGCGACCTGCTCACGGTATTGCGGTCCGGCGCTGGAAAAGGCCGAGCCGGCCAGGACAATCGTGTCCAGGTCGAACAGATTCACCAGAGTGACGGCGGCCAGCCCGAGTTGGTGGGCAGACCGGGCGATCAGCCCATGCGCGGCGGTGTCTCCACTCAGGGACGCGCGGGCCAGCCGCTCGAAATCGGCAAGGGTCTGGTCTTCCTCACCGGACAAGGGTACCCGGGCGATGAGAGCGCGGTCCTGCAGAGCCTGGGCGACGATTGCCGACGGTCCGGCGATGGCCTCAAGGCAGCCGCGATTTCCGCAGGCACACGGAGCGCCTTCGGAATTCATTGATACGTGGCCTATTTCGATGGTGTTGGAGGCCCTGCCCCGGTAGACCTCGCCGTCTACCACGACGCCACCACCGATGCCGCTGGCCATGTAGATGACCCCGAAGGTGGCGGTCGGGACGTCGCCCGCCCATTGCTCGCCGATCGCTGCCGCGGTGGCGTCGTTCTCCAGCAGGACCGGCAGTGCCAGGGTGGCGGAAAGAGCTCTGGTCAGCGGGTATTCGCGCCAACTCGGAGCTGGTTGGGTGGTCAGAAGGGTGCCTCGGGCGCGGTCTTGCGGGCCGTGCGTCACCAGCCCGACCCCGAGCACCCGGTCTCGCGCGACGGCGGCGCCGCTCAGCAACCCGTCGATGTGCTCGGCCAGCGTGTCGAGGGTGTGTTGCGGCGAGTTCTGCCCCGCGCCGGGGAGCCTTGCGGTCGCCAGCGTGCGTCCGGCGAAGTCGACGAGAACGATGGTGGACGTGCAGCGGTCGAGCTGGGCGCCGACCGCGAACCCCGCCTCGGGGTTGATCTGGATCAGGCGCCGCGGCGTGCCCCGCGCCGACGGGGAACGGCCGACCTCGTGCACCAGGCCGCCCTGGATCAGATCCCGCATGACGTTCGTGATCGTGCCCGCGGTGAGCCCGGTGGCTTCCGCCAGTTCGACTCGGCTGAGGGTGCCCGCTGTGCGCACGAGGTCGAGTAGGAGCCCGGACGTCGATGGCCGGGTGGAGCCTGACGGCATCGCCGTGACCTCCTCAGGCGACGTGACCAGGGGCGACGGTCGTTCGACCGCCGTCCGCCCGAGAAGTCACGGTTTGGTTACAGAAGAACTGATGTCCCGATTATCTTGACTGGATAAATTTATGAACGCAAGGATTCATCCGTAACGCCACGCGGACGTGGCGGCGCTGAGCGTGACAGTTGCGTCCGGCTCGACACTGGGAAGGGACCAAGGATGATCCTCAGCACTGGTTCGGGCCGTCGGCATCGCCGGACGGCACTTGCAGGAATCGCGGGCACTGCTGTGCTCGCTCTGGCGCTCGCCGGCTGCTCGGATGATGCGAGCGGCCCGTCAAAGAGCGGCGGCGACACCAGCGACGTGACCCTGGTCGTCCCCGGAGCGACCGGTGATGCCCAGGCCAACTTCAACCCGTTCTCGACCTCGAGCCTGAGCTCGCTCGGCAACGTCTACGAGCCGCTGTTCTACATCAACAAGACGAAGGCCTCGGACCCGAAGCCGCTGCTCGGCACCGAATACTCGTTCAACGACGACGGCACCGAGCTGACCGTGACCACCCGGGACGGCGTCAAGTGGACCGATGGGCAGCCCTTCACCGCCAAGGACGTCGCCTTCACCTTCGACATGATCAAGAAGACGCCGGCGTTCAACAACTGGGGCTTCAACGGCGCGGTCAAGGCCACCGACGACAGCCACGTGGTGTTCACCTGGAAGCAGCCGGCCTACGTGATCGCCCCCGACGTCCTCAGCGGGGTCGCGATCGTTCCCGAACACATCTGGAAGGGCATCGCGGATCCGGTCACCTACCTCGACAAGCAGCCGGTCGGCACCGGTGCCTTCAAGCTGGGCACCTTCAAGCCACAGGCGGTCACATTCGTCGCCAATCCCGGCTACTGGGGTGGTGCGCCGAAGCTGAAGAACATTCGTCTCCTGTCGGTGTCCGGTAACCAGACGGTCGCGGATGGGATCGCGAACGGGACCATCGACTGGGAGACCGGCCCGATCCCAGACATCCAGAACACCCACAAGAACTTCCCGAACTACGACAAGTTCACGTCCTGGCAGAACGAGATGGTCCTCGCCGCGTGCTCGAATGCCGACCTGGGGTGCAAGGGCCCGCAGACCGACCCGGCAGTGCGCCAGGCGCTCTTCTACGCGATCGACCGCACCCAGCTCAACAACCTCGCGTTCGAGAAGACGGCAAGCGCGATCTCGCCGTCCTTCGCGCTGACACCCACCCAGGACAAGTGGATCTCACCCGAAGTCAACCCGAAAACCGCACCGGAGAAGGCGGATCCGGCCAAGGCCAGCTCGCTTCTGGAGGGCGCAGGTTGGAAGAAGGGTTCGGACGGAATTTATGCCAAGGACGGCAAGCAGTTGTCGCTGACCATCGAGGTGGTCACCGGCTGGACCGACTACATCACCGCCTTGCAGGCGATCACGTCGCAGGCCAAGGCCGCCGGTATCAAGGTCGAGACCTCGCAGTCGTCCTGGAACGGCTGGACCGACAAGAAGAACAAGGGCAACTTCCAGCTGATGATCGATGCCTTGTACCAGGGCCCGACGTCTGACCCCTACTACATCTACACCTACTTCTTCACCTCGGCGAACACCGCGAAGGTCGGAAAGACTCCAGGCCTCAACTACGGCCGGTTCTCCGACCCGGCGGTCGACAGCGCGGTGGAGACGCTGAAAGGCCTGAACTTCACCGATACGGCGGCCCGCCAGGCGCAGTTCAACATCATCCAGAAGTCGCTCATGGAGAAGATGCCGTACATCCCGGTGCTGACCGGCGGGACGACGAGCGTCTGGAACGTCGCGAAGTTCTCCGGCTGGCCGACCGAAGACAACTCATATGCCTTCCCGGCGGTGTGGTCTCGGATCGACGCGGCCGAGGTCTTCAAGACGCTCACGCCCACCGGGAAGTGAGCCCGATGTCGTCGTCCTCGAGCTGGACCGCAGGTGTGTGGCCATGACGTACGTGCTTCGCAAGCTGGCCTTCTACGCCGTGGCACTGTGGGCAGCCCTCACGCTCAATTTCATCATTCCCCGCCTGATGCCGGGCAATCCGGTGGACATCCTGCTGGCGAAGATCCAGCAGCGTGGGGGAGCCGTGACACCGGAAACCCGCAAGGCGTACATGGTCCTGCTCGGGGGCGACGACTCCAGGCCGATCTTCGTCCAGTACTGGACTTACCTCGGCCGGATGGCCCGGGGCGATCTGGGTGTCTCGATCGGCTTCTTCCCGTCCAAGGTCACCGACGTGATCGCGACGTCGATGGCGTGGACGGTGGTGCTGGTCGGGCTGGCCACGATCATCGCGGCCGCCCTGGGGATCGTGATCGGTGCGTTCGTCGGATGGAAGCCGGGAACCTGGCTTGACTCGCTCGTTCCCGCCACCACAATGCTCACGGCGGTGCCGTACTTCTGGCTCGCGCTGATCCTGGTCTACCTGCTGTCCCGGATACTGGCGATCTTCCCCGGCCAGGGCGGATACGACGTGATCCTCGACATCGGTTGGAACTGGCCGTTCATCCGCTCGGCGATCGGTCACGGGTTGCTTCCGGCGCTGACGATCGTGCTCGCCTCGGTTGGCGGTTGGTTGCTCGGCATGCGAAACATGATGGTCTCCACGCTTTCTGAGGACTACGTCCTGACCGCCGAGGCCAAGGGCCTGAAGCCGGGGAAGATCATGCGTAGTTACGCCGCGCGCAATGCGATTCTGCCGTCGGTCGCAGGTTTCGCGATCGCGCTGGGTTTCGTCGTCTCCGGGTCGGTGGTGACCGAGCAGGTCTTCTCCTATCCCGGGATCGGCTCCAAGCTGCTGGGCGCGGTGACGAACAACGACTACGCGCTGATGCAGGGCATCTTCATGTACATCACGGTGGCGGTGCTGGCCGCCAACCTGGTCGTCGACCTGCTCTACGGCGTGATCGATCCGCGGACCCGGACCAGAGGCTGAGGAGGCCAGACGATGACCAACCTGACTCCCGAAGCCGCGCCGTCCATTGCGGACTCGACCCAACTCCTCGCCGCGGAGGCTGCCGACCAGGGCGATCGGCCGAAACCGGCCTGGCGGTTGATGCTGCCGACGATGACTGGGTGGCTGGCTGTCGGGCTGGTCCTGGTGGTCGGGATCCTGCTGTACGGATTCATCGCCCCGCATCTGGTCGGTGACCCGGACGTGATCTCCGACATCGGGTTGTCCGGGCCGTCGTCCGAGCATCTGCTCGGGACGACGCAGACTGGCCAGGACCTCTCCGCCCAACTCGCCTACTCCACCCGCGGTTCACTGGAGATCGGCATCACTGTCGGAATCCTGGCCACCGCATTGTCGGCCTTCTTCGGTATCTACGGCGCCTATCGCGGCGGTCTGATCGACGAGGGATTCTCCTTGCTGTCCAACGTCTTTCTGGTGATCCCGCAACTCCCACTGATCATCGTGATCTCGGGTTTCGTGCCGAGGGAGAGTCGCGGGCTGGGAACCGTCGTGGCGGTCCTGGCGCTCACCGGTTGGGCGGCATCGGCCCGCGTGCTGCGAGCGCAAACACTCTCGGTGCGCACCCGGGACTATGTGGCTGCCGCCCGGATCTCGGGGGAGCGGCATTGGCGGGTGATCACGGTCGAGATCCTGCCCAACCTGCTGCCGGTACTCGCCTCGCAGTTCGTTTTCGCGGTGATCTTCGCCATCCTGAACGAAGCGGGCCTGTCGTTCCTGGGCTTAGGGGCCGCCGATTCCTCGACCCTCGGCACCCTGCTGTTCTACGCGCAGAACGGCTATGCGCTGCCGCTGGGTGCCTGGTGGTGGTTCGTGCCGCCGGGCCTGATGATCGCGCTCTTCGGGATGGGACTGTCGCTGATCAACTTCTCGATCGACGAGATCATCAACCCTAAGCTGAAGAACGTCCGACAGCATCGGCGCCGGGCGCGTGCCGTGCTCGCGCTGGAGCGGACCCAGCAGCGCGAGCATGCCAAGCAAGCCGCATCGACCCGGAAGGCGGCCGGGTCATGACCGCGCTGATTCCCGAAACCCCGGAAACCCCCGCGCATGTCATCGGACGTCAACCCGTCCTGACGGTCCGCGACCTGACCGTTGTCTACGAGGTCGAGGACCCGGTCACCGCGGTCAAGGACGCGAGCCTGACCCTGCACCGGGGTGAAATCCTCGGCCTTGCCGGCGAATCCGGGTGTGGAAAGACGACGTTGGCGTACGCCGTCAACCGGTTGCACCGGCCACCGGCCCGGATCGCGGCCGGCGAGATCATCTTCCATGACCGGGATGGTCGTGATGTCGACATCCTTGGGTTGGACGACGAGCAGCTGCGGGTTTTCCGCTGGGACAAGCTGTCCATGGTGTTCCAGGGCGCGATGAACGCGCTGAACCCGGTCATCACGATCAAGGCGCAGCTGCGCGACACCCTGCGCACGCACCGGCCGGCGATGTCCCGGGCAGCGGTCAAAGCCCGGTCGGCGGAAGCACTCGAGCGGGTCGGGGTGGATCCCTCCCGGTTGCGGGCCTATCCGCACGAGCTCTCCGGCGGGATGCGGCAGCGCGTCATGATCGCGATGGCGATGCTTCTGGAACCACAGATCATGATCATGGATGAACCAACCACGGCGCTCGACGTCGTCGTGCAGCGCGACATCCTGCGGGAGATCGTCCGGCTGCGAGACGAACTGAATTTCGCCGTCGTCTTCATCACCCACGATCTGCCCCTGCTGCTGGAGATCAGCGATCGAATCGCGGTCATGCTGCGTGGGGAGATCGTCGAGCTGGATCAGGCGGATCGGCTGTACCGCGATGCGCAGCATCCCTACACCCGCAAACTGCTCGGCTCGTTCCCGAGCCTGAGCGGCACTCGCGGGGATTTCATCCGGACGGGCGTCGACCCGACCACGGCGACGGGGCGGCATCAATGACGACTGTCGAAGTCAAGGACCTGACCAAGACCTACACCATCCGCAACGGGCTGAAGGCCCGCAAGCTGCTCGCCGTCGACCGAGTCTCCTTCGACTTACTGCCCGGCCGGACCGTGGCACTGGTCGGGGAGTCTGGTTCGGGCAAGTCGACAATCGCCAAAATCCTTACCCGAATGGAGAAACCGACCTCCGGAACGGTGCAGGTCAGGCACGACGACGGTACCGAGGTGCTCAGATCGGACTATCAGCGACACGTGCAAATGGTGTTCCAGGATCCGTTCGCGTCGTTGAACCCGTTCCACACGATCGAGCATCACCTGGCCCGGCCGCTGGTGCTGCATCACCGCACCCGGAACAAGGCCGACACCCATGCGCGGGTGCTGGAGATGCTGGAGCGGGTCAACCTCGAACCCGCCGCCACGATCGCGGCTCGCCGCCCACATGAACTGTCCGGCGGTCAGCGTCAGCGGGTGGCTATCGCGCGGGCCCTGGCGCCTGGTTCGCAGGTGCTGATCGCGGACGAACCGGTGTCCATGCTCGACGTGTCCATTCGACTGGGAGTGCTCAACCTGCTGGCCCGGCTGCAACGGGAGGACCAGCTCGCGGTCCTGTACATCACCCACGACCTGGCGACCGCGCGGCACTTCTCGGACGAGATCCTGGTGCTGTTCCGAGGGCGGGTGGTCGAGCGCGGGGCGGCCGATGCGGTGATCCTCGACCCGCACCACGACTACACCCGGTTGCTGGCGACCGCGGCGCCCGATCCAGAGCGTCCCGGCAAGGTCATCTCGACCGAGACCGTCATCGATCGCTCGGCGATCGACAACACGACGTGCTTCAACCACCACACTGGCCAGTGGGAAGCGGCCACGTCCTCCGGCACGGGCCCCGTCGCCACCGCATACCGCTGACCCGTTGGTCTCACCCCCATCACAGGAGTCCTGAACCATGCAGACGACCCCGCTGCACGACAGTTGGACCGTCGCGGCGACCAGCGGCGACCTGCCCGACAGTGTCGCCACGCTGGGTGCCGCCCCGATCCCGGCGATCGTTCCGGGCTGTGTGCACACCGACCTGCTCGCAGCCGGTCTGATCGCCGATCCGTACGTCGACGGGCACGAAACCGACGTGCAGTGGATGTTCGACGTCGACTGGCGATACGCCCGGCCCCTGCTGTTGGCCCCGGCCGCCGACACCGAGCGGGTGGATCTGGTGTTCGACGGCATCGACACGGTCTCCACCGTCCACCTCGGTGCTGAACGGCTCGGGCTGACAGCAAATATGCACCGCTCGTACCGGTTTGACGTGCGCCAGCTGGCGGACGGAGTCGAGCGGCCGCTGATTGTCGACCTGCAGTCGGCCACCCGATACGCGATGGCGGAGAGCGAGCGCCTCGGGTTCCGGCCGGCGGCCTACCACACGCCGTTCAATTTCGTCCGCAAGATGGCCTGTTCGTTCGGCTGGGACTGGGGGCCGGATCTGCGGACCGCCGGGCTCTGGCGGGACGTGCGAGTGGAGCGCTGGAGCGTCGCCCGGCTCGGCCAGGTCCGCCCGCTGGTCACCGTCGGCACCGACGGGACCGGGCACGTCGAGGTGCAGGTGGACGTCGAGCGCTCGGGCCGTGAGCCGGCCGCGCCGCTCAGCGTCGAGGCCGAGGTGCTCGGGCAACGGGCCCGGGTGGAGCTGGCGGCGGACGCCGAGACGGCTGTCGTCGTCGTCGACGTCCCGGTCGCGCCGCTGTGGTGGCCGGTCGGTCACGGCGACCAACCCCTCGCCGAGCTGGTGGTCACGCTCCGCGACCTCGGCCCTGAGCCGGGCACTGAGTTGCACATCTGGCGGCGCCGAATCGGATTCCGCAACGTAGAAGTGGACACCACGGACGACGAGATCGGCAGCGCCTTCACGATCAAGGTGAACGGTCGCGCGATCTTCGCGAAGGGCTTCAACTGGATCCCGGACGACCATTTCGTCTCTCGCCTGACCCGGGATCGGCTGGAACGCCGCATCGACCAGGCGGTGGCGGCGAATGCCAACCTGCTGCGGGTGTGGGGTGGTGGGATCTACGAGTCGGACGACTTCTACTCGGTGTGCGACGAGCGCGGCGTGCTGGTCTGGCAGGACTTCCTGCTGGCCTGCGCGGCCTACCCGGAGGAATCGCCGCTGTTCGCCGAGATCGAGGCCGAGGCCCGGGAGAATGTGGTCCGGCTGATGCCGCATCCCTCGCTGATCCTGTGGAACGGCGGCAACGAAAACCTCTGGGGGCATGAGGATTGGGGTTGGAAGTTCACACTCGAGGGCCGCAGTTGGGGAGCCCGCTATCCGCTCGAGCTGTTTCCGGCCATCCTCGCTGAGCTCGACCCGACCCGGCCGTACAACGCCAACAGCCCGTCATCTCCGGAGCGCTCGCTCGCGCAACTGCATCCCAACGACCCGGACCACGGCACCCACCACGAATGGGAGGTCTGGAACCGCGTCGACTATCACCAGTATCGAGCCGATATCCCGCGGTTCTGCTCGGAGTTCGGCTTCCAGGCGCCGCCGACCTGGCGGACGCTCAGCGACTTCATCCACGCCACCAACGGGGAACCGCTGACCGCTGTGGCATCCCCGAAAGCCGATCCCGTCTTCTTGCTGCATCAGAAGGCCGAAGACGGCAACGCCAAGCTCGACCGAGGGATGGCGCCGCACCTCGGGGTACCCGAGGACTTCGTGGACTGGCACTGGGCAGCGCAATTGAATCAGGCTCGTGCCGTCAGTCACGCGGTGGAGCACTATCGCTCGTGGTGGCCACGCACGGCCGGGGCGATCGTCTGGCAGCTCAACGACTGCTGGCCGGTCACCTCGTGGGCGGCGATCGACTCGCTGGAACGGCCGAAGCCGCTCTGGCATGCCCTGCGCAGGGCGTTCGCGCCACGACTGCTCACGGTGGTGGAACGCGAGGGCGCGCTCGCCATCGCCGTCATCAACGACACCGACGAGCCATGGTCGGGGCAGCTCAGCCTGCGCCGCGAGGGCTTCGGCGGGGACGTTCGGGCCGAGGTGACGCGCGACGTCACGGTGGCGGCGCGGGCGGTGGAGGTGGTGCCGGTCCTGACCGAGGTGGCCGAGCCCAAGGAACCGGAGGCGGAGGTCCTGGTCGTCCGGCTCGGCACCGAATACGCGGTGCACACCTACGTTGAGGACGTCGCCGCGCTCCTGGAGCCAGATCCGGTCGAGGTCGCAGTCACCCGAATCGATGGCGGCTACCGCGTGCAGGTCAGCGCGCGGTCACTGGTGCGCGATCTGATCCTGCTGGCAGACCGGCTCGCCCCGGACGCAAGCGTGGATCACGGTCTGGTCGATCTGCCGGCCGGCACGAGTGCGGTCTTCATCGTGCGCACCTCGGCAGAACTGGATCCGACGTCGATCGGGGCACCCCCCATCCTCCGCAGCGCGAACGACCTGCGCTCCCGGTGATCGGTGATCGGTCGAAAATAGCCCCCAACCCCGTGGCCGTGATCATGCACGGTTGCCCGTCTATGGGCCATAGCCCTCCCGCGAAGATCGCCAGTTACGCCCGCGAGTAGTGCTTTTCGCGGCACGAAAGCGGGCGCAACCGCCGATCACCCAGGGACACTTGGCGGGTCACGAGTCGGGAGACCCGGTTCGGGCTACCCAGGAGGCGATCTGGCTGCGCGATCTGAAGCCGAGCTTGGCCAGGATGTTCTCGACATGGCCCTCGGCGGTGCGTTGGGCGATGACCAGGGTTCCGGCGATGTCCTTGTTGCTCAGGCCGTGCCCGATGAGTTCGGCCACCTGACGCTCTCGCCGGGTGAGGGCGGTCGGGCTGGGCGACTCCGGACCGGGCTGCCGGGCGACCCAGGTGTCGGCGCCCTCGAAAGGGTCCTCGAAGGTGTCGTCGAGGGCGTACGCCACGGAGTCTTCCGGGGAAAGCCCTAGCCCACGACGAAAAGCCTTTCCATATGCCGCTTTACCGAGCCCTTGCCGGGCACGTTGAACGCATTCGTCGTGGTAGCCCGCGAGGTGCTGCTGGGTTTCCTGACGGGTGCCCCCGGTCCGCCAGACAGATTCGGCCGCGCCGAGCAGAGTGGCGGCCCGGGTGGGGTCGTCCAGCGCCTCAGCTGCGGCCAGCGCCTCCACCGAGAGCGCAGCCCCGAGCCGATCATCGATTTCCCACTTCAGCCGCAACGCCTGCCGTTGCAGCTCCGCGGAGCGCTGGCGGTCGCCCTGGCGCCAGGCGGCCAGGCCGAGCGCCCACAGCGAGTTGGACCGATTGAAGCGCTCGTTCAAC
>DATINJ010000006.1:0-7702 GCA_035474375.1 Kineosporiaceae bacterium | reverse complement strand
GCAGTCGGGAAGGACCACCGTCGAGTCGTCCCCGCCGGCTATCCGCGGAGGGCATCGCGTGCCTTCTGCCACTCGTCGATGATGGCCGCGAGGCGGATCGTGGCTTGCTCGTAGATCTGCTCGGGCAACGCCGACGGGGAGGCATCAGCGTTGCCGTCGGAGTCGGCGACCATGTCGGGCGGCACCGGCCCGTCCTGGGTGCCCGGCTTGCTGCTCATCCTCCGCATGCTGGCTGCGGCCGCGGCCCGGCGATAGCACTGCGATCGCCGTGCAGCTTGACCCCGGTGCTCCCCGGCCGGGCTTCACGCGCCGCCGATCCTCCCGTGCCCACGGTCACCAACCTCGGCCTGACCACGCCCGGCGTGGGGGGGCGCTGGTCCCCCTCGATGAGCGGTTCGGACTCCAACGCGCAGCGGTGAGCTCATCGACACCGACCTGCACCCACCACACCTCGCCGGCGTCACCGCGCACGTCGACCGCAGCGCGGGCTGTCCCACTCCAGCCAGGTCGGCCGTCGCCACGCGTTGCAGTCCTGATCGGCATACCGCTCGGCCCGCTCGTCGGCCCGCGGGCCGACGACGCCACCCCGAGGACCTGGGCTATGCTGCCGAGCCGCCGACGCCTACCGGCGACCACCCGACCCCGGCCACGGCGACGAACGCTGGGGGCGACGATCGCGGCGGGGCCAGCGTTCCGGCTCCTCACGCCCACAAACCTGAAGCCTCCAGGACCGTGAAGGCCAGCGTGGTAAGGCTGGATGGGTGAAGCCAGGCCGACCCGGTCGGCGTGCTGGACCGTCACTCACCTTCCGCCGGTTGCCCGGTCGGGACCAGCGGGCGACGGCAGGGGAAGAAGCCGGCGGAGGCCCCGGGGTCCGGATGCTGCGGGGGTGACGGCAGACTGGTCACCGATGTTCCACGTTGCGTGGTCAAGGACCGCTTTGACTTGGCATTCACGGCGGAGGGCTGCGCGCTGCGGCAAACCCAGCGGCGCCCGCCTGCGGCCCCGGCTCTTCCCGTAGGTCCGTTCCGATCGGCCGGTACGCGGTCAGCGTCGATGTCCGGGTCGACGCCGCGGTCCCCGACGGCTGCCGGTGCGCTGGCTGCGGCCGGTGCTCCATCCATCCTTGTGTGAGCTGAGGAGCTTGTCGTGTCCGATCCGGCCTCTTCTATCGTCGCCGAGGCGGCGCTGTCCGCCGCGCCGCCGGATCGCACGGCCCGCCTCGTCCTCGAGCTGGACTACGCCGACGCCCAGGTCGCCGCGGTCGCCCGCGACCTGGCCCACAGCGTGCTCAGCCACATCGAGGCGATGCTGGCCGATCCGGCCACCGACCTGCCCGCCGATGCGCGCGCTGCGCTGACCGCACTCGCCGACGCGCTGAGCGAACAGACCAAGCACCGGGGCACCGTCACCGAGTTGGACACGCCGCTGGCACGGGCGTGGCGAGCCGATCCGGCCGGGCGGGGCCGGTGAGGGTCCCGCATGAGTCGCAACCGGAGCGGATGGACCGCCGGCGCCGACCGCATCGCGGCGCGGGACTGGTCCGGCGAGGTCGCCCAGATGCCCTCCGGTCGGCTGCATGCGGTCAGCGACCCCGGCCTGATCGTCGGCCGGGCCCTGTGTCTGGCCCGGTGACCCTGCTCGACCCGCGCGACTGGCGCTGGCTCGACGACGGCGACGAGGAATGGCCGCTGTGCTGGATCTGCCTCGCACTGACCCACGTCCCGTCCTGACCGCGGCCGGCTGGACCACCCGGAGCGCCTCCGAGGCCAACCAAGACCAGAAGTCCGGCCCTCAGCCCGGACCGTGCAGGGCCGGACCGCACCGGCGCGCAGCGCTCCTCCACCACCATGACCATGGTCAAGGATTCGCGTCGCGGCCGGGCCCTTGACTGGACGAGAGACCAGGGAGCGGGTAACGCCGTGGGATTGATCCACTGACGACAGAGGGAGCAGCGGGCCCGCCATCCCCGTCCACGGTGAGCCCGCGCGACCGGAGGTCCCGGGGGACCGGCCGCATGATGAGGAACCCGCACCGGCGTCCTGACCGGGCCGCGACGGCGTAGGGGCCCTCCCGGCTGGAGATGGCAGAGCAGGAGCGGGGGCCGCCCGCCTGCTGCACCCTCTCTGGCTTCATCTGGGAGCGTCGCTGGGGCTGCGAGCGGCCGCGGCGGGGGTTGCTCGCAGGCGCTGAGGGTACCCCTCGCATGATGGTGCGTCGGGCAGCGGCGCGCGCCAGGCGGAGGCCCAGGCTGAGCTTTCGTCGCCGAGGTCGCCAGCCCCGGTATCACCAGACCGAAGGCCCGCCGTGGCCAGCAACCAAAGCCCCCGACCTGCCAACGCCGCCGAGGCGCTGGAGCACCTGGGCCGGTTGTCCCTGCGCGAGCACTCGATGAAGAGCCTGCTGCAGACCGTGGCCGAGCTGACCAAGACGGTGATGCCCGGCGATACCGAGGCGTCGGTCACGCTGCTGGTCAAGGGCGAGCCCGCCACGGTGGTCTCCACCGGTCAACTCGCCCTCGACCTGGACGAGACACAGTACGAGCGCGATCACGGCCCCTGCCTGCACGCCGCCCGCAGCGGCGAGCTGATCGAGATAACCAACACCCGCGAGGAGACCCGCTGGCCGGACTACGTGCAGCGCGCCGCGGAGCACGGCAACCTCAGCTCACTGAGCCATTCCCAGTAACGGCTTCGCGGGCCTGTTGATCATCTGGCAGGGTCGTGTCGATCCTGGAGCAGGATCAGAATGTCGGCGGTTGGCTACCCGGCGCGGTCGGCTATTAACTCATTGTGTGTCAATGCGAGAAGGGTCTCACCGGTAGCCGGTTCCAGTGTGTCGGCGATCGTGCCAGCCTGGAAGCTCAACGGGGACGAAAGCCAATGCAATTACAGAATCGTCTGCAGTTACAGGGGTATTTCGTTGACTTTTCGTGCGCGTTCGGCTGTCACTACAGCGGCTACGGATGCGGTGAACACGACGGCCGGCACCACGGTGTTCCTTGATCCGTCCGGACGCCGGTGGCGGACCTTGCTGGTGTTGAGCCTGCCGATCACCCTCCTGCTCGTTGCGGCAGCCATCTACGGCGGATTCCAGATCCACGAGCCCCCGGCGGCACCGCCGGCCAGGACCGCGGTGGCGGCTGAGGATATTGCTCCCGGGCCGGGTGAGCGGCCGCTCAACGTGATCGGTGAGGGACCGATGCTGCGCGTGTTGCAGATCGACCGCGATGAAGGAGTCGTCGGCAAGGATCCCTTCACGGGCGAGGTGGTGACACTCACCGCCGAAGAGGTCAACGCTGTCGGCGCCGACGAGTACGTGATCCAGCGGTATGGCTACGCGGCCGACACCACCAGAACGATCTCGCTGACCTTCGACGACGGTCCACATCCGATCAGCACACCGCAACTGCTGGACGTCTTGTCGGCCGAGGGGGTACCGGCGACCTTCTTCGTGACGGGCAGCATGGCCGTGCAACATCCCGAGCTGATCGCGCGGATGGTCGCCGAGGGGCATGCGGTCGGCAACCACACCCTCACGCACGCCGATCTCAACGACATCAGCGCCTTTCGAGCCCAGAAAGAGCTCGTTCACACCGACCGGATCATCCGCTCGCTGACCGGGCAGGCGACGACCTCGTTCCGGCTGCCGTACGGGGGAACCACCAGCGAGGAGGTCGAGAAGAACACCGTCGGCATCCTGCGCGCTCAGCAGCTGGGTTACCACCTGTCCAGCTATGACTTCGAGACGCTGGACTGGAGCCACGGATCAGGCAAGGCGAAGGCTGAGGCCGCCGACATTCCGCTGCCCGAGTTCGACGGCCGCAACATCACCGTTCTCATGCACGACGGCGGCGCCGACAACCGTGCGGCAACCGTCGAGTACGTGAAAACCCGGCTGATCCCGGCTGCTCGAGCCGCCGGCTACAGCTTTCAGACGATGCCGCAGGCACAACCCGCGCTGCAGGCCTCGACGCAGACGGTCACGCCCTCGGTCTGGGATCGAGCTACGGGCGCCCTGGCACAGTTGATCTACGTCTGGCCGAACCGAATGATGCACCTCCTGTTCGTCTTCGCGTTGGCCATCGTAGGTGTGATCGGGATCTTCAACACGGCGATGGCGATCGCGCGTCGTCGCTCCCAGGCCCGCTTCGACGCCAACGTCACCGTGCAGCCGGTCAGCATCGTCATCGCGGCCTACAACGAGGAGAAAGTGATCCGGCGAACGCTGCAGACGCTGCTCGACTCGAACTACCCGTTCATCGAGCTGCTCGTGATCAACGATGGCTCCACGGACCGCACGGCGGCCGAGGTCGAGGCGATGATGCTACGCGACCCACGCATCCGACTGATCAACCAATCGAATCGCGGCAAGTGGGCCGCCTTGAACAACGGCACCGCCCAGGCGCAGGGAGACATCCTGGTCACCCTGGACGCCGACACGATCTTCACCCCGGATACCGTGACCAACCTGGTACGTCAGTTCGCGGTGGATCCGGATGGCCGGCTCGGCGCGGTCGCCGGTGTCGTCCGGGTCGGCAATCGGGGGCGCAACCTGCTCACCCGCTGGCAGGCTCTCGAGTACCTGACGCAGATCGGCATCGAGCGCTCGGCATATGCACAACTGGGAGCGGTGCCCATCATTCCCGGCGCCTGCGCGGCCTGGCGCAAGGTTGCCGTGCTGGAGGTCGGCGGCTACTCCAACTCCACGTTGGCCGAGGACTGCGACCTGACGCTCTCGCTGCACCAGGCGCACTGGCGGGTCAGCCAGGACGACCAGGCGCTGGCCTACACCGAGGCTCCAGATCACGCCGACGCCTTGCTGGCGCAGCGCATCCGCTGGACCTTCGGCACGCTGCAGGCCATCTTCAAGCACCGCAACATGCTGCTGCGACGGCGTTACGGATGGCTCGGAATGGCCGTACTGCCCTACATGGTGGTTTCGGTCCTGATGCCGATCGTGTTCCTGCCGTTCATCGCGGTGATGGGTGTCCTGACGGTGCAGAACTCAGGATGGGGCACCGTGGGCCTGTACTTCCTGCTGTTCCTGGCGCTGCATCTGCTCATCGCAGCGGTCGCGGTCATCCTGATGCGGGAGCGGTGGGCAAACCTGTTGATGGTTCCCATCTACCGGGTGGTGCACGAGCCGCTACGCGCCTACCTGCTCTACACGTCCGCCTACCTCGCCATTCGCGGCGTCAAGCTCGGATGGAACAAGCTCCAGCGCACCGGTGCCATGGACGCACGTCTCGGCATGAACGGTCGGGACCATCCCCACCCGGTTTCCGCCGAGCCGCCG
This sequence comes from Kineosporiaceae bacterium, assembly GCA_035474375.1. GTDB lineage: Bacteria > Actinomycetota > Actinomycetes > Actinomycetales > Kineosporiaceae > JANNPJ01. The sequence goes on along the minus strand of DATINJ010000006.1, from coordinate 2,404 downwards.
CAGCCGAACGCCGTCCGAGCCCTCGAGGAAGCACCCACCACATGACGACCAGCACGAACTCGACGGCCCCCTCGGCGGATCGTTCGGACCACCGGACCGCGGGCGCTGTCGCGGAACAACCATCGTCGTCTCAGCCGCGTCACGACCCGGGTGCTGGTCCCCCACGTGACCGCTACATCGACACCCTCCGGGCCGGCGCCCTGCTTCGGGTCATCGTCTACCACACCTTCGGATTCGCCTGGCTGCCGTTCCTCTTCCCCTCGATGGGGATCATGTTCGCGCTTGCCGGAGGGCTGGTCGCGGCGTCGCTGGACCGGGCACAACACAATCCGTGGAAGGTCCTGCGAAAACGAGCGCGGCGCCTTCTCCCGCCACTGTGGATGCTCGGCATCGTCCTGGTCCCGATCATGATCGTCCACGGCTGGGTCGCCGTGGCCGATGAGGGCGGAGTTCCGCTCGACGGGTGGGCTCTGCTGCACTGGATCGTGCCCCTGGGCGACCCCGGAGCGAGCGACTGGGGTTATCAGTTCACCACCCCACTGTGGTACATCCGGGCCTACTTCTGGTTTCTGCTGCTCTCTCCCGCCGCGCTGTTCATGTTCCGACGCTGGCCGAAGCGAACGATGTCGGTGCCGCTGATCGTGGCGGTTCTCAGCGGCCTTGGAGTATTCGATCTCAGTCTGCAGGGTTCGACGTCCAGCGCGATCGTCGCCACGATGGCGACGTTCGGTGCGTGCTGGATGATCGGCTTCGCGCATCACGACGGCACGTTGCGCAACCTGTCGCTGCGCTGGGTCATCCCCGCGTCGCTGGCATCGATCGCCGTCGGCACGTGGTGGGCCGCTACCCGAGCCAGCTGGGCGCTGGACGACGACACCTTGGGCCAAGCGCTCTACTGCTTGGGCTTCGTGCTTCTGCTGCTGCGTTTCTATCCCTCCTTCCAGTGGCTGCAGCGCCGCCCACTCCTGGACAAACTGATCGCCGTCGTCAACTCGCGTGCGATGACCATCTATCTGTGGGCCAACGTCGCGATCTTCGCCGCCGGCGTGCTCATCAGCAGCGGACGGATGCCGAGGATCGTTACCTCCAACGACGTCACCGCCGGCCTGAGCCGGCTCGTCCTGGCTCTCGTGGTGATCGCCCTGGCGGTCCTGGCGGTCGGTTGGGTCGAGGACGTCGCCGCCCACCGGACTCCTCGCCTCAACCCATGGCCGAGGACGCTCCCCGAGCACGGAGCCATGACCTCGAGCGGACTCCTACGGCCTGCGGACGGATCCCGTCAGGCGCACCTCATGCTGCCCCGGCGGCGTCTGGCCGGCGTTCTGCTCATGGCCGGTCTCGCCGCGACCCTCACACTGCTCTGGACCGCCAGCGACCGCAGCGGGGTCGCACCCCGAACCACCGAGCAGGGACAAACCCCCATCACGGCCCTGGGTGAGCAACCGCCCGCTCCCCCGGTCGGACCGGTGCTCCGACAGGACACCGACGAAGCCGCTTCAGGGCCTGCGCCCAGCGCCGTCTCGCCGGACACCAACCGGACCAGTCGGCCCAGTGACGATGTCGATCCTGCGGTGGAGGACGACGTCGCTGTCCCCGACGCGGCCACCACACCCGACGGCAACGACGACGGGCCCACCCAGGCAAGACCCCCAACAACGCCGACGCAGCAGTCCACGCCAGCGCCCTCTGCCACGCCAGCACAACAGTCCACGCCGGCGCCCTCGCCCACGCCCGCCTCCACGCCCGCCTCCACGCCCGCCTCCACGCCGGCGTCCTCGCCGGCGCCCTCCCCGGCGCCCTCCTCCACGCCGGCGCCCTCCCCGGCGCCCGCCTCCACGCCGGCGTCCTCGCCCACGCCCGCACAACAGTCCACGCCGGCCTCGGGGTCCACGACGAGTCCGCCAATGGTCGAGGAACCGACCGAAGAAACCCCCTGACCCGACGATCCTGACTGCCCAGGGGCTGGGGCTTCTGCGGTAGCCGGTCTATACCGCCGGCCACCTCACCGCTGGCGTGCTAATCATCAGAGGCAGGCAGTTCGAACCTGTCGCCGTAGACCTCCCAATTGAGCGGCAGCTCAAGAGCCAAGTTCGGTTCCTGCAACAGTGACCGCAGCGCCTCGACACGGGACTCAGAGGACACGTCGGCGTTCTCGGTCGTGCCCCGGTACATGTCGACGAGATGGCGGAGTCGGACGTCGAGAAAAGCGTCGAGCCACGCGGACTCGTCTTGGCCGATCGTTCCCTTGTTCCTCTGACAGCGGTTTTCAGGCGGCTTGGGGGGTGGAGTAGCCGGCGTGGGCGAACCAGCCGGCGGCGTCGGTGGTGGTGACCGCTGCCAGGGCTACCGCGATGGCGGCGTCCAGCGCCGCTCGGGTCCGTGCTCCGGCGGCCTTGACCAGCGT
>DATINJ010000005.1:0-13535 GCA_035474375.1 Kineosporiaceae bacterium | reverse complement strand
CGAGCGTGAGTTCGTCGAGATCGAGACCCCGACCCTGACCCGCTCGACGCCCGAGGGTGCCCGGGACTTCGTCGTTCCGGCCCGGCTGAAGCCGGGCTCCTGGTACGCCCTGCCGCAGAGCCCACAGCTGTTCAAGCAGCTACTGATGGTTGGTGGGATGGAGCGTTACTTCCAGATCGCCCGCTGCTACCGGGACGAGGACTTCCGGGCCGACCGGCAGCCGGAGTTCACCCAGCTCGACATCGAGATGAGCTTCGTCGAAGAAGACGACGTGATCGAGCTCGGGGAGGCGGTGCTGGCCGCACTGTGGAAGCTGATCGGGCACGAGATTTCCTTGCCGATCCCACGGATGACCTACGCCGAAGCGATGACCCGGTTCGGCAGCGACAAGCCCGACCTGCGGTTCGCTAATGAGCTGACCGACATGACCACGTACTTCGCCGACACCTCGTTCCGGGTGTTCCAGGCCGAGTACGTCGGTGCCGTCGTGATGCCTGGTGGTGCCTCGCAGCCCCGCAAGAAGCTCGACGCCTGGCAGGACTGGGCCAAGCAGCGCGGCGCCCGCGGGCTGGCCTATGTACTGATCGGTGCGGACGGCGAGCTGGCCGGGCCGGTGGCGAAGAACCTGACGGACACCGAGAAGGCAGGGCTGGCGGCTGCTGTCGGCGCCGTCCCGGGAGACTGTGTGTTCTTCGCGGCCGGTGCGGCCTCGACGTCTCGGGCACTGCTCGGCGCGGCGCGGCTGGAGATCGGCCACCGCTGCGGCCTGATCGACGAGGCTGCCTGGCAGTTCGTCTGGATCGTCGACGCGCCGCTCTTCGAGGCCAGTTCGGACGCTACCGCCAGCGGTGATGTTGCCGTCGGAGCAGGCGCCTGGACCGCCGTCCACCACGCGTTCACCTCGCCCAAGCCGGAATGGATCGACCGGTTCGAGTCCGACCCCGGCAACGCCTTGGCCTACGCCTACGACATCGTCTGCAACGGCAACGAGATCGGCGGTGGGTCGATCCGTATTCATCAGCGCGCCGTCCAGGAACGCGTGTTCGCGATGATGGGGCTCGACAAGGCCGAGGCCGAGGAGAAGTTCGGCTTCCTGCTCGAGGCGTTCAAGTTCGGCGCCCCGCCGCACGGTGGAATCGCCCTTGGCTGGGACCGGATTGTGATGCTTTTGGCCGGTGCTGACTCGCTGCGTGAGGTGATCGCGTTCCCGAAGTCCGGTGGTGGGTTCGACCCGCTGACCAGCGCTCCGGCCCCGATCACCGCTCAGCAGCGCAAGGAGGCCGGGGTCGACTTCGCCCCTGCCCCGGCAACTCAGCCGCGCACTCCGGCGGCCTCCGCCTCCGCCCCCGCGAAGGCTTGAGTGTGCTGTGCCCCTGATAAACCCGTGGCAGGCCGTGAATGAGGGCTGGAGCATGGGTTTTTCGGGGGCACAGCCGAAGGCGGTCGGCACTCCGGTCGGCCGAGCGCTTCCGCACGGCCGGATAATCATCTACTGATGGCCGATTTGTTCTCCGCTGATCCCGACGACCTGCCCGGTGAGGGCAACGTCGGGGGAGACCGGTTGCCATTGGCGGTCCGGATGCGCCCGCGAACGCTGGCCGAACTGGTGGGCCAGGAGCACCTGCTGGCCCCGGGTTCGCCGTTGCATCGGTTGGCGGAGGGCGCGGACGGCGTGGCCGGGCCGGCTTCGCTGATCCTGTGGGGGCCACCCGGGTCCGGCAAGACCACGCTGGCGCACGTCGTCTCCCAAGCGGTCGGACGCCGGTTCGTCGAACTGTCCGCGATCACCGCGGGGGTGAAGGACGTCCGCCGGGTGATGGAGGACGCCCGGGACGCCCGAGATCTGCACGGTCAGCGGACGGTGCTGTTCCTCGACGAGATCCACCGATTCACCAAGGCGCAGCAGGACGCTTTGCTACCCGGGGTGGAGAACCGCTGGGTGATCCTGGTGGCGGCGACCACCGAGAACCCGTCGTTCAGCGTGGTGGCACCGCTGTTGTCCCGGTCGCTGCTGCTCACCCTCCGGACGTTGGACGACAACGCGATCGGCGCGCTGGTCCGGCGAGCGGTCACCGATCCACGCGGGCTGGGCGGTCGGGTGCGGCTCTCCGACGAGGCCGCCGAGCATCTGGTCCGACTGGCTGCGGGAGATGCCCGGCGAGCGTTGACCGCGCTCGAGGCTGCTGCCGGGAGCGCGCTCGACGACGGGGTTACCCGGTCACGGGGCGCGCGTGGTCTGTTCAGCGCCGATCAACTCGCCGAGGTCGACCAGAACGGCGAGGTCGACCAGGATGGCGAGGTCGACCAGGACGGCGAGGTCGACCAGGACGGCGAGGACAGTGAGGTCGACCGGGACGGCGTGACCGATCCCGCGATTGCGGCCGCCGTCGAGATGGACGGCGAGGCGAACGGCCAGGAGGCCGAGCCGGAACCCGGGCCGCCGCTGATCACCCTGGCGGACGCCGAGCGGGCGGTGGACCGAGCGGCGGTGCGCTACGACCGGGACGGCGATCAGCACTACGACATCGCCAGCGCACTGATCAAGTCATTGCGTGGGTCGGACGTGGACGCCGCTCTGCATTACGTCGCCCGGATGCTGGAGGCGGGGGAGGATCCGCGGTTCGTCGCTCGGCGGCTGGTGATCGCGGCCAGCGAGGAAATCGGGATGGCAGACCCGACGGCTTTGCAGACCGCGGTGGCGGCGGCGCAGGCGGTGCAACTGATCGGCATGCCCGAGGCAAGGATCGTGCTGGGCCAGGCCACCGTGCATCTGGCGATGGCGCCGAAGTCCAACGCGTCGTACCTGGCCCTGAACGCGGCGATCGCCGACGTCCGGGCCGGACTGGGTGGTGCCGTGCCAATTCACTTGCGCGACAGCCATTACTCGGGTGCCGGCAAGCTCGGTCACGGGCGGGGGTACCAGTACGCGCACGACGACCCGCGGGGAGTCGTCAGTCAGCAATATGCACCCGACGACGTGGTCGGGCGGAACTACTACGCTCCCACCGAACGCGGTGCCGAGCGCGGAATGCCAGAGCGCCTGGCCCGGCTGCGGGCGGTCCTGCGGGCCGTCGGCAAGCGGCGCTGACTCGAGGAGTGAACCGGCGTTATGCCCCAGCCGCGATAGGGTCGGCGCGCAACACCTGGACAGGGGCACAAGCGGGTGCGATGAAGGGGAACAGATCATGACGGCAGGCGGCATCGCGGGGCTTCTCGCGGTCTTGGTCTTCGCCGCGCTCGTCGGCGCGCTGGCCTATCCGCTGATCAAGCTGGGCAAGGTTCTCGATGAAACCCGGCTGGCGGTACGCGGCCTTTCCGACGGCGCGCTTCCGTTGCTGACCGAGGTGACCACGACGGTCGCATCGACGAACCAGCAGCTTGGCAAGGTGGACACGATTACGAACAACGTTGCTCAGGTATCGACGAACGTTTCAGCACTGACCGCGCTCTTCGCAGCGACTCTCGGGTCGCCGGTGGTGAAGGTGGCGGCGTTCAGTTATGGGGTTCGCCAGGCGATGAGCGGGCGTCGGGCCCGCGGGAGGCGATGAGTCGTGCGTAGGCTTTTCTGGATTGCCCTTGGGGCAACGCTCGGAATCCTCCTGTTCCGCAAGGTGAACAAGACGATCGAGGCGTACAGCCCGGCCGGTGTCAGCCGATCTCTCTCCTCCGTCGGTGACGGGCTACGCGAGTTGGCTGAGGTCGTCCGGGAAGGAATGGCCGAGCGTGAAGAAGAGTTGCGGATCGCGTTGGGTGTCGACGCCGGGACCCTCAGTCCCGAGGCCGCACAATCATTGATGCAGGACCCGTCGGGGCCGCGCTCCGACCGTTGATGCCCCGGCATCCTCTGGTCTCGATCAACCCGGCACCACCCTGTGTCATCCCCGCGAGGCTGATCGCCGGGATCCCCCTACTTTGATGTGAAAGGTCAGATCCCATGGAGACGGCAGAGATCCGCCGCCGCTGGCTGCGGTACTTCTCCACCCGGGGACACACGGTCGTCCCGAGTGCTCCGCTGCTGTACGACGACCCGACCCTGCTCTTCGTGAACGCCGGGATGGTGCCGTTCAAGCCGTACCTGCTCGGCCAGGAGACACCGCCGTACAAGCGCGCCACCAGCGTGCAGAAGTGCGTGCGGACCCTCGACATCGAAGAAGTCGGCAAGACCAGTCGGCACGGCACGTTCTTCCAGATGAACGGCAACTTCTCGTTCGGGGACTACTTCAAGGAAACCGCGATCGAGCTGGCCTGGGAGCTGATCACCAGGGACCAGTCGGACGGCGGGTACGGGCTGGACGAGTCCCGGCTCTGGGTCACGGTGTTGCACGACGACGACGAGTCGCTGGAGATCTGGAAGCGGGTCGCCGGCCTGCCGGAGGAGCGGATCGTCCGCCGCGGCCTCGCGGACAACTACTGGCACATGGGCGTTCCCGGTCCGGGCGGGCCGTGCAGCGAGATCTACTTCGACCGCGGTCCGGAGTACGGGCAGGAGGGCGGCCCGGCTGTTGACGAGGACCGCTACCTGGAGATCTGGAACCTGGTCTTCATGCAGGAGGAACTCGGTACCGTCCGGACCAAGGTGGACTTCGATGTCCTCGGCCCGCTGCCGTCGAAGAACATCGACACCGGCATGGGCCTGGAGCGGATGGCCAGCCTGCTGCAGGGAGTCGACAACCTCTACGAGATCGATGAGGTTTACCCGGTGATCGGCCGGGTCGAGGAGTTGACCGGCAAGCGTTACGGTGCCGACCGCCAGGACGACATCCGGATGCGGGTGATCGCCGACCACGTCCGCAGCGGGTTGATGCTGATCGGTGACGGCGTGACGCCGTCCAACGAGACGCGTGGCTACGTGCTGCGCCGACTGCTGCGTCGGGTGGTCCGTTCGGCCCGCCTGCTCGGCGTCAACGACGCCACTCTGGTCGACCTGGTCACCGTGTCCAAGGAACGAATGAAGGCGTCGTACCCGGAGCTGGATCGGGACTTCGGCCGGATCGCCCAGATCGTCGCGGCCGAGGAGGAGGCGTTCAGCCGCACCTTGGCGGCCGGGACCACGATCCTGGACACCGCCGTGGCGAAGGCCAAGTCGGCCGGTCAGAGCACGCTCGCCGGGGACCGCGCATTCGCGTTGCACGACACGTTCGGGTTCCCGATCGAGCTGACCCTGGAGATGGCCGGCGAGCAGGGCCTGACTGTCGACGAGACCGAGTTCCGCAGGCTGATGGCCGAACAGCGCAACCGGGCGAAGGCCGACGCGAAATCGAAGAAGACCGGGCACGCCGATACCTCGGTGTTCCGGGAGTTGCGGGAGCCGGGGATCACCGAGTTCACCGGTTACCGGGAGCTGTCCACCGACTCCACGATCCGCGGTCTGATCGTCGACGGGACGATCGCGCAGGCGGCCGACAAGGGCCAGGTCGTCCAGGTCGTGCTGGAACGGACGCCGTTCTACGCCGAGTCCGGTGGGCAGATCGCCGACGAGGGCGAGATCACGGCGGACGGCGCGCGGTTGCGGGTGCTCGACGTCCAGCGTCCGGTCAAGGGCCTGATCGTGCACACCGTCGAGGTCACCGAGGGCACCATCCAGTCCGGCGCCGACGTGCTGGCCAGCGTGGACCGCGAATGGCGCCTCTCCGCTTGCCAGGCGCACTCCGGTACGCACGTCGTCCATGCCGCGCTTCGGCAGGTGCTTGGCCCGAACGCGTTGCAGAGCGGTTCCTACAACAAGCCGGGTTACCTTCGGCTGGACTTTGCCTGGACGTCGGCGCTGGACGCCGCGACCCGGGACGAGGTGGAGTCGGTGGCCAACCTGGCGCTGCGCTATGACTACCCGGTGTCGGCAACATACATGCCGATTTCCAAGGCGCGTGAGCTCGGCGCGCTGGCGCTGTTCGGCGAGACCTACGACGAGGAGGTCCGGGTCGTCGAGATGGGCGGGCAGTGGTCGCGGGAGCTGTGCGGTGGCACCCACGTCGAGCACTCCTCCCAGATCGGTGCCGTGACGGTGATCGGCGAGTCCTCCGTCGGAGCCGGGGTGCGCCGGGTGGAGGCCTATGTCGGCCTGGACGCACTGCGCTTCCTCGGCCGCGAGCGGGCCTTGGTCAGCCAGCTCACCGATGCCCTCAAGGTCCGCCCGGAAGAGTTGCCGGAGCGGGTCGCGAGTCTGGTGGCGCGGCTGCGCGAAGCGGAGAAGGAGCTCGAGCGGGCTCGTCGGACGCAGATGCTCGCCGCTGCGGGTCAGTTGGCCGAGGGGTTCCTCGATGTCTTCGGGGTAGCCGTGGTCAGCCACGATGCCGGTCCGTTGACCGCCGACGACGCGCGGGCGCTGGCCTTGGACGTGCGTGGCCGGCTCGCGGGCGACCGGCCCGCCGTGGTCGCCGTTGCCGGGGTGGTCAAGGACCGTCCCGTAGTGGTGGTGGCAACCAACGACGAGGCTCGACGCTGGGGCGTGAAGGCCGGCGAGCTCGTCCGCGAGGCTGCCGGCGTGCTCGGTGGCGGCGGCGGTGGCAAGGACGATGTCGCGCAGGGCGGTGGAACCGATGCCGCCAAGATCAGCGATGCCCTCCGGCGGATCGAGTTCATCGTCGGTGAACGGGTGACGTCTCGCTGACGTCGGACGCGGCCGGCTCCCGCAGCCAGATCTGGGCTGGTCAAAGGTGAGCCGGTCGACGCTGAGGTGGGCGACCTGATGCGGCCGGGGGTCCGGCTCGGGGTCGACGTGGGAAGCGTCCGGGTCGGGCTGGCTCGCTCGGATCGGGACGGGATTTTGGCGACTCCCTTAGAGACTGTTCAGGTCGTCTTGAACTCACCAAAACACTTTGAGCGTATAGTCTCGAACGTCCAGGAATTCGCGGTCTTCGAAGTGATCATCGGGTTACCTCGATCACTCTCCGGCCGCGAAGGCCCGGCTGCGGATATCGTTCGTGCTTACGCTAGCGAGATCGCTCGACGAGTAGCGCCGGTACCGGTGCGACTCGTGGATGAAAGATTGAGTACAGTCACAGCCCACAACAGGCTTCGTGAAGCGGGAATGAAGGGACGTAAGCGTCGTCCGGTCGTTGACCAGGCGGCGGCAGTGGTGATTCTGCAGTCTGCTCTGGAGATCGAACGGTCAACAGGGCGCCCTCCCGGGTCGCTTGTCGTCCCGGAACCGGAATCGGATGGTCCGAGCCCGGGGCACGACGAACCAGAGGCGGCGACGTGACCGAGTGTAGCGGTTTGATGTCGTCCCGTCAGGGTGCGTTGGTCATCTGATGAGTAGCGAGATGTCGTTGTCAGAAGTCCTTCCGGGAGCGTTCCCATCCGACGGCGAGCCGCCCAGACGCCGGGGGGCTGCCCGGGTGCAGCGAAAACGTAAGAAGCGTCGCCGGCGCCGTTCGGTCGTCATCATGCTGCTGACGATCGCGATTGTCGGGGGAGCCGTGGCCGGCTCCTACGTCTTCGGTCTGGCGCCGCTGATCAAGAGAATCACCGCACCGAAGGACTACACCGGCAGCGGTACTGGAACGGTTCAGATCAAGATTCCGATCGGCGCCACCGGGCAGAACATCGCCGTATTGCTGGCGAAGGACGACGTGGTGAAGACCGAGGTCGCTTTCCTGAACGCGGCCAAGAAGGACGAGCGATCCACCTCCGTGCAGCCGGGCACTTATGCGATGCACAAGCAGATGTCCGGCGCTGCGGCCTTGGCCCTCCTGCTGGACCCGAAGTCCAAGCTCACCCGCTCGGTGACGATCCCCGAGGGCACCAGAGTCAAGGACGCGCTGGCGCTGATCGCCAAGAACCTCAAGCTGAAACAGGCTGACCTGAAGAAGGCGTCGACCTCGGGCAAGATCGGTCTGCCAAAGGCAGCCAAGGGCAAGCTCGAAGGATTCCTCTTCCCGGCAACCTACGTCTTCCAGCCCGATGACAGCGCCACCGACGTGCTGAAGACGATGGTCGCTCGTGGCGAGGAGGCGTTCGACAAGCTGAACATCCCGGATTCCCAGCTGCGCACTGTCGTGATCAAGGCCAGCATCATCCAGGCCGAAGCCGGCAGCAAGAACTACATGGGCAAAGTATCTAGGGTGCTGGACAACCGACTCAAGATCGACATGAGGCTCTCGCTGGACTCCACCGTCAGCTATGCCACCGGGAAGTTCAACGTCACTACGACCGCGGCCGACCGGCAGAGCAAGTCTCCTTACAACACCTACCGCTACAAAGGGTTGCCGGCCGGCGCCATCTCCAACCCCGGTGAAGAAGCGCTGAAGGCTGCTCTCAAGCCGACACCAGGGCCCTGGCTCTACTTCGTGACGACGAACCCGTCCACTGGAGAAACCAAGTTCGCCGTCGATGGGGCCGGCCACCAGGTCAACGTCCTGGAATTCCAGAAGTGGCTGAGGACGCACTAGCAGCCTCGCCGGCATCGACAGACCGCAACAGGGCTCGGTCCAAGTGCGCTGAAGGGTTCTTGTAACCGTTTGCATTTGGAGTTTGTCCGAGCCCTGTGGCGGTGCCTTGAGCATCGCTCTGGAGCAGCCACCGGCACAGGGCTACTTCGGTCTGGGCCTGCGAGGCAGTCGAGCAGTACCCCGAACGCGTGATCTGCCGCGAGTGGGGTCAAGCTCTGGCCGCTGGTGGTCGAGATTCCGCTCATGACGCCGAAGGTCCTTCACCCAGCCGGTGGCGTCTGCGGATGAAGCAGCTAGCAGACATCCTGCTGGAGGCAGGCCTGGTCAACGGGGCCCAGTTGTCCGCCGCCTTCGATGAGCATCAGCAGGTCGGCCGCAGCCTGGGCCGGGTGCTGGTGGAGAACCAGGTGATCACCGAGGCGCAGTTGGTGGCAGCGCTCGCCTTCCAGATCGGCCTGCCGTTCGTCGACCTGGCCGAGCGGGCCGTGGACGGGGCCGCCGTGGTCCTGATCCCAGCGTCCGTCTGCCGGCGACACCTGGTGCTGCCGATCGGATTCGAGAACGGCCGGTTGCTCCTGGCGATGGCCGACCCGGCGAATGTCTTCGCGCTGGACGACGTCCGTTCCCTGACCGGGCTGGAACCGCGGCCGGTGGTGGTTACCCGGGACGATCTGCAGGCGGCGATCACCCGACACTGCCGGGACGACGCCGAGATGGCGGACCTGCGCTCGGCGATGGACGCCGACTCCATCGTCGAGGACGACGACCTGGCCCAGATCACTCAGGTGGTCGAGGACGCGCCGATCGTGAAGTACGTGAACCTGCTGATCACGCAGGCGATCGGGGACGGCGCGTCGGACATCCACATTGAACCCGGTGAGCACGACATGCGGGTCCGGTATCGGATCGACGGCGTGTTGCACGACGTGATGCGCTCGCCGCGCTCGATTCAGCAGGGGGTGATCTCCCGGCTGAAGATCATGGCCGACATCAACATCGCGGAGAGGCGGAAGCCCCAGGACGGCCGGCTCTCCGTGGAAACCCGCACCGGCAAGGTCGACCTGCGGATGGCGACGCTGCCCACGGTCTGGGGCGAGAAGATCGTGATGCGGATCCTGGACAACAGCACCGCGCGTCTCGACCTGGCCGACCTCGGATTCAGCGAAGACAATCACGCCCGCTTCGCGACCAGCTACCAGAAGCCGTACGGGATGATCCTGGTGACCGGGCCGACCGGATCCGGAAAGTCGACCACCCTGTACGCGACGCTGAACATTGTCAGCCGCCCGGAGATCAACGTGATCACGGTGGAGGACCCGGTCGAGTACCGCTTGCCGGGCATCAATCAGGTGCAGGTCAATGTGAAAGCCGGGCTGACGTTCGCGGCGGCGCTGCGCTCGATCCTGCGCTCGGACCCGGACGTCGTCCTGATCGGTGAGATCCGGGACCACGAGACCGCACAGATCGCGGTCGAGGCCGCCCTCACCGGTCACCTGGTGCTGAGCACCCTGCACACGAACGACGCACCCTCGGCCGTGACCCGGTTGACCGAAATGGGGATCGAGCCGTTCCTGGTCGGATCCGCGCTGGACGCGGTGCTGGCTCAGCGGCTGGCCCGGCGGCTCTGCTCGCGCTGCAAGGAGTCCTACACCCCGCATCCCGCTGACCTGGCCACGGCTCGGTTCCCCTGGCAGCCCGGCGAGGAGCTGCCGGTCCTGTTCCGTGCCGTCGGCTGCTCGAGCTGCGCCAAGACCGGCTACAAAGGTCGGCTGGCGCTGCATGAGGTGATGAGCGTGAGCGAGGAGATCGAGCGGATGGCGGTCAGCCGGTCGTCGTCCACCGAAATCGCCCGGGTAGCACGAGACCAGGGAATGACCGGTCTGCGGGACGACGGGATGAACAAGGTACGCCTGGGTGCCACCTCGATCGAGGAGATCATGCGCGTCGTCGCCTGATTTGCCCGTGCGAGTGTCCGATACGTGCGGTCGGGTTGGGATCGTGCCTGGCGGCAGGCTCAAGCGGGTGTGTGCCGGCGCCGAGATAGGAACGTAACCCGTCTCCGGCGTGTGCCGGCCCGAAGGAGGACCACGTGGAGAGCAGCGGCGAGCAGCACCGCGCGCAGCATCGGGGGGATGGAGCGCAGCATCCCGCCGATGCCGGCCGGCAGCCGGCGGAGGGCTCGCGCAGCGCCAGGTCGGAACCGTACATCCCGGAGGTCTTCGCGTTCGACGGTGAGGCTTCGGGCGGTCAGCCGTCCGCGTACCAGCCTCAGGTGCCACGCGTCGAGGCGGCTCAGTCCGGGCCTCAGGTCGCCCAGCATTCGGTGCCGCATCGTGGCGATCGTCCCGGCCTCCCGCCGGGCCGGCCACCGAGTCAGCAGCATGGTCAGCCCGGTCACCCGCCGGGCGGGCAGCACGGTCAGCAGCCGGGCGGGCAGCACGGTCAGCAGCCACCTCGGCCATCGGGCCAGCCTGGCTTGCAGCCAGGTCAGCAGCCACCCCGGGCACCGGGCCAGCAGCCTCCCCGGGCACCGGGTCAGCAGCCAGGGCAGCCGCCGGCCGGATATCAGTTGCCGCCGCAGGGGCAACCGCGCCCCCCGGGTCAGCACCAGGGCCCGCCGCAGGGTGCACCGCAGGGCGCGGCGTCCGGACTGATGCCGGGTGTCCGCCCACCGCAGTCGGTTCCGCTGGCCGCGCCGATGTCCGCACCCGGGACGGGGGCACCTCAGTCGCCCGGTATCCGGCCGCAGCCGGCACCGAACGCCCAGCCCGCGCCGGGTGGGTTACTGGTCGAGGAGCGTCCGGGCTTCGAGTTCGACCTGCACGCCACGCTCGGGTACCTGCTGGAAGCCGGCGGCTCGGACTTGCACCTGTCCGTCGGTTCGCCGCCGATGATCCGACTGCGCGGTGGGCTGGTGGCGGTCCCGGACCAGGAGCCGCTGACCCGGCAAGGGGTCCAGAAGGTGCTGTACGCGATCCTCACGCAGAAGCAGCGGGAGCGGTTCGAGGAGGAACTGGAGCTCGACTTCGCCTACGCGATGCCCGGCGCGTCCCGGTTCCGGGTCAACGTGTACCGGCAACGGGAGTCGCTCGGTGCCGCGTTCCGGGTGATCCCGTTCGAGATCAAGAGCCTGGGGCAACTCGGGATCAACCCGCGGGTGTCCACGATGGCTGCCCTGCCTCGGGGCATGGTGCTGGTCACCGGACCGACCGGATCCGGCAAGTCGACCACGCTCGCCGCCCTGGTGGACGAGGCCAACCGCACCCGGCACGACCACATCATGACCGTCGAGGACCCCATCGAGTTCCTCCACCAGAACAAGGCCTGCCTGGTCAACCAGCGTGAGGTCGGCGAGGACACGCACTCGTTCGCGGCTGCCCTGAAGCACGTGTTGCGGCAGGACCCGGACATCATTCTGGTCGGCGAAATGCGGGACCTGGAAACGATTTCGGTGGCATTGACCGCTGCCGAGACCGGTCACCTGGTCTTCGCCACGCTGCACACCTCGGATGCCGCCCAGACCATCGACCGGGTGATCGACGTCTTTCCCCCGCACCAGCAGCAGCAGGTCCGGGTCCAGTTGGCCAGCGCCATCCAGGGGATCGTCTGCCAGACCCTGTGCAAGACCTCGGACGGCAAGGGCCGGGTCGCCGCGACCGAGGTGCTTTTCGCCACCGGAGCGGTCCGAAACCTGATTCGGGAGGGTAAGACCCACCAGATCTATTCGGCCATGCAGGCAGGTGCCCAGCACGGAATGCAGACGATGGATCAGAACCTGGCCGAATTGGTCAAGGCGCACAAGATCACTTTTGAACACGGTTTGGAGAAGTGCCACCACGTGGACGACTTCAAGCGCCTGACCGGTCACGGCTAGGAGATTCCGAAATGGCCACCGCAACAAAGACAAAGTCGTTCGAGTACTCGGTCCGCGACAAGCGCGGCAAGCTCGTCAAGGGCAAGCTCGATGCCCCGAACGAGGCAGCGCTCGTGCAGAAGCTGCGCGGGATGGGTTACGCCCCACTGACCGTCAAGCAGACCAACGCCGGCCTGTCCATGGAGATCAAGCTCCCGGGCAGCGACAAGGTCGGTCTGAAGGACCTGGCGATCATGAGCCGCCAGTTCGCCACGATGATCGACTCCGGTCTCTCGCTGATGCGGGCGCTGAACATCTTGTCCGAGCAGACCGAAAGCGTCGGTCTTGCCAAGGTACTCGTTGAGGTGCGGACGGACGTCGAGGGGGGCGCCTCGCTGTCCTCCTCGATGGCCAAGCACTCCAGAGTCTTCCCACCGCTGATGATCAACATGTGCCGGGCCGGTGAGGTCGGCGGATTCCTGGACAAGGTGCTCCTGCAGATCGCCGAGAACATGGAGGCGGAGGTCAAGCTTCGCGCCAAGATCAAATCGGCGATGACCTACCCAGTGGTGGTTTTCATCATCGCGATCATCGCCGTGGTCGGCATGCTGTTGTTCATCGTGCCGGTGTTCACGAAGATGTTCGACTCGCTCGGCGGGGAGTTGCCGGCACCGACCAAGGCGCTGGTGTGGATGTCCTCCGCGATGAAGATCGCGGCACCGATCACCGTGATCGCCGCGATTCCGGCGATGATCGGCTGGAACCGGATCAAGACCAAGGAACAGGTCCGGCAGTTCCTCGATCCGCTGAAGCTCAAGGTGCCGATCTTCGGTGACCTGTTCCGCAAGGTGGCCATCGCCCGCTTCTCCCGGAACCTGGGCACCATGCTGCATTCCGGCGTCCCGATCCTGCGCAGTCTGGAGATCGTCGGGCAGGCGGCCGGCAACGTGGTGATCCGGGATGCCTCGCGAGCGGTGGAGGAGAGCGTCCGGCGTGGTGAGTCGCTGGCCGGTCCGCTGGCTGAGCACACCGTGTTCCCGCCGATGGTGGTGCAGATGCTCGCGGTCGGTGAGGACACCGGCGCGATGGACACCATGCTGGAGAAGATCGCGGACTTCTACGACCAGGAGGTCGAGGCCACCACGGAGGCCCTGACCAGCATCATCGAGCCGTTGATGATCGCCGTCCTGGGTTCCATCATCGGCGCGATGATCGTCGCCCTGTACATGCCGATCTTCGGGGTGTTCAAGCTGATCAACTGAAGGCGCGCCGCTTCGCGTAGCCGCCGCGTT
>DATINJ010000004.1:0-1859 GCA_035474375.1 Kineosporiaceae bacterium | reverse complement strand
TCCGGTGAACCGGGCTGCAGCCCGGTCGGTCGCGGCGGCCGTGTGCTTCGGCCGCACCAGCGTGTAGATCATCGTCGTGTTGATCATCGCGTGGCCGAGGAAGATCTGAATCTCCTCCATCGGCACCCCGAGCGCGTACAGATGCGATGCGGCGGCGTGCCGTAACTGGTGCGGGGTCACGCCTTTCGGCAGTACCCGGCTGATCAGCGTGCCGACGTAGTCAGCGGTCAACGGCTGCCCGATGTACGTGGGGTGCCGGACGTCGGTGTTGGCGAACACCCAGCCGTCGGCCTCGCGGATCCGGGCGGCGATGACCTCGGGCAGGTCGATGGTGCGGGTCTTGCCGCCCTTGCCATGCACCCTCAGGCGCAGGCCGTCCAGGTCATCGCGGTGCACCCGGGAGATCTCGGCCCGGCGCAGCCCGCCGACCGCACCCAGCATGATCATGAGCCACACCCGCGCGCTGGCGCCCGCCAGGCCGACGGCGATCGCCTCGTCGCTCGCCGGGCGCGGCTGGCCAACCGGCGCGTGAACGGCGGGCAGGCGGCCGGCTGGGTTGGCGGCCGCGGTGCCGTCCGGGTTCGGCGGCAGGAGACCCTCGGTCCACATCCAGGCGTAGAAGCTGATCAGGGCGCTGCGCGCGGACTTTCGGGTGTTCGGCGCCCAGCTCGGGCGGGCCAGGAATTCCAGGATCCCCGCCCGGGTCGCAGCCGCAGGCCGCTTGCAGGTGCGCGCCCAGCGGGTCAAGTAATACGCCCAGAGGCGGACGGTCGTGGCCGCGATCCCTGCTGCGGCCTGCTCGGTGCGCCAGTTTCTCAGCGCGATATCCCAGGTCAGATTGACGCCCGGGGTGGTGGTGTTGCTTCCGGTGATCATGGTTTGACCCTGCGTCATGCTGTAACACGATTCGGGAAGTTCAGGATTACCGGCCGGAACGTATGACCGGGCTGCTGGCGTGTCGCTGGCTGGCTATCCCCTGGACGCCCGTGGCGCAGCGGAACGACGTTCGGATACAGAGGAACCTCAGGCACACAGGGCACCGAGGGCAGATCGGGCACCGCGCTGACCAGTAACGTCGGGTAACCGAAGGGTTGCTGGTTCAAGTCCAGCCGGGGGAGCGCACCAGCCGCATCGGTGGCTGCATTGGGGTCGACTTTCGGCAGTAATTCGCCGGGGTCGACCCCGAGTGCGTTTGCGACGAGTAACAGTTCGACAACGGACCACGGCACGACGCCGCGCAGTTTCTTGCTCAGCAGCGACTGGCTCATCCCCACCGATGGGGCGAACTTCGTCTGGCTGACCCGCTTCCGGAACATCATCTGATGTACCCGAGCGCCCACTTCCGCGTTCACGTCTGGGGCGCGAACAACCTCTGGATTCGTAGACATGCCAGTCATGCTCTGTCATGCGCTGTCGTACTGTCAAGTACCGACTGAGCATAGTTATGCCTGACAGGACTTGACGCGGTAGTCGATCTAGGTCTAGACCTGTCGTTATGCCTCCCACTACTAGCCAAGCCCCCGGCGACTTGCTGTCGCTGAAGGCGGCCGCAGAGTCCCTCGGGGTGAGCCAGCGCACCGTCATGCGGTACGAGACCAACGGGCTCATCTCGGCCTACCGATCGCCCGTCACCAAGCGTCTCGGCTTCGCCCCGGCCGACGTTGAGAAGCTGCGCGCGCAGATGCCCTCCATCACCGACACTCCGCTCGCCGATTCCGGATCGGTGACGTCCTGATGGCCCGCGTGATCCGTGAGTCCTACTCCGGCGGGTCGATCTCCGTCGCCCCCCGCTCCCACCTGCCCGGTGTTTCCCTCGTCGCCAACGAGCGGATCCGGGGCGAGGCCGTGCTCCACCTGAC
>DATINJ010000003.1:0-51741 GCA_035474375.1 Kineosporiaceae bacterium | reverse complement strand
CGATCGCTTCCCGCCAGTCCCCGCGCCAGGCCAGGTCGTTCCACTCCGGAATCAAGTTTCCGAGCGGACAACCGTTGTGGCAGAACGGGATTCCGCAGTCCATGCAGCGACCGGCCTGCCGGCGCAGCATTTCCTCCTCGGTCGGCTGGTAGACCTCCCGCCAGTCCATCAGCCGGATCGGCACCGGCCGCCGGGGCGGCAGCTCCCGGTTCCGGACGGTGAGAAAACCCTTGGGGTCAGCCATTGTTGGAGGCCTCCATGATTCGCGACCAGACCTCGTCGCCCTCGAGGTCGAGGCCCTCGGCCTCGGCTTGGATACGGACGGCCAATACCCGGGCATAGTCGCGGGGCAGGACCTTGGTGAACCGGGCGACAGCGGCCGGCCAGTCCTGCAGCAGGCGCCAGGCGACTGCCGATTCGGTCTCGGTCCGGTGTTGCTGGATCAGGTCACGCAGCAGCTCGGCGTCCTGTTCGCCGACCGGCAGCAGGTCTACCAGTTCGGCGTTCACCCGGTTCGACCTCAGGTCGAGCACGTAGGCCGTGCCGCCGGACATTCCGGCCGCGAAGTTTCGCCCGGTCCGGCCGAGGATCACCACGGTGCCCCCGGTCATGTACTCGCAACCGTGATCGCCCACGCCCTCGACGACCGCGATCGCACCCGAGTTACGCACGCAGAACCGCTCGCCCACCTGCCCGCGCAGGAAGATCTGCCCGGACGTCGCACCGTAGGCGATCACGTTGCCGGCGATGATGTTCTGCTCGGCCGAGAAACTGGCGACCCGGTCGGGCCGGACCACCACCCGACCGCCGGACAAGCCCTTGCCGACGTAGTCGTTGCCGTCTCCGAACAGCCGCAGGGTGATTCCGCGCGGCAGGAAGGCTCCGAACGACTGGCCGGCCGAACCGGTCAGGGTGATGTCGATGGTGTCGTCCGGCAGGCCGTCCTCAGCCCAGCGCTTGGTCACCTCGTGACCGAGCATGGTGCCGACGGTGCGGTTCACGTTGCGCACCGGCAAGGTGATCCGGACCGGCTCACGGCGCTCCAGGGCATCCGCGGACAACTCGATCAGGGTGTGATCGAGTGCCTTCTCCAGACCGTGGTCCTGCACCGTGGTGCGGTGCCGGGAGGTGCCGTACGGCGCCTCGGGAACGGCCAGCATCGGGCTGATGTCCAGACCACTGGCCTTCCAGTGATCGATCGCCGCGGTGGCGTCCAGTGCCTCGACGTCACCGATCGCCTCCTCCAGGGTGCGGTAGCCGAGCGCGGCCAGATGCTCGCGCACCTCTTCGGCGATGTACTCGAAGAAGGTCTCGACGAACTCCGGCTTGCCGCTGAATCGCTCTCGCAGTTCGGGGTTCTGGGTAGCTACCCCGACCGGGCAGGTGTCCAGATGACAGACCCGCATCATCACGCAACCGGAGACCACCAGGGGGGCGGTGGCGAAGCCGAACTCCTCGGCCCCGAGCAGCGCGGCGACGATCACGTCGCGGCCGGTCTTCATCTGCCCATCGGCTTGAACGACGATCCGATCCCGCAACCCGTTCAGCACCAGCGTCTGCTGGGTCTCGGCGAGGCCGAGTTCCCAGGGCGCACCGGCGTGCTTCAGCGAGGTCAGCGGCGCGGCGCCGGTGCCACCGTCATGCCCGGAGATCAGCACGACATCGGCGTGAGCCTTGCTCACCCCGGCCGCGACGGTCCCGACGCCTACTTCGGCAACGAGTTTGACGTGAACCCTGGCCGACGGATTGGCGTTCTTCAGATCATGGATCAGCTGTGCAAGATCCTCGATCGAGTAGATGTCGTGGTGCGGCGGCGGCGAGATCAGGCCGACGCCAGGCGTGGAGTGCCTGGTCCGTGCCACCCAGGGGTAGACCTTGGTCCCGGGCAGCTGGCCGCCCTCCCCCGGCTTGGCACCCTGCGCCATCTTGATCTGGATGTCGTCGGCGTGCGTCAGGTACATGCTGGTGACGCCGAACCGGCCGGACGCGACCTGCTTGATCGAGCTGCGCCGGGTCGGGTCCAGCAGCCGGTCGACGTCTTCCCCGCCCTCACCGGTATTCGACTTGCCGCCGATCCGGTTCATCGCGATCGCCAGTGTCTGGTGCGCTTCCAGCGAGATCGAGCCGTACGACATGGCTCCGGTGGAGAACCGCTTGATGATCTCCGAGGCGGGCTCCACCTCCTCCAAAGGCACTGCTGGACGCCGGTCCTTGAACCGGAATAGCCCGCGCAGGGTCATCAGCCGCGCCGACTGCTGGTCGACCCGGCCGGTGTACTCCTTGAAGATGTCGTAGCGCCGGCTGCGGGTGGAGTGCTGCAGCCGGAACACCGTGTCCGGGTCGAACAGGTGCTCCTCGCCGTCTCGACGCCACTGGTACTCGCCGCCGGTCGCGAGCCGGCGATGCGCCACCCGCAGCCCGTCGGACGGGTAGGCGGCGGCGTGCCGCTGTGCCGTCTCCATCGCCAGCTCGTCCAGGCCGATCCCGCCGAGCTGCGAGGTCACCCCGGCGAAGTACTGATCTACCAGTTCCTGGCTGAGACCGATCGCCTCGAACACCTGGGCACCGCGGTACGAGGCGACCGTGGAGATGCCCATCTTGCTCATCACCTTGAGCACGCCCTTGCCCAGGCCCTTGATCACGTTGTAGACGGCCTGCTCCGGCGAGGTGCCCACCAGCACCCCGCGACGGACCAGGTCCTCGGCGCTCTCCATGGCCAGGTACGGGTTGACCGCGGCCGCACCGAACCCGATCAGCAGCGCGGTGTGGTGCACCTCGCGGACGTCGCCGGCCTCGACGATCAGGCCGACCTGGGTCCGGGTCTTCTCCCGGATCAAGTGGTTGTGCACGGTGCTGGTGAGCAGCAACGACGGGATCGGGGCCAGGTCTGCGGTGCCGTCCCGGTCGGAGAGGACGACGAACCGGGCGCCCTCGGCGATCATCGCCGAGACCTCGGCGCAGATGTCGTTCAGCCGGGCTTTCAGCGCAGCGCCGCCGCCGTCCACCCGGTACAGCCCACGGATCCGACCGGTCGCATAGCCGGGCAGATCGCCGTCGTCATTGACGTGGATGATCTTCGCCAGGTCATCGTTGTTGATCACCGGGAACGGCAGCACCAGCTTGCGGCAGTGCGACGGCGTGGCCGAGAGCAGATTGCGCTCCGGGCCGATCGACGTCGCCATCGCGGTCACCAGTTCTTCCCGGATGGCGTCCAGCGGCGGGTTCGTGACCTGGGCAAAGAGCTGGGTGAAGTAGTCGAACAGCAGCCGGGGCCGCTTCGAGAGCACTGCCACCGGGGTATCGGTGCCCATCGACCCGATCGGCTCGGCCCCACTGCGCGCCAGCGGCGCGATCAGCAGTTTCAGCTCCTCTTCGGTGTAACCGAAGGCCTGCTGACGCCGGGTGACGGACTTGTGGGTATACACGATGTGCTCGCGCTCGGGCAGATCGTCCAGGTAGATCCGGCCGGCGTGCAGCCATTCGTCGTACGGATGCTGTCCGGCGAGGTGAGTCTTGATCTCCTCGTCGTCCACGATCCGGCCGTGGTCGGTGTCGACCAGGAACATCTTGCCGGGCTGCAACCGGCCCTTCTTGACCACGGTGGCCGGGTCCAGGTCGAGCACACCGGCCTCGCTGGCCAGCACGACCAGCCCGTCGTCGGTCACCCAGTACCGGCCTGGCCGCAGGCCGTTCCGGTCCAGGACGGCGCCGACCAGGGTGCCGTCGGTGAAACTGACGCAGGCCGGACCGTCCCACGGCTCCATGAACATCGAGTGGAACTCGTAGAACGCCCGCCGGGCCGGATCCATCTCGGCGTGGTTCTCCCACGCCTCCGGGATCATCATCAGTACCGAGTGCGGCAGCGAACGCCCGCCGAGGTGCAGCAGTTCCAGTACCTCGTCGAAGGAGGCGGTGTCGCTGGCTCCGGGCGAGCTGATCGGGAACAGCCGCTTCAGGTCACCGGGGATGACGTCGCTGGCGAGCATGCTCTCTCGAGCCCGCATCCAGTTCCGGTTGCCCTTCACCGTGTTGATCTCACCGTTGTGCGCCATCAACCGGAACGGGTGCGACAACGGCCAGGACGGGAAGGTGTTGGTGGAGAACCGGGAATGCACGATCGCCAGCTCGGTCATGTAGCGGCGATCGGACAGGTCCGGGAAGAACGGCTCGAGCTGACCTGTGGTCAGCATCCCCTTGTAGACCAGCGTCCGGCAGGACAACGACGGGACGTAGACGTCGGACTCCAGCTCGGCTCGTTTGCGCAGGCAGAACGCCCGCCGCTCGAGCGCCATCCCGACCACCCGACCGGGGGTTGAGGCGACGAAAAGCTGCCGGAAGACCGGCTGACAGGACCGCGCGGTCTCGCCCACCAGACCACCGGTGATCGGGACGTCGCGCCAGGCCAGCACGCTCAGGCCTTCTTCACCAGCGATCCGCTCGATGGTCGCCTCGACCTGAGCCCGGGCCTGGGCATCGTCCGGCAGGAAGGCGATTCCGACCGCGTAACTGCCCAGCGGCGGCAGGGTGACACCATGGTCCTGCTGCAACACCTCGCGCAGGAACAGGTCCGGGATCTGCGTGATGATCCCGGCACCGTCCCCGGTGTCGACCTCGGCGCCGACAGCGCCTCGGTGATCGAGGTTTCGCAGTGCGGTGAGGGCGAGGTCGACGATGTCGTGCCCCGGCTCACCACGCATGGTGGCGACGAACGCAACGCCGCAGGCGTCGTGCTCGTGCTTGCCGTCGTAGAGGCCCACCGGGGTCGGGAGGGCGGAGAACCGCTGATGCGGGGAGACCATGGGGGGCACCTCGTGGTCGCAGGGCTCAGAGAATAAGGGGGTGCCCGACCTCTGAACTCGAAAGCGTCAGCAGGAGGTCGGCAACACGGCAGTTCGTCCGCGTGGGACGCCGCTGGCCCTCGTGGTGATGCCGTCACTGTAACGGGTCGGTGTTATGTTTCGAAACCTTTGCGAAACTTATAGATCACCAATTTTTATGGCCGGATCCCGGCCACCCGATGTCCGTCAGCGAGCCTGGATGTGGCTCAGGGTTCCGCGTGCCGACGACTATCGGCCGGGTCATCGACCGTGACGTCGGTAGAGCCTTGCTTCGCGCCGAGCTTGTCGTCCTTGTCGCTCTTGTCCTGGACGGTCTTGACTTGGTCGGTCTTGCCTTGATCGTTTGTGACCAGGCTCGGCTTGGCCAGATCGTCCTTGGTCAGGTCCGGCTTGGCAAGGTCCTTCTTGGCCTTGTCATCGTCCTTAGCCTTGTCGTCCTTGGCCTGGTCACCCTTGACCTTGTCCGCCGAATCCTTACCAGCCGAATCCTTACCAGCCGAGTCCTTGGTGGTGGAGTCCTTGGTGGTGGAGTCCTTGGTGGTGGAGTCCTTGGTGGTCGAGTCCTTGGTGGTCGAGTCCTTGGCCGCCGATGATTCGTCGGTCACCGAGGTCTCGGTCGATGTCTCAGCTGACGCTTTATCGGTGTTCCGGGTCCGTGCCAGTTCGGTTTCCCGGCCGGGACGGCGCCGGGCCGAGATGAGCAGATACGCGAGACCGCCGACAAAGACGATGATCGACGTCCACACGTTGAGCCTCAGTCCCAGGATGCGGTTCGCGTCGTCGATTCGCAATGTCTCGATCCCACCCCGGCCGAGCGAATAGACCGCGATGTAAAGGGCGAACACCCGCCCGTGGCCGAGCTTCCACCGCCGGTCGGCGACGATCAGAATGACCGCGGTGAGAAGATCCCAGATCGACTCGTAGAGAAAGGCCGGTTGGAAGGTGCCCAGGACGACCGGATCGCCGGCACTGTTCTTCACCGCTTCACCGGCCGAGCTGTCCCACTTGTGGATCTCAAGACCCCAGGGGGCGTCGGTGGCCCGACCGTAGAGCTCGTTGTTGAACCAGTTGCCCCAGCGGCCAATCGCCTGGGCGACCACGATTCCCGGGGCGATCGCGTCCGCGAACGGCGGCAGCTTGACACCGCTGCGCCGGCAGCCGATCCAGGCACCCACCCCGCCGAGCACGACCGCACCCCAGATGCCGAGGCCGCCCTCCCAGATGTAGAGCGCCTTGATCGGTTCACCGTTCGCGCCGAAGTAGGCCTGCGGTGAGGTGATCACGTGGTAGATCCGGCCGCCGATGACGCCGAACGGGACCGCCCAGGTGGCGATGTCCATCACCAGGACCGGGTCTCCGCCGCGGGCCTTCCAGCGGCGCTGGCCGATGTAGATGGCGACCGCGATCCCGAGCAGGATGCACAGCGCATAGGCCCGCAGCGGGATCGGCCCGAGGTGCCAGACACCCTGCGCCGGGCTGGGAATGGTGGCCAGGGGGATCATTATGTGTGCTCCATCAGTGACCAACGGGGGCAGCGGCTCGCACGCCCCCGGACAATGCCTCAGCGAGTTCGGCAACGGCGCGCACCCCGGCATCGGGGTTCTCCGCGCCGGCCAGCGCCCGGACGAAAGCAGAACCGACGATCACGCCGTCGGCGAAGCTCGCGACCTGCGCGGCCTGTTCCGGGGTAGAGACCCCGAGACCGACGCAGATCGGCAGTTCCGTGACCGCCCGGGTGCGCTCGACCAGCACCTGCGCGGCGTCCCCGACACTGCTACGGACGCCGGTGACACCCATCGTCGAGGCCGCGTAGACGAACCCTCGGCAGGCTTGCGCGGTTCGTGCCAGCCGAAGATCGGTCGAGCTCGGGGCGACCAGAAAGACCCGATCCAGCTGGTGCGCGTCGGAGGCGTCGATCCACTCCTGTGCCTCGTCCGGGATCAGGTCCGGGGTGATCAGACCGGCTCCGCCGACGGCGGCCAGATCGCCGGCCAACCGGGCGACGCCGTACCGATCGATCGGGTTCCAGTACGACATCAGCAGCGCCGGGGCGCCGACTCGGGCGACCGCCTCGGCGGCGTCCAGTGCGTGCCGTGGCCGGGCCCCGCCGACCAGCGCGGCCTCGACCGCATGCTGGATCACCGGGCCGTCCATCAACGGATCCGAGTACGGGACGCCGATCTCGACGATGTCGACGCCGGCCGCGACCATCGCCTGCATCGCGGCGACCGAGGTGTCGTGATCGGGGAAGCCGACCGGCAGATAGCCGATCAGCGCCGCCCGACCCTCGCGCCGAGCCGTCGCCAGGATGTCACTCACCCCGTAGGCGGTCACCGGTTCTGCTCCTCGTCCGTGGTCGTACCGAGTTCGGCGAGCTCGTCGTCGACCAGCGCCACTCGCTCGGCCTCCGACTGCACCAGATCGGGCGCCGAGACCAGACCGAACCAGCGAGCGGCGGTGTCGACGTCTTTGTCTCCACGGCCGGACAGGTTCACCAGCACCAGGCCGTCCGGGCCGAGCCGACGGCCCTCTCGCAAAGCTCCGGCCAGAGCGTGTGCGCTCTCGATTGCCGGGATGATCCCCTCGGTGCGACAGAGCAGCTTGAACGCCTCCATCGCCTCGGCGTCGTCGACCGGTTCGTACCGGGCCCGACCGGTCTCATGCAGCCAGGCATGTTCCGGACCGACGCCCGGATAGTCCAAACCGGCAGAGATTGAATGGCTTTCGATCGTCTGACCGTCGTCGTCCTGAAGCACGAAGGTTCGATTGCCGTGCAGCACGCCGGGCAGGCCGCCGGTGATCGACGACGCGTGCCGACCGGTGGCGATGCCGTCGCCGCCGGCCTCCAAGCCGACCAGTTCGACGTCCGGGTCATCGAGGAAGGCGTGAAAGATGCCGATCGCGTTCGAGCCGCCGCCGACGCAGGCCGCCACCACGTCAGGCAGCCGGCCGGCCAGGTCGAGCACCTGGGCTCGGGCTTCCTCGCCGATCACCCGGTGGAATTCGCGAACCATCGTCGGGAACGGGTGCGGACCGGCCACCGTGCCGAGCAGGTAGTGGGTGGTGTCGACGTTCGTCACCCAGTCCCGCATCGCCTCGTTGATCGCGTCTTTCAGGGTCCGCGAACCGCTGCTGACCGGGATCACCTCGGCGCCGAGCAACCGCATCCGGGCCACATTGAGCGCCTGCCGACGAGTGTCTTCCTCGCCCATGTACACCACGCACTCGAGATCCAGCAGGGCGGCGGCGGTCGCGGTGGCGACCCCGTGCTGCCCGGCGCCGGTCTCCGCGATCACCCGCGGCTTGCCCATCCGCTTGGTCAGCAGCGCCTGGCCCAGCACGTTGTTGATCTTGTGCGAGCCGGTGTGATTGAGATCCTCGCGTTTGAGCAGGATCCGCGCTCCGCCCGCGTGCTGAGCGAACCGCTTGGCCTCGGTGAGGATGCTCGGGCGACCGCTGTAGGTGCGGTGCAGGTGGTCCAGCTCGGCGATGAACGCCGGGTCGACCACCGCCGCGGCGAACGCGGCCTCGAGTTCGTCCAGGGCGGCGACCAGCGCCTCCGGGACGAACCGACCGCCGAAACGGCCGAAGTAGGGGCCGACGACGTCCCGCAGGTGGGTTGCGCCGTCCTGAGTGCTGCCCGGATGAGAGGTCTTCTCACTCATGAACGAGCGGCCCGCAACGCCGGGTGCGAGCCGGCCGCGACCAGGTCGGCGACCGCGGCTCGCGGATCCTTCCCGGTCACCAGGCTCTCTCCGACCAGGACGGCGTGGGCACCGGAACGGGCGTAGTCCAGGACGTCGTGCGGTCCACGGACGCCGGACTCGGCCACCCGGACGATCCCGCTCGGGATCCGCGGCGCCAGCCGGGCGAACGTCGTCCGGTCCACCTCGAGGGTGCGCAGGTCACGGGCATTGACGCCGATCACCCGGGCACCCGCATCGACTGCCCGCTCGACCTCGGTCTCGTCGTGCACCTCGACCAGCGCGGTCATCCCGAGCGACGCCACCCGCTCGACCAGCGAGACCAGGGCCTCCTGCTCCAGCGCCGCGACGATCAGCAGGACCGCGTCGGCACCGTGCGCCCGGGCCTCCCAGACCTGGTAGCTGGTGAAGACGAAGTCTTTGCGCAGCACCGGCACGTCGACCGCGGTCCGGACGGAGACCAGGTCTTCCAGGCTGCCGCCGAAGCGCTGCTTCTCGGTGAGCACACTGATCAGGCAGGCTCCGCCGGACTCGTACTCCACGGCGAGGCCGGCCGGATCGGCGATCGCCGCGAGCGCACCCTTGCTCGGGCTGGAGCGCTTCACCTCGGCGATCACCTTGACCGTGTCGCCGTGCCGCAGGACCGACTCGGCCGGTCGTGCGGACGGCAACTGACCGGCCTTTTCCTGCAGTTCTTCAAGAGTGGTGCGAGCCTGCCGTTCAGCCAGGTCCTCGCGAACGCCGACGAGGATCTCATCGAGCACAGTCATACAAGGCTCCCTCGTCGCGATCGATGCCAGTCAGGTCGATGGTACCGAGCAGAAACAGGTGCTTCGGCCACCCCCGGTCGACGAGGGCTCCAGCAGGCCCTCATCAGGGCGCTAGCCAGGCCGTTCCAGGCAGATTCCGCAGCACCCAGAAGAGCAGAACAACCCCCAGCGCAAACCATAGCAACCAGGACGGAACGGACCGGCGCAGGCGGCTTTCCGTACCGATCCGCGCCGACCGGAGGACCAGCCAACGGCCCCAGAGCACCATCGCGACCGGAACCATCAGGACAACCACCAGATTGGCCGAGATCGCGGCCGCAATCTGCCCGTGCAGAAGATCATGCAGGGCCCGCAGGCCACCGCAGCCCGGACACCAACGCCCGGTGAGGAACAGAATCGGACAGGACGGATAGTGCCCAGGTTGGTTCGGATCCACCCGGGCCAGGTATCCGGCCGCGACCGCCGCCGCTGCGGCGACCGCGAGCGGATGGGTCAGGACCGACCGAGGGCTCAGGTCCGGATCACCACGGTCTTGGCGACCTTGTCGTGCCAGCCCTGGTTGTGGCCGGTGGAATCGAAGAACGGCGAGAGATAGACCAGGAACTGGCCGACCCCGCAGAAGAAGCTTCCGACGAACGGAATCAACCAGCGCAACACGGAGGGCCCCCAGCCAGGAAGCTGACCGTCCTGCTCCCGAAGCACCTTGATCCCGAGGATCTGCTTGCCGGGAGTGGCACCGCGCACGGCGAGCAGGCCGATCTCGTAGAGCAGGGTGACGAGCATGGCCAGGCCCATCCAGCCGAAGGTGGCTGCCAAAATCCCTTCACCATTGATCAGTTCATCCGTCACCGGGTCGGTTCTGACGTCGTCCATCCCGCCACCGGCGTACACCGCACCGAAGATCAGGGCACCCAGCAGGCCGAGGATCAGTGTGAGGATCAGCCCGTCCAGCAGCCGAGCTCCGAGCCGACGCGGCATCGAGGCGAACTGGATCCCGGCCGGAATCGAGGAGCCCGAATAGCTCGGTCCGCCGTACCCGGGCTGGCCGTAAGGCTGCTGGCCTTGCGGCTGCTGGCCGTAGATCGGCGGCGGCTGGCCGTACGGCGGAGGCTGTTGGCCGTACGGCGGGGGCTGCTGGCCGTAGGCCGGTTCTTGCTGGCCGTACGGCGGAGGCTGCTGGCCATAAGCCGGCTGCTGACCGTAGCTCGGCGGCTGACCGTAGGTCGGTGGCGGACCGAACGAAGGCTGGGATCCGGGCTGCTCGGGGCCGGGCTCGGACCCCTTCGCCGGATCCGGCGGCGGCGTACCGTATTCGGACATCTGCTAAAACCCCAAACTGATTGTGAACCCCACACCGGACCGGCAGGCTGCCGGCTGATCCGCAGCTGACCTGGTCAGAAGCTGGTGCGGATCAACGTACCGATTGACCCTTCGACCCGAATCCCATCGCGCCGAGCACCTTCCCGGCGATCGGCCCGAACCCGATGACTACTACCCCGACGACGAAGAGCCAGACATAGTCCCAGCCGAGCGCCACCGCCAGGCACATCAAGAGCGAACCCACCATGACGACGCTGACAGCGGTCCAGGCGGCAACCGAGTTGCCGTGGCCGTATGGATCATGCTGCTGCTGTCGATCTGGTGCCGGATGCTGCTTCGTTCCCGCCATCTGATGCTCCCCTTTCGGACCGGCTTCCATTCTGTCAGGTCGGCTCTTCCGGCGATGACGTCGGGTCCTCGCCGCGCGAGAGGGCATCCCAGGTGGCAGCCGGGGTCTCGGCCGGCGACGATCCGGGGCGGCCCGCGGCCACCGGAGCCGACCGCTGCCCGGCGATCGAGCCGGTCGGTTCCGTCAGGTCGGACCGGACGGCTGACCCTGGCGGCACCGCGCCGGGGCCCGGCGCCCGCTCGTACCGCCGGCTGGGCCCGGACCAGGCCCGGCCGCCGATCGTCGTCAGCACGCCGACCAGCAGGATCAGCCCGCCACCGACCACCGCTACCCAGGGCCAGAACGTGAAATCGACGTCCGAATAACCGTAGAGAATGGCGCTGCGGCCGTTCGCCCGGCTGGACCCGTCGTCGAAGAGCCCGAGATTGGCCGAGACCGCGGCGCTGGCGGCACCGTCCGGATCGACGGCGAACCGGGCCGCATCGACCGCGACCGCGGCGCCGGTCAGGACCAGACCCGCGGCGACCGCGAACCGGGCAATCCGGGCCGAGGTAGCCAGCACGATCGCGCCGGCCGCCGCGGCCAGTGCGACCGGGATCAGCGCCGGAGCCGCCCGGCCGCCGGTCAGGGTCAGGGTGGTCAGGCCCGGCAGGGCGCCGTCCACTTTGACAGTTGCCCAGGTCCGGGTCCCGGCCAGCAGCACCAGGCCGGCCCCGAGCAGGGTGAGCAGCACCACCGTCCGGCGGCCGGTAAGGCGACTGGTGCGGCCGGGATTCACAAGTGCGGCGCTCGCAGGGTCGCGGCGGTCGCGACCGCCCGGAGCACCGCCGCAGCCTTGTTCCGGCACTCCTCGTCCTCGCGTTCGGGTACCGAGTCGGCCACGATCCCGGCGCCGGCCTGGACGTGTGCCACGCCGTCCCGCAGCAGCGCGGTCCGGATCGCGATCGCGAAGTCCATGTCACCGGCCACGTCCAGGTATCCGACGACTCCGCCGTACAACCCCCGGCGGACCGGTTCGAGCTCGTCGATCAGTTCCATCGCGCGCGGTTTCGGGGCGCCGGAGAGCGTTCCGGCCGGGAAGGTGGCTCGCAGCACGTCGTAGGCCGTTTGCCCAGCAGCCAGGTCACCCTCCACCGTGGAGACCAGGTGCATCACGTGGCTGTAGCGCTCGACCTCCATGAAGTCGACCACCTCGACGGTGCCCGCCACGCAGACCCGGGCGAGGTCGTTGCGGGCCAGGTCGACCAGCATCAGATGCTCGGCCCGCTCCTTGTCGTCGGCCAGCAGTTCCTCGGCGAGTTCGACGTCCTCGCTCACCGTGGTGCCGCGCGGTCGGGTACCGGCGATCGGATGCGTGATCGCTCGCCCGGCGCTGACCTTGACCAGCGCCTCCGGGCTGGAACCGACCACGGCCAGCGGTCGGCCGCGGGCGTCCTCGGTCCGGTAGAGATACATGTACGGGCTCGGGTTCGTCGCCCGCAACACTCGATAGACGTCCAGCGCGTCGGCCGGGCAGTCCAGGTCGAAGCGTTGCGAGAGCACCACCTGGAACACCTCGCCGTCGACGATCGCCCGCTTGCCGGCCTCGACGGCGGCCAGGTACTCGTCGACCGTGCTGCGCTCGCGCGGCTCGATCAGAGGCGTCGGGTTGGCATGGACGGCGACCGTGCTCGGTGCGGGGCCGGCGAGTTGGATGGTCATCCGGTCCAGCCGAGCGACGGCGTCCGCCCAGGCGTCGTCCACCCGGTCATCGGTGCCGTCGTAGTTCACCGCGTTGGCGATCAGCAGCAGGCTGCCGTCGCTGTGATCGAGCACCGCCAGGTCGGTGGCCAGACTCATCGCCAGTTCCGGGACGCCGAGCTCGTCGATCGTGGTGTCCGGCAGCCGCTCCCAGCGCCGGACCGCGTCCCAGCCGACGAATCCGACCATCCCGCCGGTCAGCGGCGGCAGCCCCGGTAGCCGGGGAGCGCGCAGCGCGTCCACGGTGTCGCGCAGTGCAGCCAGTGGGTCACCACCGGTCGGGACCCCCGCCGGCGGGTCACCGATCCAATGCGCCACGCCGTCGCGCGCGGTCAGGGTGGCGCGGCTGGCGGCGCCGATGATGCTCCACCGCGACCACACCCCGCCGTGCTCGGCCGACTCCAGCAGGAAGGTGCCCTGCTGGTCGTTCGCCAGCTTCCGGTAGACGCCGATCGGAGTCTCACCGTCGGCAAGGAACCGGCGGACCACCGGGATCACCCGGCGGTCGACCGCCAGCGCCCGGAAGGTCTCCAGGCTGGGCCACGTGCCGCCGGGGGTGAGGTCGGGCAGTTCGAGCTGCTCCGGGGTGGACGTCGTCATGATCCGCTGCCCACCACAACCTCGAGCCGGTCGGCGTCGAAGCAGGTCCGCTCGCCGGTGTGGCAGGCCGCACCGATCTGATCGACGGTGACCAGCAGCGCATCGCCGTCACAGTCCAGCGCGACCGACTTGACCCACTGCAGATGCCCGGAGGTGTCGCCCTTGCGCCAGTACTCCTGGCGGCTGCGGCTCCAGAAGGTGACCCGACCGGTGGACATGGTCCGGTTCAGCGCCTCGTCGTCCATCCAGCCGACCATCAGGACTTCCCGGGTGTCGAACTGCTGGACGACGGCACAGACCAGGTCGTCGGAGTTCCGGTTGAGCCGGGCGGCGAGGTCGGCCGGCAGTGGCGATCGGGCCACCCGGTCCGCAGGGGTACTGGAGACGGTCACCGGGGAATTCTCGCACTGACCTCGAGCGGTCGCGGCCCGTGGTGCTGGCGGGACGGGTGCGGAATGAGTCGAGTGAGTGGGCCCACAGACGGTTCACAACGGATTGACGTTCACTTCACCGCCGGTTCACGCCACTATGTCCTCTGTGGGCACTCTCTTGCATATTGGCGTACCGAAGACAGGCACTACTGCGGTTCAGGCGGCGATGACCGCGTTACTGAACAGCCCGGAGAGCGCAGACTACGGAATTACCATGCCCGGCACCCCGGCCGAACAGGCTCGGGCCGCGCTGGCAGTACTCGGTCTGGGTCAGGGCTGGCGCAAGGGTGAGGCGTTGGTCTCTCGCCGAATCTGGCGTCGGCTGGTGGCGCGGGCGCGGGCCGCCTCCGGCACGGTCGTGGTGTCCAGCGAGTTCCTCTGCGAGGCCGATCCGCTGGCGATCGAGCGGATCGTTGAAGATCTCGGATCTGACGACCTGCGGGTTGTGGTCACGCTGCGGCCGCTGAGCAAGATCCTGCCCTCGGCCTGGCAGCAGTACCTGAAGAGCGGGCACGCGCTGCCGTACGAGCAATGGCTGCAGGCGGTGCTCGCCGACCCGCCCAAGCGCACGGTCACCCCGTCGTTCTGGCGTCGACACGACCACGCGGCCGTGGTTGAGCGGTGGGCGACGGCGGTCGGGCCGGAGCGGATGAACATCGTCGTGATCGACGATGCCGACCGTGGGTTGGTGTTGCGCGCCTTCGACGACCTGCTCGGACTGCCGACCGGCACCCTGGCCGAGAGCCCGGCGGACCGCCAGAACCGGTCGATGACCGCGGCCGAGGCGGAACTCTTCCGCCGGGTCAACTCCGTCGTCCGGAACACGGATGTGACCTGGGCGGAGTACGCCGACCTGATGCGGTACGGGGCGATTCTGCGATCCGTCGAGCGGTACACCCCGCCGCGCGATGCCAGCAAGATGACCACCCCGGCATGGGCTTTGGATCGCGCCACCGAACTCGGAGCCGGTTACGTGACCGCGATCGACGCCCTCCGGCCGTCCGGCCTTCGGGTCGTCGGTGACCTGGACCTGCTGGCCAAGCCGGTGGCCCCGGCGATGAACGGCGCCACCACCACCCCGACCGAGATTCCGATCGACGTGGCGGTGGAGGCGTTGCTCGGTGTCGTGGCGCGCGCCACCGCCGGCACGCTGTACTTCCCCGACGAGCCGGAGAAGCTCACTCCAGGCCTGCCCGGCTCCGACGCGATCAGCATCCGGCGACTGCCGGCCGACAAGCTGACCAGCCGCCAGTTGGCCGACCTGTTGAATGTCCGGGTCCGGGCCGGTCTGCGGCGCCGCCGCCGCGACGTCCTCAACCGGTTGCCGAAGATCGGCGGCTCCGAACCCGAGGTCGAGCCCGAGGCCGAGAGCTGAGTTCGCCGCTAGCCGGCCGGGGCCGGATCCGCCGAGCGGGTCTGGCTCCGCCAGGAGGCGAACAGCCGTTGATAGATCTCGCACCGCTCCAGCAGCGAGTCGTGCGGTCCGACGTCCACCACCCGGCCCCGGTCCACGACCACCACCAGATCCGCCGCTTCGGCGGTGCTCAGGCGGTGCGCGATGGCGACCGAGGTACGCCCCCGGGTCACCCCTTCCAGGGCGGCCTGCAGCCGGACCTCGGTCGCCGGGTCCACCGCCGAGGTGGCCTCGTCCAAGACCAGCAGGTCCGGATCCGCCAGGTAGGCACGGGTCAACGCGACCAGCTGCCGCTCCCCTGCCGACAGCGATTCGCCGCGCTGGCCGACCGGGGTGTCCAGCCCGCGCGGCAGCGAGTTCACCCAGTCCAGCAGGTGTAGTTCAGTCAGCGCCGCAATGACGTCCTCGCGGGTGGCCCCGGAGCTGCCCCAAGCAATGTTGTCGGCCAGGCTCAGGTCGAACAGGAAGCCCTCCTGCGGCACCATCACCACCCTGGCTCGGAGGTTCTCGAACCGGATCCGGCGCAGGTCCACGCCGTCCAGCAGCACCCGACCCGAGGCCGGGTCCATCAGCCGGGTCAGTAATTTCGCCAAAGTCGTCTTCCCCGAACCGGTCTCACCGACGATCGCGACCCGGGCCCGCTCCGGGATCACCAGGTCGACGTCCTGCAACACCGGTGGACCGTCCGGGTAGGCGAAGGACACGTTCTCGAACCGGACGCCGATCGGCCCGCGCGGCAGGTCTTCCCCGTCGACACCGGGGTCGGCGACGTCCGCCCTGGTGTCCAGCACGCTCAGGACCCGCCGCCAGCCGGCCGCCGCGTTCTGCAGCTCATTCAGCACCTCGGTCCCCATCTGGACCGGCGTGGTGAACAACTGCACCAGGAAGAGGATGGCCAGCAGCCGGCCGAGGGTCATCTCCCCGCCAACGCCGATCTTCACCCCGACCACCACGACAGCGGCCACCACCAGGCCGGACATCAGCACCCCACCGGTGAACGAGGCGGCCACCAGCAACTGGGCCCGGACCGCGGTCGCCCGATGCTGGTCGATCGCGTCGTCGATCCGCCGCTGGGTGCGATCCTCGACGGCGTACGCGCGGATCGTGTCCGCGCCGACGACCGCCTCCGAGATCGCGCCGAGCATGTCGCCGACCCGCTCCCGGACCCCGCCGTAGGCCCGGGACACCCTTCGCTGCAACGGCTTGACGGCCAGGAACAACGTCAGGAAGCAGGCCCAGACCAGCAGGGTCAGCTGCCAGGAGTAGATCGCCATCAACCCGGTGGCAATCAGCAGCTGCCCGGCCGAGAGCACCAGCAACAGGCCACCCCACTGCACGAACGTCGAGATGGTGTCGACGTCACTGGTCACCCGGGCCACCAGAGAACCTCGGCGCTCGCTGTTCTGGGTCAACACCGACAGGTCATGAATATGCCGAAACGCCTTCACCCGCAACGTTTTAAGCCCGGCTTCGGTGGCCCGGAACAGCCGCACATTGCTGACGTACGAGGCCACCGCGGTGATCGCGACGCCGACCATGGCCGCCACCACCAGCGCGACCACGAGGCCCGGCTTCGGACCGTCGGCTCGCATGATCCCGCGGTCGATGGTCTGCTGAACCGCGATCGGGACAACCACCCGGCCGCAGGTCGCCAGCAGGGACAGACCGAGCGTGATCCAGGCCCCGCGCAACAGTTCCGGGGACACCGCAACGCCGCGGCGAAGCACCTGGATCGCACTCAGCTTCGGTGCCCCGGCGGTACTCGACGCCCCGGAGGCGGCAATCGTGCTCGAACTCATCGGGTCAGACCTTCTTCCAAATCCTGCTCCAACTGCGCCCCGGCTTCCGTTCGCTCCAGTTCTGAGACGTCCATCCCGCCGGGATCGTCCCCGCCGTCCTCACCCCGATGCTCGTAGGCGGTGACCAGGCGGCGATAGCCGGGGCTGCGCTCGATCAGTTCCTGATGAGTGCCCCGATCCAGGATTCGACCCCGCTCGACATAAGCCACCTCGTCGGCCAGCCCGATCGTCGCCTGCCGGTAGGCGATCACCACCACCGTGGTCGGATCGTCCGTCGAACCGGAACCGCCCAGTCCGGCCAGGATCTCGGACTCGATCCGCGGATCGATGGCCGAGGTCGCGTCGTCCAGCACCAGGAGTCGCGGGGTGCGGACCAGCGCCCGGGCGAGCGCGATCCGTTGCCGCTGACCACCGGACAGGTCGGCACCGCGCTCGCCGACAACGGTGTCCAGACCGGCCGGAAGATCACGGACGAAACCGTCCGCCCGGGCCACGGTCAAGGCTCGCCAGATGTCGGCGTCGGTGACGTCGTCCGCACCCAGACCGACGTTGCCGCGAACCGAGTCGTGAAACACGAAGGTTCCCTGCGGAACCAGGGCCGCGACCTCGGCGACCGCCCCCCGGCGCAACCCGCGCAGGTCGACGCCGTCCAGCAGGACCCGACCGGACGTCGGATCGACCAGTCGGACCAGCAGCGTGGCCAGCGTCGTCTTTCCGGAACCGGTTGGCCCGACGATCGCCAGCGTGCGCCCGGCCACCACATCCAGGTGGACGTCGTGCAGCACCGGATACCGGGCGCCGTCCTCGGCCGGGTAGGCGTACCCGGCCGCCTCCAGCCCCAGCGACACCGGCCCGACGCCGGGAGCCGGCTGGTCGCCGTACGGCATCTCGCCGCGCTCGGCCAGGATCGCGGAGACCCGTTCCCAACCCACCACGGTTCGCGGCAACTCGCCCAGCACCCAGCCCATCGCTCGCAGCGGGAACGCCACCAGGCTCAGCAGGTACGTGACCTGAACCAGGTCACCGGTCTCGGCGCCGCCGCTGGCCACCCGCCAGGCGCCGACCCCGAGCACGGTCAGCGTGCCGAGGGTGGGAATCGCCTCCATCACCGGGTCGAACAGGGCACGCAAGGACCCAGCTGTGACGTTCGCCGCTCGCAGCCGGTCCGCTGAGGTAGCGAACCGCTCGGTCTCGGCCGACTCCCGTCCCAGGCTCTTCACCACCGAGGCCGCCTCGAAGCTCTCGTGCGCGACCGTTGACACCTCGCCGCGCAGTCGCTGGGCGTACATCACGGCCGGCGACATCCGCCGCTGATAGACCGTGTTGGCCAGCACCACCAGCGGCAAGACCAACAGGCCGACGGCGCCCAGCACCGGGTCGGCGAGGAGCATCGCGACCGCGGCCACGAACAGCATCACCAGCACCCCGATCGCCATCGGCAGCGGGGCCATCACCTGCCAGGTCGCCTCGACATCCGCGTTCGCGTTGGACAGCAACAATCCGGCCGGGTGCCGGTGGTGCCACTCCAGCGGTAGCCGCAGATATTGCCTGGTCAGCGCCCGCCGGTAGCGGGCCTGCAAGCGGTACATGGTGACCCCGGCGGCAGCCCGGCGGGCGACCACACCGATCGCCGTCAGCAGTGCCACCCCGGCCAGCACGGCCCCGGTCCGGGCCAGATCGGCGCCGCTGATCCGGCCCGCCTGGAATGCCGGGGCCAGCGTCGAATCGGTGATCCGACCGAGCACCCAGCCACCACCTGCGGTCCCGGCGCCGTACAGCGCCGAACCGATCACGGATACCGCGAAGATCCTTGGTTCCTGCCGGACCCCCATCCAGACCACCCGCAGGCCTCGGATCACCGTGCGGTCAGCCGGTGGACGTGAAGACACTGCAGAAACCTCCTGAAGACGGGCGAAACAGATCGGTCGGGCGGGGCCGGCTCGTGATGGCCGACCGGGTATGTCAAGGTGAGGAAATGCCCTCGCATTCCGCAGCCGAGCGTGAAGCTCTGGCCGATGAGCTCGCTCACGCCGGCCCGCACCTGCCCACCCTCTGCGACGGCTGGACCACTACCGAGCTGGTAGCCCACCTGGTCAGCCGGGAACGGCGGCCGGATGCCGCACTCGGGCTGGTGATCCCGGCGCTGTCCAGCTGGACCGATCGAATTCAGGGCAATTACGCCACTAAACCCTATCCTGAGCTGGTTGCCGCGTTTCGAGCCGGCCCTCCGTTCGGCAGCCCGATGGCGTTCCCCGGCGTGGATTCCCGGGTGAATCTGGTGGAGCATTTCGTGCACCGCGAGGATGTCCGGCGAGCCGGTCCCGGCTGGACCCCGCGAGAGCTACCGGCCGCGCGGCAGGACGCACTCTGGGCGCAGATCGGCCAAATGGGGCGGATGCTGTTCCGCAGCTCACCGGTCTCGGTCACCCTGCGCACGCCCGACGGACGGACCCGGCAGGTCGTCTCCCGCGCCAACGGTGAGGGAATCGACCTGGTCGGCGAACCGGCCGAGCTGACGCTGTACGGCTGCGGCCGCAAGGACCAGGCCGAGGTCCAGATCGAAGGCCCGGACGACGCGGTGACCGCCTTTCGCACGCTCTCCCTCAACCTGTAGCCCGGTCAACCTGTAACCCGGTGCGCCCGTCTGGCTCGCGAAGTGGTCGCCTATTTTGACCCGCTTACCGACCCTGCTGGCTCTTATTCCGCCCTGCCCAAACTTCTGACCGGAAGATAGCCGCATCTTCACGCCTCATGGCGTCCCCGAGGGCCAGATTGACTGCGGTGATCATGCACGGTTGCTCGGCCTTGAGGTGGGCAACCGTGCATGATCGCGAGCCATAGACGGGCAACCGTGCATGATCGCCACTGTCTTAGAAGGGCGGGGGTTGGGCTAGCGGATTGGGACGCCGCCGGCTCGGAGCGCGTCCTTCACCTTGCCGATCGTCAGCTCACCGAAATGGAAGACGCTGGCCGCCAGCACCGCGTTGGCGCCGGCCGCGACAGCCGGCGGGAAATGTTCCACTGCGCCGGCGCCACCGCTGGCGATCAGCGGAACCCCGACCTCTTCTCGAACCCGCCGGATCAACTCCAGGTCGAAGCCGTTCTTGGTGCCGTCGGCGTCCATCGAGTTGAGCAGGATTTCCCCGGCCCCGAGCTCGGCACCCCGGGCCGCCCAGTCCACCGCATCGATGCCGGTGCCGCGCCGACCGCCGTGCGTGGTGACCTCGAACCCGGAGGGCGTCACCGTGCCGGGCAGGCATCGGCGGGCGTCCACCGAGAGCATCAGCACCTGGGCACCGAAGCGGTGCGCCACCTCTTGGATCAGTTCCGGTCGCTCGATCGCCGCGGTGTTCACCCCGACCTTGTCGGCGCCGGCCCGCAGCAACCGGTCCACATCGTCCACCGACCGCACGCCACCACCGACGGTGAGCGGGATGAAGACCTGCTCGGCGGTTCGAGCCACGACGTCGTACATCGTCTCTCGCCCGGCGGAGGAAGCGGTGACGTCGAGAAAGGTCAGCTCGTCGGCCCCCTCGGCGTCATACCGGCGGGCCAGCTCGACCGGATCCCCGGCGTCCCGAAGGCCTTCGAAATTGACACCTTTGACGACCCGCCCACCATCGACGTCCAGGCAGGGGATGACACGAACGGCAACCGACACCCCACCAGCGTAGTGTCCAGCAAATGATCCACGCCTCCACCCGGATCATCGAACTCCTCCGGGCGGCTCCGGCGCGGGCCGGCCGCACCCGGGTGCTGGCGATCGACGGGCCCAGCGGAGCCGGCAAGACCACCTTGACGGCTGCGGTCCGCGCTGCCCTGGCCGAGACCGCCCTCAGCGACCCCGCCCCGGCCGACGCCGCTGTCCACCGCGAGTCGAGCCCAGTGCCCGTCGTCCACCTGGACAGCATCTACCCCGGCTGGGACGGACTGGCCGACAGCGTTCCCCGGCTGGTCGAGTGGGTACTGCAACCGCTAGCCGAGGGCAGGCCGATCGGCTATCACCGGTATGACTGGGAGCGCGACGAGTACGCGGAGTGGGTCCACGTCCGGACCGGACCAGCACCGCCGGTACTGATCGTTGAGGGTGTCGGGGCCGGATCACTGCCGTGCGCGCCGTACCTGTCGCTGCTGGTCTGGTTGGACGCCCCGGCAACCTTGCGCTTCGAACGCGGAATCGCTCGGGACGGTGAGGCCTACCGCCCGCACTGGCAGCGCTGGGCCGACCAGGAGAACCGGTACTTCGCCGAGCACGACCCGCGCGGCCGAGCGGACCTCAGGCTGGAGCCACAGGATCGGGGCGTAACCTGACGACCGTGTCACAGCAGGTAGGCAATCAGGTGGGCAATCCAGGACGACGCATCGAAGTGCGCTGGGTCGGTACAGCGGCCCGGCTTGTGATCGGAGCGGTCTTCGCCTTCTCCGGTTTCACCAAAGTGGTGGACATCGACGGAACGATCCGCGCTGTTCGCGCCTACCAGCTGCTGCCGGAGGCGATCATTCCGACGATCGGTGCCGGACTGCCGGTGCTCGAGCTCGCGCTCGCCGCCCTGTTGCTGACCGGACTGCTGACCCGGGTCGCGGCGATCATCACGGTGCCGTTGAGCGCTGCCTTCTTCCTCGGCGTCGCCTCAGCCTGGGCGCGTGGCCTGTCCATCGAGTGCGGGTGCTTCGGCAACGGCGGGCTGACCGCCAACCCGGTTCCGGGGTACGTCCGAGAACTGGTCCTGAACACGGTGCTGATGATCGCGGCCGGCTGGCTGATCCGGCGACCGGTGAGCCGCTGGTCGCTCGACGCGGCCCTCGGACTGCAGATCGAGCCGGACCTC
Source organism: Kineosporiaceae bacterium (assembly GCA_035474375.1). GTDB lineage: Bacteria > Actinomycetota > Actinomycetes > Actinomycetales > Kineosporiaceae > JANNPJ01. Next base: position 29,947 of record DATINJ010000003.1, on the reverse strand, counting down.
GATCCGGACGACTTCCACGAGCACGACGACGATGACGACGCATCCACGAGCAATTCGATCGGAGTTCAGCAGTGAGCAGTGGCAGTGCGACCCGGGAAGACCGTCAGGCCAAGGCCGCGGCAATGCGAGCCCAAGCGGCGAAGGCGGAAGCCCGCCGTCGCATGCTGATCGTCACAGGTGCGGTGCTGGCGGTGTTGCTGCTCGGCATCGGTGTCTTCGTCGTGGTGCAGAACGCCCGCCGGGAGACGGTCGCCGCCGACGCGGCCACCCCGGGCAACCTCGGCCCGAGCAACTCGATCGTCGTCGGTGATGCCTCCGCCCCGGTGACCCTGGTCACGTACGAGGACTTCCAGTGCCCGGTCTGCAACGAGTTCGAGCAGCTCAACACCACTCAGATCGACGCCTGGGTGAAGGCGGGAACGGTCAAGGTGGACTACCGGCCGGTGTCGATCCTGGATCGCGCCTCGGAGGACAACTACTCCACTCGCTCGCTGAACGCGGTAGCTGCGCTGGTCAACTCCACACCGTCGGCCTTTCCCGCCTATCACAAGGCGCTCTTCGCCGAGCAGCCGGCGGAGAACGGGCCGGGTCTCACCGACCAGCGGCTGATCGACCTGGCGGTCACCGCCGGAGCCCCGAAAGCCGCGATGACGACGGCGGTGAAGAACCTGACCTACAAGAGCTGGACTGTGCGGGCCACCGAGCAAGCATCCAAGGACGGCCTGACCGGAACGCCCCGGGTGCTGGTGAACGGCACCGAGGTCAAGGAGCCGACGGCGGCGAACCTGAAGGCAGCCGTCGACGCGGCGGTCGCGGCAGCCAAGTAGCCGCCGAGGGTGATCGCCAGCTGTGCCCACTGCCGAGCGCTTGAACGGCTCATCAGCGGGCATAGCTGGCGATCTTGCGTCAGCCTGTCGGTTAGCCGTCCGACGGGCGGTGCGCGTACAGCGCCATCAGCGTGGCCAGGCGGCTGGCCTCGGCCGTTGCCCGCTGTCCGTCGGCTCGCTGGATCGCCATCACTGCCAGGGTGTCGCCGTCGGACAGGTCCAGCAGCACCCAGGAATCTCCGGTTCCGAAGTGGATGCCCAGGATCTCGGCCCATTCCAGGTTCCGGGTGAGCAGCACATTGCGAACCACCAGCCCGGTCTCGGAGGGCACAGCGCTGACCGACGCCAGCCGGTACAGGCCGCCACCGATCAGCGCTGCCACCACGACGAAGCCGAACCGGTCGTACCAGCCGACGGTATTCGGGCCTGACCAGGGCAGGATCGCGGCGGCCGCGAGCAGGACGACACCCTGACCGATCGCCGCGACCCAGCCGATCACCCGGCCCCGACGGGAACGAAAGGGCGCATGCAGGGCGGCCCGCCCGGAGTCGCTCACGGCGTCCATGGTTCGTGGGCCGTGCGACGCTCGTGACACCGGGCGCTCACAGGTGGCTGTAGATGTCGTCCAGGGTCAGACCACGGGCGATCATCAGCACTTGCAGGTGGTACAGCAGCTGGGAGATCTCCTCGGCGGTCCGATCCGCGGACTCGTACTCCGCCGCCATCCAGACCTCGGCGGCCTCTTCGACCACCTTCTTGCCAATCGTGTGGACGCCGGCGTCCAGCGCGGCGACCGTGCCCGACCCTTCGGGTCGGGTGGTGGCGCGGTCGGTCAGCTCGGCGAACAAGGCCTCGAACGTTTTCACGGGTCGAGCCTATGGGTTCCCTCAGTTCAGACGTACACCGCTGCAGCCGGGAGCGGCAGCCCACGCAGCGCGACCGCGGTCGCCACCGCCGCGGTAGCCGCCTCGTGCCCCTTGTCCTCCCCCGACCCCGGTAGCCCGGATCGTTCCAGCGCTTGCTCAACGGTGTCGCAGGTGAGCAGGCCGAAGCCGATCGGGACCCCGGTTCGGGTGCTGAGTTCGGCCAGGGCATGCGAGGTCGCCGAGCAGACGTACTCGAAATGCGGGGTCCCGCCACGGATCACGACTCCGAGCGCGACGACGGCATCCAGCCCGGACGCCGCGAGCCGGGCGGCGGCGACCGGTAACTCAAAGCTGCCCGGTACCGACACCTCAACCACCTCGGCGACCCCGCTCTGCTCCAACGCCCGGCGGGCCCCGGACAGCAGCCCGGTCATCACCGGCTCGTGCCAGGCGGAGTACGCCAGGCCGATCCGCAGGTGGGTGCCGTCCACCGCAATCGTCGGTGCCCCGTCGCCGCTCATCGCCGTCCCTCGCTTCGCTCGTTCATCGCACTTTCGGACATGTCGAGCTGGTGCCCCATCTGATCCCGCTTCGTGATCAGGTATTCGCGGTTGTGCTGGTTCTGGCCCACCTGGAGTGAAACTCGCTCCGTGGCGGTCACCCCGTGCTCGGCGAGCCCGACAATCTTGGCCGGATTGTTGGTCAGCAACCGGACGTCGTCCAGGCCGAGATCGTCCAGGATGGCCGCCGCCGCACCGTACTCCCGCGCGTCCACCGGAAGACCCTGCGCGGTGTTCGCGGCCACCGTGTCGAGGCCGGCGTCCTGCAATTGATACGCGGTCAGCTTCGCCAGCAGGCCGATCCCCCGCCCCTCGTGCCCACGCAGGTAGACGACCACCCCGCCGGCCACCGAGATGGTCTCCAGCGCGGCGTCCAGCTGCGGGCCGCAGTCACACCGGCTGGAGCCGAAGGCATCCCCGGTCAGGCACTCGGAATGGACCCTGACCAGCGCGCCGTGACTGGCCGGCACCCCGGCGACCAGCGCCACATGCTCGTGTCCGGTCAGCAGGTCCCGGTACGCGACGGCCCGGAAGTCGCCGTGCCGGGTCGGCAAGGTGCTGTCCGCCACCCGCTGCACGCGGGCCGGCCGGCCGGCCGCTGCGGTCTCAGTGCCCGCCGGGCGCTCGGCCACCTCGGCCAGTTCGGCCACCTCGGCCAGTTCGGCCACCGGAGTCACCGAGGCCGGCGGCGATTCGAGGGCTTCGTCGGTCACGGCGTCACCGTTGCGCAGCCGATAGTCGGCCAGGTCGGCGATGCTGATCAAGGGCAGGTGGTGAGCGTCCGCGAACTCGCGCAGGCCGGGCAACCGCATCACCGGCCCGGTGTCCGTGACCACCTCGGCCAGGACGCCGACCGGCGGCAGACCGGCCAGTCGGCACAGGTCAATGGCCGCCTCGGTGTGGCCTCGGCGAGTCAGGACGCCGCCGGCTCGAGCCCGCAACGGAAAGATATGGCCGGGCCGGACCAGGTCGTCCACCTTCGTGCCCGGGTCGGCGAGCAACTTCAGGGTCACCGATCGATCGGCGGCGCTGATCCCGGTGGTCACCCCGGCTCGGGCGTCCACCGAGACGGTGTACGCGGTGCGCAGTGACTCCTCATTGCGCTCCACCATCAGTGGCAGACCGAGTCGGTCGGCCAGCGCGTCGGGCATCGACGCGCACAGCACCCCGGAGGTGTAGCGGATCGTCCAGCCCACCCACTCCTCGGTGGCGTGCACGGCAGCCAGGATCACGTCGCCCTCGTTCTCCCGGTCGGCGTCATCGACGACGATCACGGGGAGTCCGCGCCGCAGGGCATCGATCGCCAGCGGCACGCTGTCCAGGGCAATCACTGCCTCGGCGGCCGGCTCAGTGGTGATGGTCATCGCGCTGCCACCTGGTTCGTGGTGAGCCGTTCCACGTACTTGGCGAGCACATCAACCTCCAGGTTGACCCATTCACCCAGGGCCCGATGGCCGAGGGTGGTTCGGCTGAGCGTCTCGGGGATCAAGGAGACGGTGACGACGCTGCCGCCCTCGGGCTTGTCCTCGAGTTCGGCGACGGTCAACGAGACGCCGTCCATCGTGATCGAGCCCTGCGCGACGATGTATCGGGACAGCGCGGCGGGGACGGCGACCCGCACCAATTCCCAACCGTCGCCGGGCACTCGATCCACCACCGTGCCGGTGCCGTCCACGTGCCCCTGGACGATGTGCCCGCCCAGTCGCCCGCCGGCCAGAACCGGCCGCTCAAGGTTGACCGCTACCCCGGGGGCAGCAGTGACCAGGGAGGTCAACGCGAGGGTCTGGGCCATCACATCGGCGGTGAACGTGTCACCGGCCAGATCGACGACGGTCAGGCAAACCCCGTTGACCGCGATCGACGCGCCGGGAACCGCATCCGCGGTGACCACAGGCCCGCGTACGGTCACCCGGGCGGAATCCGCGCCGGGAACGAGTTCGACCACGTGGCCGAGCTCTTCGATGATGCCGGTGAACATTGACCCTCCTGCCGCGCCATAGGCGGGCTCCGGGGGTCATGACAGGACCGGTTTGCACCGATGCGTCATCCGGCGACGGGCAGAGACGCCATCCGTCGGATGGCTCCTGCTCATCGCCGCGTGCTGCCTCCCATCCGGACTTTCACCGTCGGTCCTGGAGTTTCACCAGGTCAACCGGCCGCTGGCTGCGGTCGGGTCGCGGACTATAACCGCCGGTTCGGAATTACACCGACCCCGGAGCACGCATTGCTGTTACTGCATTGTCGTTGTCTTGTGTCGAAACTGCTCAACAGTCTGCCAGCTAGCGGATGTTCCCGCATCGAGCCGCAAAGTTCCGCAGGCCACACCGGACCGGGTAGTTGAACGATCCGGACGGTGCTGCTGCTCCGACAACAGCGGGCAAACCGGACCTTCTCCCCCGGCCCCTGTCTGAAATGCGGGGACCTTCAAGACCGTCCAGTGCCAAACCGGCAAAGTTCCCGCCATTCAATTACAAAGAGTGATGCACTCTCCTGCATGAGTAGCCATCACGCCGGGTATCGAGTGTTACTGGCCGCGCTCACGCTCACCGCGACGGCGGGCGTCGCCCTCTCGACCTCGAGTCCGGTCGACCTCACGAATCCCGCCCACCACGCCAGCTCGGCCGACCGCGTGAGTCAGGCCGCGAACTCGGTCGAACCTGCGAGCTTCATCGTTCAGTTCACGCAGGCGGGATCACCGCCCGGGCTCGATCGGGTCGCGGCGGTAGCTGCGCGGATCGACGCCGTCGGTGGCCGGGTGCAAACGGTCCAGCCCGCTCTGGGCATGCTGGTGGCCCAGCTGCCGCGGGAAAGCATCGAGGCACTGCGCGATTTCCCCGGCGTCCTCGGCGTCAGCCCAGACCGAATCGCCCGCCCCCTGGAGCTCGATTTCGATCCGGCCGGCCAACCTGGGTCACTGACCAACGTCACCCGCAGCACCGGGGCGCAGTCCCTGTGGCGGGCCGGAGTAACCGGTTCCGGGGTGGATATCGCGGTGATCGACACCGGAGTCGCGCCGGTGCCGGCGCTGGCGGATCCGAACAAGGTCGTCATCGGGCCGGACCTGTCGTTCGACAGTCAGGACCCGGATCGGCGCTACCTCGACGGGTTCGGCCACGGCACCCATATGAGCAGCATCATCGCCGGCCGGGAGACCCCTCGGGCAACCGGTGCCGAGTACGCCAAGGACCTGAAGCACTTTTACGGGATGGCACCGGACGCCCGGCTGGTGAGCGTCAAGGTCGGAGCCCGGGACGGCGCTGTCGACGTCTCCCAGTTGATCGCCGCGATCGACTGGGTCGTGCAGAATCGGCACCGAGACGGCCTGAACATCAAGATCCTCAATCTGTCGTTCGGCACCGACAGCACGCAGTCCTGGACTGAGGATCCGTTGGCCCAGGCGGCCGAGGTGGCTGGTCAGGTCGGGATCCTCGTGGTGGTGGCCGGCGGCAACGACGGCGAGCGGGCTCGTGGTCTGGCAGATCCGGCGTACAACCCACACGTGCTCGCGGTCGGAGCGGTGGATACCAGGGGAACCGACGGGTACAGCGACGATCGGGTACCCGGCTTCTCCCAGCACAGCGACTCGGCCTTGGGCTCGCGGCATCCGGATGTAGTGGCCCCGGGGGTGGGGATCGTCGCCCCGGCGGCCACCGACGCCTACCTGACCACGCACTATCCGGATGCCCAGATCGGGGCCGGATACCTCCGGGGCAGCGGGACGTCGCAGGCGGCCGCCGTGGTCAGCGGCGCTGCGGCTCTGGTGTGGCAGAAGTGGCCGGATCTGTCGGCCTTTCAGATTCGCGAGCTGCTGGTGTACAGCGCCACGCCGCTGGCCGGCAACCGAGCCGCTGAGGGCAACGGCGAGATCAACCTGGCGATGGCGACCCGTCGGGCTGCCTTCTCCACCGGTCACTGGGGCGCCACCCAGACCTCGACTCAGAGTCGAACCGGCAGTCGAATCGCCACCGGGCTGGGGACTTTGCAGGGCGCCCGAGGCACTCAGTCGGTGTCCCTCGACGGGGTGGCCCTGACCGGCGAGCAGGACATCTTCGGCCGACCCTGGGACAGCCGGACGATGGCGTCGCTCACGGCGGGTCAGCGCGCCTGGGCGTTGCCCCTCGGCGCCTTCAACGGCACTGTCTGGATCGGTTCCGGCTTCACCGCTGACACCGAGTCCGTGGCCGGGCGGACCTGGAACGGCCGGACCTGGGCGGGCCGGACCTGGGCCGGTCGCACGTGGGCCGGGCAGACCTGGACCGGCCGAACCTGGGCCGACCAGATCTGGTCCGGCGATACCTGGTCCGGCGATAGCTGGTCGGCCGCATCGCCGTGACGACGCACGCGAGCCCCGGCGGGACGACGCACACGAGCACAGCCGTGACGGCCCGTCAGCGAGCCTCAGCAGGCGGCGGTGGCCAGCGCGCGGAGGTGTTCGATCTGCGCGGCGGCATCCTCCGCGCCGTAGACCGCCGATCCGGCGACGAATACGTCTGCCCCGGCCTCGGCGCAGCGTTCGATCGTTTTCTCGGACACCCCGCCGTCCACTTGGAGCCAGACGTCGAGTCCGGATCCAGCGATGGCTTGCCGAGCTCGGCGGATCTTCGGCAGGCAGACATCGAGGAAGCTCTGCCCGCCGAACCCCGGCTCCACCGTCATCACCAGGAGCAGGTCGATCTCCGGCAGGAGTTCGAGGAACGGCTCCACCGGAGTGGCCGGCCGCAATGCGACCCCGGCCCGCGCGCCGAGCCGGCGCAGCTCTCGAGCCAGCCGGATCGGCGCCGCGGCCGCCTCCGCGTGGAAGGTGACGCTGCCGGCACCGGCCTCGGCATAGCCGGGCGCCCATCGATCCGGCGCGTCGATCATCAGGTGGCAGTCGATCGGGATCGGCGAGACCTTCACCAGGGCCTCGACGACCGGCAGGCCGAGGGTGAGGTTCGGCACGAAATGGTTGTCCATCACGTCGACGTGCGCCCAGTCGGCGGTGCTGATTCGACCGAGTTCGCGATCGAGCCGGGCGAAATCGGACGACAGGATGCTCGGGGAGATCTGAATGCCCACGACGCGAGCCTACTGGGAACGCACCACCAGCACTCGAACCCCGGCCTCCCGTTCCAGCCGGTATCGCATCAGCCAGCGCACTCGCGGCAGTCTGCCCAGGTCATCGGTGGTCGGCACCGCCACCGCCGCGACCGGAGAGCGACGGGCTGCCGCGATCAACGCTGCCAGCGCCGAACACGGCCGATCGACGTCCCGTTCGACGAATACCTCGCCGAGCGCGAAGCCCTCCCGGATAGCGAAGGCAGCGAGTTCTTCGCGGCCCTTTGCCACCGCTTCGGCCGGGGTACTCGACCGGACCGTCTGATAGCCGAACAGAATCGGCTTCACGTTTCTCGACCTCCTGCTGAAATTCCTGCCAATAGCTGCAACTTCTGTCACTACTGCAACTTCCGCCACTACCAGTCCGGTTATCTCACAAGAAGGCGTCCGAGCCATCGGCTTGGAGGCGGGATCCGCGACTCCCGCATGGAGACGGTGCCGCGGATCCCGCTGAATTCGATCATTGATTTGGTGGGCACCTATCCGGAATACCAGCCCGATATACAGTCCTGGTATGGCCGGCGGGTCGTCCTGAGTAATTATCGATAGAGTCCAGCCACGAGAACGACGGGGGTCTGAGATGTCCGGAGAGGTTGGGGCAACTGCCGTGCTTGGTGCCGCGCTGCTAGATCGGATGGATTTCCGGCAGGCCTTGCGGTCCCGAGATTTCGGAATGGTATTCCGTTTATTGCGGCAGCATCAGGGCACGACCCAAGCGCAGATAGCCGCGGCTACCGGCCTCACCCAGGGTCGGGTCAGCAAACTGATGTCCGATCTGCAGATGCGAGTAATGCACATCGACGTGATCGAACGGATCTCGGACGGTCTGCGGATTCCAGGCGCCATGGTCGGTCTCGCCCCACGCTCCTGGGAAACCGGGGATCAGGAGCGAGAACAATCCGAGCAGGGGGAGGACCACGTGCTTCGTCGAACCGCGCTTCGGGCCGGCGGCGCGTTACTCATGGGCAGCCTGGTCGAGGCACTCGACAGCGAACCTGATGCCATGAACAGCGCGCTCGACACCAGCAATATCAGTACCGAGCGGCTCGACTACTTCGAAGCCACCGCCGAGCGACTCGGCGTCGAAGTGATCCAGGTCGTGCCGACCAAGATTCTCAGTACCACGGTCAGCCATTTCCGCAGCGTACGGCGCCTGGTCCGGGAGCAGCAGAAGACCGCGCACCGGGTACGCCTGGTCCGTACCGGAGCCCAGTTCGCCACCGTGGTCGGCGAAATCCTTTTCAATCAAGGAAACTTCGAACTGGCGACCATGTGGTACCGAACGGCTTACCACGCCGCTGTGGATATCGGCGATCGGTACTTCGCCGATATCGCCCTGGCCGGGCAATCGTACATTCCGACCTATTCCGACGACCCGCACGGCGTCCTCCGGATCACTACCGCCCGGCTGGAGCGCTCCGACCGGCGGCTTGCCGCCAGCCCGGCCGTGGCCTGGCTCTGGGGCTTCAATGCCAAGGCACATGCCGTCCTCGGGAACTCGGACGCGGCGCGTCGGGCCTTCGACCGGGGCCAGGCCGCGCTGGAGAATTCCGCGCCCTCGCTCGTACGTCCCGGAATCTTCTCGTTCGTCTCCGAGAAGCAGGCGTTCTACGAGGCGACCGCCTACGTGGAACTGGGCGAGACGCAGGAGGCCATCACGGCCGCGAACAAGGCCCTGAAGCTCTATGACCTGCGGGAGACCACCGAACCGGCGTTGGTCAGATTCGAGCGGGCAAGCGCTCTGGTGCTTTCCGGGGAACTGGACGAGGGGTGCCGGTATGCGGCCAGTACGGCCTTGGACCCACGTACCTATCCCAGCGCGACGGTCCGCAAGCGAGCTCGAAAGTTCGACCGCCTGCTCACTGACCGGCATGCCGCCACGGCCTCGGTAGCGGAATGGCGGGCCGTGATGCACGAGACCTACGCCAAGCCCTTGCCCTCGACGTCTGCGGTGGCAGCCGCCGCGACCGCACCGATCTCGGCGAACGAGGTGCATCTACCGGCTCCTCGGCATGCCTGACGCCGACCCTCGCCGGCTGATCGTGGACGGGGTCGCCGCCGCAGCCCTGATGCAGGTGGCGACGCTCGGCGACGCCGGCTTCCCGGCGATCTGCCACGTCTGGTTCCAGCCGGAGTTCGAGCCGGACCGGCTGTATTTTCTGTCTCGCGAGGATCGCGAGCATGCGATCAATATCCGCTGCGATCCCCGGGTCGCCGGCTCGATCGCGCTCGAGGTGCCGACCGGCCTCGGTGAGCGCGTTCGCGGGGTGACCCTGACCGGCTTGGCCCGGGAGGTTCCTGAGGCCGACTTGCCGGAGGCTGCGGTGGCCTTCGTCGCCCGGTGGCCGCGGGCCGCCGCCCTGCTCCCGCACGCCCGAGCGGTGCCTGAAGCCACCACCCGGACGCCACCGCCGGTCCCCCGGCCGGCCGGCCCCTGCCTGGCTCCGCGCTCGCGGCTGTACGAGATCACCGTCGTCCGGTGGGTGCTGTTCGATGAGGTGAACTTCCCGAGCCAACCCCGGCTGACCGTCCGCGGCCACTGAGCGGGCCCACCGTGCACCCGGATTGGATACTGTCCAGCCAGCGACATCGATGGCGAAGACAGGGGTTTGGTGATGCGGGTCTACTCTTACGATGAGCCTTCGAAGGTGGCGGATTTCCAGCCCAGCGAGGGCGATCTTCGGGTCTACCGGCGCTCGGTCGCCCCGAACCGGTATACCCCGCCGAGCGGTCACTATTCGATACTCAATCGCAAACTCGCCGTCCTTTATCGAGAAGGAAATTCGCTGAAATTCTTTCTCGAAGAGGTCGGAGTGACAACACTGACTGACGACGTCACGGCGTCCTGGCAATTGGTGACCAAGAACAAGGCGCAACTGTCTCTGGACACCGATCCGCCGATTCAAGTCATCTATCGGTCTGACTACAACCGGGTGGTGTCGCATATCGCTGCGGCGCCCAGCACCACTCGCGAGGACCTAGATTTCGGCCTTTATGTCAGCAATGTCCTGAAAAATCAGGATCGCCGAGCGGATTTGTACCGACCAAAGCCGGACGACGAGGAGTAATCGGTGCGCCAGACCCGCGGTGGACCGGGGGAACTGGATTGGGCCGCTAAAAGCCTCCCGATCGCGGAACCGAATTTACCGACCACGCCGCAGAAATAGAGTCCTTTAACTCCCGGCGCTCATCGGATTCGGTGCTGACCCAGCGAAGCTAAGGGTGAGCTGCGGCCTGGGTCAGTCGGCGGTACGGCGCAGCACAAGACTGAGGAAACCCCAGGTATCCCGGTAGACGCGTAGCCACTCGGAGCGGTGCTCGGTGGCTACCGCAAGGGCCTGCTCGTGATCGGGATCGTCGGGATGGCCAAGCGCCCAGGCGGCCAGCGACCCGGTCCAGGCCCATTCGTAGTCGTCCAGTTCGCGGCGGGTGCTCACGTGACCGCCGACCGGCGTCCAGCCGTCCGCGGCGACAAGATCCATCGTGGTGGCCAGGTCGGCGAAGTCCCCGAGCATCTCGATCGCCTCCGGGGACGGCGTGCGGTCCCAGAACCCGTCGCCGATCAGTACCCGCCCACCGGGAGCCAACTGCGCGCGGACGGCGGCGAGGGTGGGCAGCAGACCGCCGAACGCGTGGCTCGCTCCCACGCAGAGCACCAGGTCGAACGGCTGCTGGGCGGCGAACGTGGCGGCGTCCTGCTGGTGCAGGGTCAGCCGGTCCAGGACACCTGCCCGGTCGGCCGCTGCCCTGGCGTGAGCCAACGACAACTCGGAGACGTCAACGCCCTCGGCGTGCAGCCCCGGCCGGCCGGTCAGGGCGCGCACCAGCCATTCGGCCCCACCGCAGCCGAGATCGAGGACTCGCTCGTCACCGCGCACGATCGCGTGCTCGAGCAGCCCACGGACGGCGTCGTCGTCCAGCGGTGCGGCCAACGGATGGTCGGCATGGGCAAGTCTGGAGATCTGGTCACGATTCACCGGCGCAGCTTCGCAGGGCAACCCGACGGCCGGCACCTGCTTTTCGGCGCGTGCCTTTCGGCATTCCACCCCACCTACCGCTGACTCCGGCCTGTTATCGCGCCAAACATGAAGTCGGGTCCACCACTGGGGAACTTCCGGCCCATGGGCTCAGCCGCAACTTCCCCAGTGAGGCTCGCCGCTGGCGTAGGCCGGAGGGCACCGAGGTGGGCAAGTGTCAGACCGAACGGCGGGGGCGCTCGAGGCGGGTTCGCTCCGACCGGGCCGAAGCGAAGGACGCTTGCCAATACTCCTATCATCGGAGTATACCTTCGGCATGAGTAAGCCAATGCAGGAACCGACGTTCCTGGTTCTCACCGCCCTGCTGGATGAACCCCGGCACGGCTACGCCCTGATCACCGAGATCGAACGGATCTCCGACGACCGGACCCGGATGCGGGTGGGCACCCTGTACGCCGTCCTCGACCGGCTGGCCGGCGAAGGGCTGATCGAGATCGCCAGTGAGGAGATCGTCAACAGCCGGCTGCGCCGGACCTACCGGCTGACCGGGGCCGGAGCGACCGCCGTCACCGAAGAGACCGACCGATTGGAGTCGCTCGCCCGGGCAGCTCGAACCCGGCTGGCCCGCCGTCTCCCCACGACCCGTCCGGCTGGTGCGTGATGACCGAGCTGATCGGAATGACCGGCCTGACCGCCAGCACCGACAAGACCGCAAGAGCCGACAAGTCCGCCCCCGCGGGCGGGGCCGAGCGCTGGTACCGCCAGGTGATGCGGCTGTACCCGGCCGACTACCGCAGCCAATTCGCCGATGAGATGTTGGAGATCCTGATGCAGACTGACGACCCCGCGGACCGACCGACCCGCGCGTCCGCCGGTGAGACCTGGGCGCTGCTGCGGCACGGCCTGCAAATGCGGTTGACGAGGCGGGCCCCCCGAGGAACCTGGTCCCGTCCGGGTTCCGCCGGCGCCGCCGTCCTGGCCGCGATAGTCGCCGTGATCGGCGCCCAGACCCTCATCTCCTCGGGCTTCGGGTATCTGACCACCGACACCCCGGACCGCAGTACCGCGATCGATTCGCTGTGGGGAGCGGCCACGCTGTCCCTGCTGACCGTTGGCCTGTTGCTGTTCCGGCGGGCGGTGCCGGCCGCGATCAGTGCCTGGGCCACGGTCGCTGCCGGGGTCTGGGCCAGCCGATCGGCGTTCTCCGGCCTGGCCGACTGGGGGCCGCTGCCGGAATCGAGTGACTACCTGGACGTCGCGTCCCCGAACGCGCAGGCCGTGCAGATCGCGCTGCTGGTTCCGAGCCTGGTGCTGGCCCTGCTGTTGCTCCGCCCGGGCATCGGCAGCCGAGCGGTTGACGTGATCGGACGGCGCACGCTGCTCCAGGCTCTGGCCGCCGGGACCCTGACGGTGATCTGGACCGAATTCGGGATGTCCAGTATCTGGGCCCCGATGGTGACCGGCGCAGTGCTGCTCGTGGCCCTGCTCCGGGAAGGTGTCGTGCTGCGCGCCGGGCTGCTCGTGGCGTTCGCCTTCGGCTATCTGATGCTCGCCGGCCAGGCTGACGGCTCCGGTTCCCGGCTGCCGCGCTCCGGACTGCCGCTGACCATCAGCCTTGGCGTAATACCGATCCTCGCCTTCCTGGTGGGTGTGCTGGTGATCAGCCAGATCCACACCGGCACCCGAGTGCGGGATGCGGTCGGGCGGTGGCTCGAAACCTTCGGCCGGTCGGTGGCCGCCCGGGAGCCGGTCCGCGAGGCCTGAGCCCGCTGACGGACAGCCGCCGTTCGGTCCCCGGAGGGGAGGACCGGACGGCGGCTGACTGCACCGAACGTCGCTTCCGGGCAGGTCAGTTGCGGCGCAGCAGGGCCAGGTACATCGAGTCGGTGCCGTGCAGGTGGGTCCACAGTTGGACGTCGGCCGCCACGCCCAGGTCGAGGTCCGGGTGAGCGTCCCCGATCAGATCGCTGACCACGGCCGAGGCGTTCAGCCGGGTGACGTCACTGCGCCCGCGCAGCACGTCGTCCACCACGGCGCGGGTCTCGGCCGGGTGCGGGGAACAGGTCACGTAGGCGACTACCCCACCGGGGCGGACCGCGGCCAGCGCGGCGGTCAGCAGACCCCGCTGCAGCGGGGCGAGGGAAGCCAGATCGGCCGGGGTCCGCCGCCAGCGTGCCTCTGGGCGCCGGCGCAAGGCACCCAGACCGGTGCAGGGCGCGTCGACCAGGACCCGGTCGTAACGGCCCGGTTCCGCCTCGGCCACCGAACGGCCGTCGGCCACCCGAACCTCATAGGCGGCCGGAACCGGTGCCAGCGCCTGCGAGACCAGCCCGGCCCGATGCTCGGCTACCTCGATCGCCACCAGTTCGGCATCATCGCCGACCTGACCGGCGTCGTGCCGTTCGGCCAGCAGCGCGGCCAGCAACGCGGCCTTGCCTCCCGGCCCCGCACACAGATCCAGCCAGCGACCGGCGTCCGCGCCCTCGATCTCGGCGGCCGCGAGCGCGAGCGTCACCAACTGGCTGCCCTCGTCCTGGACCCTGGCCCGACCCTGCTCGATCGCCAGGGTGTCGTCCGGGGCGCCGTGCAACAGCGCTCCCACCGGCGAGAGGGCACCGGGATCCGCCCCGGCCTCGGTCAGCTCGGCCACCGTGGCCAGGCCGGGCAGCGCAGCGACCGCGACCCGGGGCCGGGCGTTGTGCGCGGCCAACAGGGCGGGTAGTTCGTCGGCCGGGCGACCGGCCGTCCGCAGCGCATCCCGTAACGCCCGGATGATCCACTGCGGATGCGAGTGCAGCACCGCCAGGTGACCGTCCGGGTCTTGCTCGGCGTCCGGAGCCACGCCGGACAGCCAGGTCTCGGCCGGCCGCTCGGTCACCCGCCGCAGCACGGCATTGGCGAACTTCGAGGCTCCGGGCCCGGACGTCGCTCGGACCAGATCCACGGTGGTGGAGACCGCGGCATGCTGCGGCACCCGGGTGTTCAGGAGCTGGTGGATACCGAGCCGGAGCGCGTCCAGGACGGCCGAGTCGACTTTGTCCAGCGGGCGGTCGACGCAGGCTTGCAGCACGGCGTCGTAGCTGCCCCGCCCGCGCAACGTGCCGTAGGCCAGCTCGGTGGCGAGCCCGGCGTCCCGGCCCTGCAGCTTGGCCCGCCGCAACAGTCCAGGCAGCACCAGGTTGGCGTAGGCGTCGCGCTCGGCCACCGCCCGCAGGGTTTCGTACGCCACCAGCCGGGCCGGGTCCCCGGCACTGCGTGGCCGACCGCCGGCCGGTGCCGTCCCGGCTTTGCCCTGCGCCCGGCTGCCGGACCGGCTACCGCCGGGTTTGTCACCGGCGTTGCGCGGCGGCCGGGACGGGCGACCGGCCGGAGCGGCCGACCGGCTCACGCGCCGACCTGCTCGCCCAGGACCGCGCCGGTTTCGAGCCGGGCCCCGCGAGCCCAATCGGCGGCGGGCATCGCTCGCTTGCCGGCCGGACGAACCTCGCCGAGGGTGACGGGGCCGGTCGCCGTCCCGACCTGAACGGCGCGACGCAACACTCTGAGTTCTCCTGGCTTCAATGGATCATGGTTTGGTTCTGGGTCGGCCGGGCCGAGCGGGTCCAGCGAGACCGGGCCGAGACCGAGTCGCTCGCCGCGGGCCGTGGTCCAGGCGCCGGGCGCCGGAGTACAGCCGCGGATCCGGCGATCGATCGCGACCGCGGGCAACCGCCAGTCCACGGCGGCCTCCTCGACGGTGATCTTCGGTGCCAGCGAGACGCCGTCCTCCGGCTGCGGGCGCGCCTCGATGATGCCGTCCTCCAGACCGTCCAGGGTGGCCAGCAACAGCCCGGCACCGCCTTCGGCCAGCCGGGCCAGGAGGTCACCGGCGGTGTCTCGGGGCCGGATCGTCTCGGTCATCACGGCGAACACCGGACCGGTGTCGAGACCGCGCTCCAGCCGGAACGTGGTAGCGCCGGTGACCTCGTCGCCGGCCATGATCGAGCGCTGCACGGGGGCCGCGCCACGCCAGGCCGGCAACACCGAGAAGTGCAGGTTTACCCAGCCGTGCACCGGAATGTCCAGCGCCGCCTGCGGCACCAGGGCACCGTAGGCGATCACTGGGCAGCAGTCCGGCGCGAGCGCGGTCAGCTCGGCGAGAAAATCCGGCTCGCTCGGGCGGACCGGCTGGAGCACCGGCAGCCCTTGCTGGTCCGCCCATTCGGCCACCGGCGACCTGGAGACCTTCCGGCCGCGCCCGGAGGCGGCGTCCGGCCGGGTGACGACCGCGACGATCTCGTGCCGGGAACCGGCCAGCGCGGCCAGCGAGGGAACGGCGACTTCGGGAGTACCAGCGACGACGATACGCACGTCGGCGGATCAGGTCGCGCGGCCGAAGGTGGGGTGCGGGCTCACTTTCACCACCGGAGCTCCACCACCCGCCCAGTCGGCCTCGCGGACCGCCTTCAGCGCCAGTTTGCGCTCGGCCCGGTCCAGCCGGTCGATGAAGAGGATTCCGTCCAGGTGATCAGTCTCATGTTGGATACAGCGGGCAAGCAGTTCACTGCCCTCGATCTGAACTGGCTCACCGTGCTGGTCGAAGCCCTTGGCCACCACCCGCAGCGAGCGGCGAGTGTCGAAGACGAGGTTCGGCAGCGACAGGCAGCCCTCTTCGCCTTCCTGGACGTCCTCGGACAGATCCAGGCTGGGGTTGATCAGGTGGCCGAGGACGTTGTCCACGTAATACGTGAAAACCCGCAGGCCAACGCCGATCTGCGGGGCGGCCAAGCCGGCCCCCGGGGCGTTCAGCATCGTCTCTTCGAGGTCGCGGACCAGGCCGCGGAGTTCCTTGTCGAAATCGATGACCGGCTCGGCCGGGGTACGAAGCACAGGGTCACCGAACAGGCGGATGGTCTGGATAGGCACCGACCGAGTCTACGTGCCGACGGGAAATCCCAGGACGTCGGGCAAAAGGCACGTGTCACCCGATGTTGACCTGCCGGCATCAGCGGTTACGGGGCCGGAACACAGCGAAACGTGTCGGCAACCGGGTCTGCCTAGCCTCGGCGGCACCCGGAGGTCACCCGGGCAGTGTTGCCGCCGGTCCCGTCACCGCGCGGCCGAATCGATCGGAGCCCCATGGCCCTCTCTCGTCGTCCCCACCTCGCCGACTCGTCGCTGGCGCCGCTGGAGGCAGCCCTGCTCGGCCGACGCCGGCTGTTCCAGGCCGGTGCCCTGCTGCTGGTGGGTGGCCCGACGCTGGTCGCGTGCGGCGGGTCGGACGACGAGGCCGCGGTGGCGGCGTCCGGCTCGGCCGCGCCGGCCAGCTTCGGTGAGATCGCCGTGCAGCTCTCCTGGATCAAGAACATCGAGTTCGCCGGTGAGTACTTCGCCTCCACCAAGGGCTACTACACCGCGGCCGGGTTCTCGAAGGTCGACCTGGTCGCCGGCGGCGCCTCCGGTACCTCCGCCGAATCCGCGCTGGCCACCGGCAAGGCGTTCGTCGGCCTGTCGGCGCCGACCATCACCGCGCCGGCGATCAACAAGGGTGCACCGCTGAAGATCGTCGGCACTACCTACCAGAAGAACCCGTTCTGCATCCTGTCCACCGACAAGGATCCGATCGCCACCCCGCAGGACATGGTCGGCAAGAAGATCGGCGTGCAGACCGGTGGCAACGAAGTGATCTTCAGCGCGCTGCTCAAGGCCAACAACATCGACCCGAAGAGCGTCGAGATCGTCCCGGTGCAGTTCGACCCGACCGTGGTCACCACCGGAGCTGTCTCCGGCTTCATGAGCTACATCACCAACGAGCCGATCCTGCTGAAGTCCAAGGGCTTCAAGGTCACGACGTTCCTGATGGCCGACTACAACCTGCCGCTGGTCGCCGAGACCGTCACCGTGCTGCAGGAATCGATCGACAAGGACCGGGCCAAGGTCAAGGCCTTCCTGAAGGCGGAGATCCAGGGGTGGACGGACGCCGTGGCCTCCCCCGCAGCGGCCGCCGACCTGGCGGTCAACAACTTCGGCAAGGACCAGTCGCTGAAGCTCGAAGAACAGACCGAGGAGGCCACCGCGCAGAACGGCCTGGTGGTCAGCGACGACACCAAGGCCAACGGTCTGTTCACCATGACCGACGAGCTGATCGCGCAGAACATCGAGGCGCTCGGCCGCGCAGGGACGCCGATCACCGCTGACAAGCTGTTCGACCTGTCCTTGCTCAAGGAGGTCTACGCCGAGAACCCCGACCTGAAGAGCTGATCCACTGTGACACTGCCTGTGAGTTCGACCGAGAAAGGCGCCCCGCCACTCGGTACCGGGATCAACATCACCGGTCTGACCAAGACCTTCTCCATCGGACGTCGTTCGGTCACCGCGCTGGACAACGCCGAACTGAAGTCGGCCGAGGGTTCCTTCCTGTCCTTGCTCGGCCCGTCCGGCTGCGGCAAGTCCACGATTCTGCGGATCCTCGCCGGCCTGGAGAAGCCGACCAGTGGGCAGGCCCTGGTGAACGGCGAGACTCCGCTGGAGCTTCGCCGACACCACGAGCTCGGGATCGCGTTCCAGGATTCGGCGCTGTTGCCGTGGCGCAGCGTGCGGTCGAACATCCGGCTGCCGTTGGAGATCTCCGGGATCAAGCCCGATCCGGCGTTCATCGAGGAACTGATCGGCCTGGTCGGGCTGCAGGGCTTCGAGAAGGCGAAGCCGGCCCAGCTGTCCGGTGGGATGCGGCAGCGGGTCTCGATCGCCCGCTCGCTGGTGGTCAAGCCGTCCGTGCTGCTGCTGGACGAGCCGTTCGGAGCGTTGGACGACATGACCCGGCAACGGCTCAACCTCGAGTTGCTCCGAATCTGGACCGAGAAGCCGGCCACCACGCTGATGGTCACGCACGGCGTCAGTGAGGCGATCTTCCTGTCCGACGTCGTCGCGGTGATGAGCCCACGACCCGGCCGGATCGTCGAGGTGGTGACCATCGATCTGCCTCGGCCCCGGACGCCGGAGATGATGCGGACGCCGGAGTTCCACGCCATTCACGACCACATTTCCGACCTGCTGTTCGGCAAGGGTGGCGCCGCCATGGGAGAAGGATGAGTACCCCGGTCAGCGTCCGGGCCGCCGGCGCGGCGCCACAGCGCGTTCCGCGAGAACGTCCGAAGTGGCTCGGCGGGGTGATCGGTACCGTCGCGGTGATCGTGATCTGGTGGGTGCTCGCCCTCACGCTGTTCCATGACGGCGGAGCGGTCCCCACCCCGTGGGCGGTGCTGAAGCAGTTCCAGGAAGACGGCTGGGATTTCTACGTCACCAACGCCGGGATCACCCTGCGCGGTGCCGGCCAGGGATTTCTCTGGGGCAACGCGCTGGCTCTGCTGATCGCCGTGCTGGTGCTGCTGGTCCCGCCGCTGGAGGCGGTGGCCACCCAGCTGGCAGTGATCAGCTACTGCATGCCGTTGACCGCGATCGGCCCGATCATCCTGGTGGTCTTCGGCGGCCGGGCCCCGACGATCTTCCTGGCCGCGCTCTCGGTGTTCTTCACCACGCTGGTCGGTGCCCTGCTCGGGCTGAAGGCGGCCGACCGGGCCAGCCTGCAACTGATCGAGGCCTACGGCGGTAGTCGCTGGCACCGGTTGATCAAGGTTCAGATCATCTCCGCGCTGCCGAACATCCTCTCGGCGCTCAAGATCGCCGCTCCGGCCGCGATGCTCGGCGCGATCATCGGTGAGTACCTGGGCGGGATCGACAACGGTCTCGGCGTCGTCCTCACCGTCGCCCAGCAGCAGTTCCTGGTCCCCCGCACCTGGGCACTGGCCCTGGTGATCGGCGGCTTGGCCGGGCTCGGTTACGCGATCTTCGCGTTGATCGCCAGGGTGGTCACCCCGTGGTCGGCCGGCACGTCCTCCGGAGGCACCTTGTGACAAGCCCGGCATTCAGCACAACCCCAGCAACCGACGCCGCCGGCCTTCCGCAGGCCCCGCCGGACACCGTCCCGTCGGCGTTCTCGGTCTACGGCCGGGCCGTGGTTCGTGCTTCCCTGCCGCTGCTGGTGTCCGCGATCGTCGCGGTGATCGTCTGGGAAGGCTTCCTGCGCTTCTTCGACATCAACCCGCTGGTCGGCAAGGACGCGAGCGCGGTCTGGGAGTACATGTTCACCGCCCCCGACGCGAGTGCGAACCGGACGGCGGTGTTCGACCCGCTCGGAGTGACCCTCCGGGACGCCTCCATCGGCTTCGTCGCGGGCATGATCGCGGGCGCGGTGATCGCCGTCTGCTTCGTCCTGTTCCGCAGCGTCGAGCAGGCGTTCATGCCGGTGGCGATGCTGTTGCGCTCGGTCCCACTGGTGGCGATGACCCCGCTGATCACCTTGATCTTCGGGCGCGGTCTGCTCGGCGTCAGCGTGATCGCGGGCATCGTGGTGTTCTTCCCGGCCCTGGTGACGATCGCGTTCGGGTTGCGCTCGGTGAACCCGCAGACCCGAGATCTGGTCGTCGCCTACGGCGGCACCGACCTGACCGTGCTGCGCAAGGTGGCCTTCCCGACGGCGCTTCCGTCGATCTTCGCGGCGGCTCGGATCTCCGTGCCGGGTGCACTGATCGGGGCCCTGGTCGCCGAGTGGCTGGCCACCGGCAAGGGCACCGGCGGGGTGATCCTGCGCGACATCGGGGCGTTCGGCTACGACAACCTGTGGGCCTCGATCATCACCCTGACCGCTGTCTCGGTCATCCTCTACACCCTGGTCGGCCTGGTCGAGACCTTCGTCCTGGCCCGGTTCGGCCCGGCTCCGACGAGCCACTGACCGCACCGCACGCTGACCGGGGAACTCCCGAGGAGAACCATGCGCGACCTGTTGCTGCTGCCCAAGGCCCACCTGCACGTCCACCTCGAAGGTGCGATGCGGCCCAGCACGCTGGCCGAGATCGCCGGCACGTACGGCATCGAGGTGCCACCGATCCGGGGGTATGGCTCGTTCAGCGCTTTCTCCGAGCTGTACCGGGCCGCCGAACTGGTGTTGCAGACCGAGACCGACCTGCGCCGGGTGGTCCGCGAGGTGTTGGAGGACGCCGCAGCGGACGGCGCGATCTACATCGAGCCGCAGATGTACCCCGGCCGGTACGCGGACCGGCTCGGCCCACCGGGTGATGTCCTCGACCTGATCCTGGACGAGGGGCGGACGACGGCAGAACGGCTCGGCATCGGGTTCGGCCTGCAGCTGTCTGCCGACCGAAACAGCGAGCCGGCCGCCGCCGAGGCGATGGCTGTGCTCGCCGCCGAACGGGCCGGCGCCGGGATGGTCTCGTTCGGGCTCGCCGCCGACGAGGCACGCTACCCACCGGAACCGTTCGCCAAGGCCTTCGCGATCGCCCGGGAAGCCGGGTTGATCAGCGCACCCCACGCCGGCGAGCACGGCGGTCCGGCCAGCGTGATCGGAGCGCTCGACGCGCTCGGGGCGCAACGGATCGCCCACGGGGTCCGCGCGATCGAGAGCCCGGACCTGGTTCGGCGGCTGGTCGAGGAGGAGATCTGCCTGGACGTCTGCCCGACGTCCAATCTGATGCTGTCGGTGGTTCCGAGCCTGGCCGCGCATCCGCTGGCGGCACTGATCGCGGCCGGTGTCCGCTGCAGCCTGAACGGCGACGACCCGCTGCTGTTCGGCCCCGGGCTACTTGCGGAGTACCAGGTAGCCCGGACGGAACTGGGGCTCGACGACACCGCCATCGCCTGGCTGGCCCGGTGCTCGATCGAGGATTCCGGGGCCGAGGCAGCGCGCAAGACCGACGGCATCGCGGGCATCGACGCCTGGCTGGCGCAGGCCTGATCCCGGTCGCTCGGGTGGGGTTACCGGCGACCTTCCGGTGCTCCCCCGGCGCGGCGACGGGGTGCCTCCTGCAGTTCCTCGAACAGGTGCTCCCAGCGGGCGACGATCCGGTCCGGCGCGTACTCCTTGGCCTGTTCGACCCCCACGGCCCCCATTTGGCGGCGCAGCTCCGGATCCTCGATCAACCGGTTCAGTGCGGCGGCCAGGGCCTTGATGTCTCCGTCCGGGACCAGCAGACCGTTCTTCCCGTCCTTGATGATGTCTGCCGGGCCGGTCTGGCAGTCGAAACTGACCAGCGGCAGGCCGCAGCCCATCGCCTCCAGCAGGACCATCGGGAAGCCCTCCGACCGCGAACTCATCGCGTAGATCGCGGACTCGGCGAAGCGCTGGTAGGGCTCGTTGGTGAAGCCCTGCAGGGTGACCACGTCGGTGAGCTTCTTCTTGTCGATCCGAGCCTGCAGCGCCACGTCGTTGCCGTGCCCGAAGATGTTCAGCCGCCAGTCCGGGTGCTTTCGGGCGACGATTGCCCAGGCCGCGACCAGCCGGTCGAAGCCTTTCTGCCGAGTCAGCCGACCCGCCGCCACCACGACCTTGGTGTCCGGGTCGAGCGCGGCCCGCACCTGGCCGACGTCGGGAACCGCGTTCGGCACCGAGTACACCTTCGCGGCCGGACCGAGCAGCTTCCGGTACGCCTGCGCATCGGCCTCGGTGAGCGTCACCATCGCATCCAGCCTGGGGTACAGCCGAAGGAACGACGCACGCAGTTCCGGGCCGTGCTTGTCCAGGTGCATGTGTTCCTGGCCGATGGCGATCACCCCCGGCGGCGCGTACCGGGCCAGGATCAGATTCAGCGAGGGACGGGTGGCGACCACCACGTCGCCGGGTGCCATCGAGCGGACAAACTTGATCAACGCGAGGTCGGTACGAACCGAGAAGGCTCCGTACCGGACGTCCTTGGGGTGCGCCAGGCGGGAGGCGAGGCGGCCCAGCGCGCTGTGCGTCAGGCCGCTCAGCTGCCGCATCGGGTTCAGGCTGGTGCGGCGTCGGGTACGGGCCGTCGGTGAGTTGTTGACCAGCACGCGCATCCGGACCCGCGGATCGACCGGCAGCAACGGGTCGTCCAGGTGCTGCAGCACGCTGACCACCTGCACGTCGTGCCGTTCCGCCAGCGCCGACGCCATGGTCAACGTGGTCCGGATCGTGCCGCCCAACCCATAGGCGTTCGTGATCACAAAGGTGATCCGCACTTGCGCACTCTCCCCACCACGCACCCGCCCCACGGGCAACACGAATCGAACGAGAGGCGAACGTATCAGGACTCATCCGGCGGATTCATCCCGGGTTCGGTGGGTCCACCCAAATGCGCACCGCTCCGACGTCCCGTCGCGCGCTGCGGACCGCGGCGGCAGCATGCAGTGCCACGGCCAACTCGGCGGCCCTGGATCGGGGCGCACGCAGCAGCATCTGGACGGCGGGCGGGTCGCTGGACGGCGCTCCGGGCCGGGCTGCCACCTCGATCGGGCCCAGGGTCTGGGTGCCTTCCGGCAGCCGAGCCAGGCCCAGCATCGACGACACCGCCGCCGCAGTTCCGGTCAGCTCGGCCATCACCACGGCCGGGGGGAAGCCCAGCTCGGCCCGCTCGGCCAGCTCGCGCTCGGCGTGTGCGGCCGGGTCCACCCGAACCAGGGCCTGGACGGCGGGCGCCTGCGGGTCGGCGCAGATCACCACCTTGCCGCCCGCCGGCGCGGGCCGGACCAGCGCCGCCGCGGCCAGCCACCGGCGCAGCGCATCTTCGCTGGCATGCAGGTCGGGGCGCTCCAGCAGGCGGCCGCCGTCCAGCAGCACCGCCGCCGCGTAGCCGCCGGTGGTCGGTGGTTCCAGCCCAGGGGTGGCGACGACCAGCGCGTGTGCCGGAACGTTCGGTGTCTCCTCCTCGGAACGTGGGACGACGACGGCTGCGCCGGGGAACGCCCGGCCCAGTTCCTCAGCGGTTCGCACCACCCCGACCGACGTGGCCCGCAACCGGCGAGCCTGGCAGTGCGGGCAGACCCACGCGGTCGCGGCCCGGCCACACCATCGGCACTCCGGGGTCTGGGTCTGCGCCGGCGCACGCCCGTGGCCCGCCGCGAACCCGAGCGGGCCATGACAGAAGGTGCAGCGGGCCGGCTTGCGGCAGGTCTGGCAGGAAAGGCCGGGCAGGTACCCCGCGCGCGGCACCTGAACCAGCACCGCCCCCCGGGCCAGCCCATCGCGAACCGTGCGCCAGGCCGCGGCCGGCAGCCGGCCGGCGGCGGACGGGTCGTCGTCGGCACCGAACGCCGTCGAGGCCACGCTGATCGTCGGCCACATCGACCGCAGCGTGGCCCGCTCGGCGGCCACCGGCCGAGCCCAGCCGGAGCGCAACCAGGCCGCGCATTCAACCGTCCTCGACCAGCTACCGGCCAGCAGCGCGGCACCTTCGAGTTCGGACCGTAAGGCCAGCACCTCACGGGCGTGCGGGTACGGCGCCCGAGGCTCCTGGTGAAGGTCGTCCCCGTCGTCCCAGATCGCCACCAACCCGAGCCGATGCACCGGAGCGAAGGCGGCAGCCCGGGTCCCGATCGCGACCTGGATGTCGCCGCGCAGGACCGCGAGAAAATTCCGGTAACGGGCGGTCGGACCGAGGTCCGCCTCCAGCCGCGTGTGCCGACCAGGCCCGAGCCGGGCGGTCAGTACCGCGTCCAGTCGCTCCACGTCGCGCTTGTCCGGCAGCACCACCAGCGCGCCCCGATCCGAGGCAAGCGTGGCCTCGATCGCCCCGGCCAGCGCATCGGTCCAGCCGTCACCGGGCAGGGCGGTCCAGACCGCCCGGGGCGAGTCGCCGGCGGCCAGCCGGGCGATCAGCGCGGCGCCGGCCGGATACCCCCGCCACCCGTTCGCCGGGTCGACCACCGCGACCGGCAGGGCCGCCGGTTCCGGACGTGGTGCCTGCTCGGCCCGAGCGTGCCGGGGTGGGACGGCGAGACGCAGGACGTCGTACAGGCTGCCCGCGTAGCGGTCGGCAACCGCCCGAGCCAAGGCCATCACCTGGCCGGACAGCACCTGCTCGGCGGACACCACCCGGCGCAGCGGGGTCAGCCGACCGGGGTGGTCGGAGCCTGCCGAGCGCTCCAGCAGGTAACCCTCGACGTCCTGCCCGGCGAACCGGACCCGAACTCGCACCCCCGGCTGGGCGGCCTCGGACATCGATTGCGGCACGGCGTAGTCGAACGGACGATCCAGGTGTGGCAGCGGCAGATCCACGGCTACCCGAGCGACGGGCAGTTGCTCGGCGACCGGATCCGGCGGTTTCGGCTTCTTTCCCCGGGTAGCCGCGCGCAGGAGTTCAAGCTGCCCGCTGGTGTTCGTCTCGCTCACCCGTCGTCTGCTCCCTACCTGCCCTAGGCCGTGCTTGGAAGTCCCGCCTACTGGCTTCCAGCATCACGAGGTGAGTTGACCGTTGGTGCGGCCGCTGCGGCGACGCGCCGCACAAGCTTGTCATGTCCGCCACGGCCGAGTGATCTGGTCATGGATCCACCGTAAAAGGCAGAACGGCCGCCACCCGGAGGTGACGGCCGTTCTGTGGATAACTCGGGGTTCGGCCGAACTGTGGAAGGTCAGCCGACCTCGGACTGAAGGTCCTTGACCCGGTCCGTGCGCTCCCAGGTCAGGTCGGGCAGCTCGCGGCCGAAGTGACCGTACGCGGCGGTCTGGTGATAGATCGGCCGGAGCAGATCCAGATCGCGGATGATCGCGGCCGGGCGGAGGTCGAAGACCGTCTTGATCGCCGCGGTGATCCGTTCCACCGGAACGGTTTCGGTGCCGAAGGTCTCGACGTACAGACCGACCGGCTGCGCCTTGCCGATGGCATACGCGATCTGCACCTCACAGCGGCGCGCCAGCCCGGCGGCGACCACGTTCTTCGCCACCCAGCGCATCGCGTACGCCGCAGAGCGGTCCACCTTTGACGGGTCCTTGCCGGAGAACGCGCCACCACCGTGGCGGGCGAAACCACCGTAGGTGTCAACGATGATCTTGCGACCGGTCAGACCGGCGTCACCCATCGGGCCGCCGATCTCGAACCGGCCGGTCGGGTTCACCAGCAGGCGGAACGAGGAGGTGTCGATGTCCACCCGATCGAGCACCGGTTTGATCACGTGGTCGGCGACGTCGGGCTGCAGCAGGTTCTCCAACGAGATGTCGGCCGCGTGCTGAGACGAGACCACGACGGTGTCCAGCCGGACCGCCCGGTCGCCGTCATAGGCGATGGTGACCTGCGTCTTGCCGTCCGGGCGCAGGTAAGGCACCTCGCCGGACTTGCGGACCTCGGTGAGCCGCTCGGCCAGCCGGTGCGCCAGCCAGATCGGCAGCGGCAGCAGCTCCGGGGTGTCGTCGTTGGCGTAGCCGAACATCAGCCCCTGGTCGCCGGCGCCCTGCAGGTCGAGCGGGTCCGCACCGGCTTCGACCCGGGCCTCGTACGCGGTGTCCACGCCCTGCGCGATATCGGGCGACTGGGCCCCGATCGATACCTCAACGCCACAGGAGTTGCCGTCAAAACCCTTGGTGGAGGAGTCGTAACCGATGTCCAGGATGGTCTTGCGAACGATCGACGGGATGTCCACGTACGACTGGGTCGTCACCTCGCCGGCGACGTGCACCAGACCGGTGGTCACCAGCGTTTCGACGGCGACCCGACTGCGGGGATCCTGGGTGAGCAGTGCATCGAGGATGGCGTCACTGATCTGGTCACAGATCTTGTCCGGGTGCCCCTCGGTAACGGACTCTGATGTGAAAAGGCGATCTGACACGGCTCTCCCGTACGGTGCGGCGACTCGATGGTCGCGTGCAGCGGCTGCTGACATGCGCCCGGCAGCTACTTAGCTGACCGGATGCGTGCACATACTCTAACCATCTCGGTCGAGATGGGTCAGCCGAAGAAGCCGATTACGGCGTCCCAGATGGCCTCCGCGACGACCTCCTTCGGGCCGGCCGGTACCGCCGATTGCCGCCCGTCCGGGTACAGCAGAGTGACCTCGGTGTCCGGGCGCCCGAACACCTTCCCGGCCGATACATCGTTCAATACCAGCAGGTCACAGCCTTTTCGAGCAAGTTTGGCGCGGGCATGATCGAGCACTCCCCCGCTGTTGTCACCGGTTTCCGCGGCGAAGCCGACGATGATCTGACCGGACCGCCGGCGAGTGACCAATTCGGCAAGGATGTCAGGATTGCGAACCAGGGTGATGACCGGCGCGTCTCCGGCGTCCTCAGTCTTCTTGATCTTGTGTTCGGCGATCTCGGCCGGCCGGAAATCGGCCACCGCGGCGGCCATCACCACCACGTCGGCGGCGGCCGAGGCAGCGAACACGGCCTCTCGCATGTCCAGGGCCGAGCCCACCTGGACCACGTCCACCCCGTCCGGCGCGGGCACTTCCAGCGCACCGGCCACCAGGGTGACCTTCGCCCCTCGAGCCGCAGCGGCCCGAGCCAGCGCGACCCCCTGCCGACCGGACGACCGGTTCCCGAGGAACCGGACCGGGTCCAGCGGTTCCCGGGTGCCACCGGCGGACACCACGACCCGGCGACCGGCGAGATCACCGACGACGGTGCCGCCTGCCGGATCGAGGTCCGGCAGCAGAGCCAGGGCTGCGGCAGCGATCTCTTCCGGTTCCGGCAACCGGCCCGGACCGGTGTCCGCACCCGTCAGTCGGCCGCTGGCCGGATCGAGCACCTGAACCCCACGCTCGCGCAGGGTGGCCACATTCGCGACGGTGGCCGGGTGCGACCACATCTCGGTATGCATCGCCGGAGCCAGCAACACCGGGCAGCGAGCGGTCAGCAGCACGTTGGTGAGCAGGTCGTTCGCCAGACCGTGAGCGGCCCGGGCGAGCAGATCAGCGGTGGCCGGGGCGACCACCACGAGATCGGCCTGCTGGCCGATCCGGACGTGCGGAACCTCGTGCACGTCGTCCCAGACCCCGGTGGCCACCGGGTGACCGGACAGCGCCGCCCAGGTCGGCGCACCGACGAACTCCAGCGCCGCCGCGGTCGGCACGACGCGGACGTCGTGACCGGCCTCGGTGAACAGGCGCAACAACAAGCACGCCTTGTACGCGGCGATCCCCCCGGTGACGCCGAGGACGATACGTCGCTTCATCGCGCGGTGGTGATTACGCGGTGGTGATTACGGGGTGTCGGTCGGCTCAGCGACCAGCAGGCCCTCGTTGATCTCGCGCATCGCCACCGAAAGCGGCTTCTCCTGCACGTGCGTCTCGACCAGCGGGCCGACGTACTCCAGCAGGCCCTCGCCGAGCTGCGAGTAGTACGCGTTGATCTGCCGGGCGCGCTTGGCAGCGAAGATCACCAGGGAGTACTTCGAGTCGACCGTCTTGAGCAGGTCGTCGATCGGGGGGTTGGTGATGCCCTCGGGGTTTGCAACAGTTCCGGACACGCAAGCTCCAGCAAGTCGGTGGTACTCAAATTGAACACATGGACGTGCAGCACTTCGACGCACGCTGCGACCCGCACCTGACCTGGATAAGGCAGGAACGGGAAGGTCGATCGGCAGCCCGATCGCCGCTCTAGCGTGAGTCTGCGGTCGTCAGCCCCATCCATGATACGAGCTCATCCGTCGCCCGGCGAACATCGTCGTTGACGATGGACACATCGAACTCCGCTTCGGCGGCCATTTCGACCTCGGCCGTGCGGAGTCGACGCTGGCGCTCCTCGCTGGATTCGGTTCCCCGACCGACCAATCGCCGGACCAATTCGTCCAGGCTGGGCGGTTTGAGGAAGACGAAGAATGCCCCCGGCATGGTCGCGCGCACCTGGCGGGCGCCCTGCAGGTCGATCTCCAAGAGCGCCGGGCGACCTTGCTCGAGAACTTCCTCCACCGGCCGGCGGAGGGTGCCGTACCGGTGCCGACCATGGACGACGGCCCATTCCAGCAGTTCACCAGCCGCAACGAGGTGATCGAAGGTGGTCTCGTCGCGGAAGTGATAGTGGACGCCGTCCTCCTCACCCGGCCGAGGCGGCCGGGTGGTGACCGAGACCGACAACCAAATCGTCGGGTAACGGTGACGGATATCGGCCGCCACCGTCCCCTTCCCGACGGCGGTCGGCCCAGCAAGTACGGTCAACCGTCCAGGACCGGGCAAGCCGCTGCCCGGGTCTGTCGTCGCACCCCCGCCGAACACGGGGATATCAGCTGCCGAAGCGCTTGACCAGGGCGGCGATCTGGTTCGAGCCCAGACCTCGCACGCGACGCGATTCGGAGATCCCGATCTCTTCCATGATCTGCTTGGCGCGAACCTTGCCGACGCCGGGCAGGGCCTCGAGGAGTGCCGACACCTTCATTTTGCCGATCACCTCGTTAGCCTGACCCTCGCTGATCACCTCACCGAGCGAACCCTGCGAGTACTTGAGTCGATTCTTGATCTCGGCACGCGCGCGGCGGGCCTCAGCCGCCTTCACCAGGGCGGCGGCACGCTGCTCGGGAGTCAGGGGGGGCAGAGCCACTGCAGTCACCTCAGTTGGTTGTCGAACTCGGTAATTATGAGTGTTTTCATGAAGCTGTACCGGACTCCTTGAACCACCCCACTGATCGACTCCCTCAGCCGATCAGCGCAGGCAGACCACGGAATCCGGGTCCGAACCTAGCGACTTGCCGCCCCCCGGAGCAACGCGGGGGGCCGTGTCGAGCCATGTCGCCCTCCGATCGGCCCTACCCGACAAACACACCGGGACCGAGAGCGGCATTCCCCTTCCTCACAGCACGCAAGAAGAGCGGCAATAGTTCACATTGCCACCGATACTCAACACTTCAGCGTCATTACAGTCAAGAAAGCACACTTCTGTACCAGGAATAGCACTACTCAGCGCCTGGCTCCACCGCTGAACAGCCATCAGGACGCCGCCAGTGCCACGCTGACGGCATCCAGAGCCCGGACCGCAGCCTCGCGAAGCCCAGACACGGTCGGGCCGCCGGAGAGCACCTCACGGCTGGAACTCGGCAGCACATCGCCGAGCGCCGAACCGAAAACCGCCCGCAGATCGGCCGCGGTGGCCCCCTGAGCACCGATGCCAGGCGCCAGCAGCGGCCCGTTCAGGTGCCCGAGGTCGTGCTCGCGCCCCGCACCCCGGATGGTGGCACCCACCACCACCCCGACCGACCCCAGCGGGTCGGCCCCGGCGTTCTCCTGGGCGGCGGCGTCGAGGATGGTCTGCGCGACGGTCCGGCCATCGGCGGCTCGGGCGTGCTGCACAGCGCCGCCCTCCGGGTTGGAGGTCAGCGCCAGGACGAACACCCCCCGGCCGGTCTCGCTCGCCAGCGTCAGCAACGGCCGCAGCGCCTCGAAGCCCAGGTACGGCGACGCGGTCACCGCGTCCCCGGCCAGCGGCGACCCGTCCCCGGCGTAGGCCTGGGCGTACGCGGCCATCGTCGAGCCGATGTCCCCGCGCTTGGCATCGACGATGGTCAGCGCGCCGGCGTCCCGACTCTCGGCGATGACCCGTTCCAGCACCGCGACCCCGGCGGAGCCGAACCGCTCGAAGAACGCCGACTGCGGCTTGAGCACCGCCACCCGGTCAGCCAGCGCCTCCACCACCGTCAATGCAAACCGCTCGAGCCCCTGGACGTCGTCAGGTAATCCCCACTTCGCCAGTAAGCCTGGATGCGGATCGATTCCGACGCACAGTGGGCCTAAAGTTGTTGTTTGAGTCCGCAACCGTAGGCCGAAGGTTGGTCTGCCTGGGTTCGTTTTGGTGGTGGCGCTGATGGCGTCGTCTTCCCTCGTCGACCGTCCCGCATCTTCGA
>DATINJ010000002.1:0-11185 GCA_035474375.1 Kineosporiaceae bacterium | reverse complement strand
TACCAAGCCGTGGTGCGCGGGTATCGGCAGTGGTGACGCCACCGGGTGGCCTGTCACCGACTGGATGGAAGACTTCATGCTCCGGCTCTACGGGGCGGACGTGTATGACAAGTGGGTCAACCACGAGATCCCGTTCAACTCGCCCGAGCCGACCGCCGCGCTGGACGCCGTCGGTGCCTACCTGAAGAACCCGGCCTACGTCAACGGTGGGTTCGGTGACGTGAAGTCCGTGGCCAGCACCATCTTCCAGGACGGTGGCCAGCCGATCCTGGACGGCCAATGCTCGTTGCACCGGCAGGCCAGCTTCTACGCGGCCAACTGGCCGGAGGGCACCAAGGTGGCCCAGGACGGCGACGTCTTCGCGTTCTACCTGCCGGGCAAGACCGCTGACGAGAAGCCGGTTCTCGGCGCCGGCGAGTTCACCACCGCGTTCTCCGACCGTCCCGAGGTCAAGGCCTTCCAGACCTGGCTGACGACGGACACGTACGCGAACATCCGGGCCAAGCTCTCCCCGAGCGGTGGTTGGGTGAGCGCCAACAAGGGGCTCGACCCGGCCAGCCTGGCCAGCCCGATCGACAAGCTGGCCGCCTCGCTGTTCCAGGACCCGAAGACGGTCTTCCGGTTCGACGGGTCGGACCAGATGCCGGCCGCCGTCGGGTCGGACGCCTTCTGGAAGCAGGCCACTTCGTGGATCACCGGTCAGAGCACCAAGGACACGGTCGACAAGATCGAAGCCGCCTGGCCGAAGTCCTGACCAGTCGGCACGCTGAATCAGTCCCCGCAGGGCTGATCCGCTCGATTAATCCGCACGGCAGTTCCAGAAACCATCGGTAGACGGATCGGGCGCGTCCGCGAGACGGACGCGCCCGATCTGCTCCGACCGACCTCTCCCCCCGGAGGAGGTGGCGTTGCATGCTCCCCGCGAATGTATTGATTAACGCCCCGGAATCAGTTCTTGGAAAGTTCGCTCAAGCCGGCCTGGCCATCTTGCTGTTCGTCTCGGTGGTCGGGCTGATGCTGTTCATCGCGAGTAGATTTGGTGGCCGTAGAAGCGACGGCGCCACCGCGATCGCTTTCCTGGCGCCGACCGCGCTTCTGGTCACCGTCGGGCTGATCTACCCTGCTCTGCGCACGATTTTCGTCTCGTTCTTCGACTCCGCAGGCAAGAAGTTCATCGGATTCGACAATTACGGCACCATCTTCACCACCTCCGACGAGCTCACCATCTTGCGCAACACGGTGCTCTGGGTGGTGGTCACGCCGCTGGTGGCCACCGCGGTCGGGCTGGTCTACGCGGTTCTGGTGGACAACACCCGGTTCGAATCCTTCGCCAAGGCACTGATCTTCCTACCGATGGCAATCTCGTTCGTCGGGGCGTCGATCATCTGGAAGTTCGTCTACGAGTTCCGCCCGCAACAGGGCACGATCCAGCAGATCGGGCTGTTGAATCAGATTCTCGTCTGGCTCGGCGGCAGTCCGCAGCAATGGTTGCTGGATTCGCCCTGGAACACGATCTTCTTGCTGATCGTCCTGATCTGGATCCAGGCCGGATTCGCGATGACCATCCTGTCCGCCTCGATCAAGGCGATCCCGGCCGACATCATCGAAGCGGCAACGCTGGACGGGGCGAGCCGGTTCAAGCTCTTCCGCTACGTCACGGTCCCGAGCATCCGCCCGTCCCTGGTGGTCGTGCTCACCACGATCTCGATCGCGGCGCTCAAGGTGTTCGACATCGTCGCCACGATGACCGGTGGTCGCTTTGACACCAGCGTGGTCGCGAAGGAGTTCTACAGCCAGACCTTCAGCGCGGACAACCAGGGGCTCGGTGCGGCGCTCGCCGTCCTGCTGTTCGTCCTGGTGATTCCGATCGTGGTCTACAACATCCGCCAGCTGCGGGCTTCGGAGGCACAATGACCACGACCACGCCGCCCACGGTCTCGGTCCCCCAGCCGGGGCCAGTCAGCGCCTCTGCCCGCACGGTACGCAAGCGGCTCTCCAACCCGTACGCCTCGATCGCCGCAATCGTGATCGCCGTGATCTGGACGATTCCGACGTTCGGGCTTGCGGTGACCTCACTTCGACCGCAGCTGGCGATTCGGAAAACCGGCTGGTGGACGTTCTTCACCGATCCCACGCTCACGCTCGACAACTACAAGACCGTGCTGGGCAGCGACGGGTCGGTCGGCCTGGGCCAGTACTTCATCAACTCGTTCGTGATCGTCATCCCTGCGGTGATCATCCCGATCTGCCTGGCCGCACTCGCAGCCTACGCGTTCGCCTGGATCGATTTCCCTGGCCGCAACGTCCTTTTCGTTGCCGTGTTCGCGATGCAGATCGTGCCGATCCAGGTCACGCTGCTGCCGTTGCTGAAGCTCTACGTGCAGGGCGGGGTGGCCGGAAGTTTCTGGACGATCTGGCTGTCGCACACCGCTTTCGCCTTACCGTTGGCAATCTTCCTGCTGCACAACTTCATGCGGGAGATTCCTCGGGAGCTGCTCGAGGCGGCCCGGGTGGACGGCGCTGGGCACGTCACGATCTTCTTCCGGATCCTGCTGCCGCTGCTCACCCCGGCCCTCGCCGCCTTCGGCATCTTCCAGTTCCTCTGGGTCTGGAACGATCTGCTGGTGGCTTTGACCTTCGTCGGCAGCAACGACTCGGTCGCTCCACTGACGGTGGCACTGTTCAACCTGAGTGGCACCCGGGGCACGGCGTGGTACCTGCTCTCCGCTGGTGCCTTCGTGGCCATCATCGTTCCGCTGGTGATCTTCATAGCGCTGCAACGGTTCTTCGTCCGTGGGCTGCTGGCCGGCGGTCTAAAGGGGTAGCGCAAGCCACTGCATCCGGCTAACATCGCACGGCGCTCTCGATCACGGTTCCAGGTTTTCGCTGACCTGAGACCGTGATCGTTTGCCGTTCAGGGGTCGCTCAGGGGTCCAGCAGCCAGAGGAAGCCGAGCCCCGGTAGTCGCACCCAGCCGTTGCTCAGCTCCGGCGGGCCGTCGCTGGACAGCAGGGTCTGGAGCTGCGGCCCATCGCCATCCTTCGTGCCGGCCAAGGCGAACCGGGCGCCGTCCAACCAGACGTCCTCGGTGGCGAAATTGACCAGCCCGACAAAGGTTCCGCTGCGCGGGTGGCGCCGCCGCCAGGCCAGCACCCGGCCGTCGCCAGAGTCGAACACCTCGGACTCGCCGCCGGTGCGCAGCGCCAGGGTCGCCTTGCGGGCCTCGCCCAGTCGTCGAATCCAACCAAAGATACTGTTTTCCAAGGTATCTGGGTCGTTCCGGCGTTGTGCTGCGGCCCAATCCATCACAGGTCGGTGCATCCACCGGTTGTCGTCCGCCAGTGCCGGATCCTTCAGGTACCCGTCATCATTGCGCAGCGCGAGTTCATCGCCCATGTACAGCAAGGGGACGCCGCCGAAGGCGTAGATCACCGCGTGCAGCACAACGAAACGACGCGTCGCCTGCTCCAAACCGGCCGCGTCGTCCATCGCCAACGCTTGGTCGATGCCGCAGAGCGAGGCCGCCGATCCGCTGATCCGGGCATCGCCGGTCGCCGGGTTCTCCTGAAACAGCGCACCCCGGGCGAACGATCCGAAGTACCGACCGGCGTAGAAGTCGTTGAGGAAGCGGCGATGCTCGAAGCCGTTGAACCCGACCGCTGCGGCATCGGAGTCGTCCACTGCCCAACCGATGTCGTCGTGGCAGCGCACGTAGGTGACCCAGGAGGTGTCGGCCGGGATCGGCCGCATCCGCCGCAATGACTGGGTGGCCAGCCGGGCGTCACCGGTGGCCAAGCTGCTCCACAGCATCACCATCAACTGGTTGTGGTAGGCCAGCTCGCACTCCGGGCGATACCGGTCGTGCCCGCCGAGGTAGGGCACCAGTTCGTCCGGAGCCACGATCGCCTCGGCCTTGAAAATCACGCCCGGGGCAGCCAGTTTCACCAGGGCGTGCAACACCTGCATCAGGGTGTGCGCCTCCGGCTGATTCATGCAGGAGGTACCCATCCGCTTCCACATGAACGGGACGGCGTCCATCCGGAAGATCTCTACCCCGCGGTTGGCCAGCCAGAGGATGGTCTCCAGCATCGCGACCAGAACGTTCGGGTTGGCGTAGTTCAAATCCCACTGGTACGACCAGAACGTCGTCCAAACCCAGCCGCCTGCACCGCCGTTGGCCGCCGCGAACCAGGTGAAGGAGCCCGGGGCACGATCCGGGAAGACCTCCATGATGGTCCGCTCGTAAGCGTCCGGCATCGTCCGGTCCCCGAATGCGGTGTAGAAATCGGCATATGCCGGATCGCCGGACAGCCAGCCCTCCGCCCAGGCATGCTCTTGGGCGGTGTGGTTGAGCACCAGGTCGATGCACAGGCTCATCCCACGCTCGCGTAGAGCGCGCGCGGCCGTCTCCAGGTCGTCCATGGTGCCGAGTCGTGGGTCGACGCTGCGGTAGTCCATAACCGCGTAGCCGCCGTCATTTTCGCCGAGACGCGGCTTCAGCAGGGGCATCAGATGCAGATAGGTGACGCCGAGTTCGGCGAGGTAGTCGAGGTTGTCCGGCAGGGCAGCGAGCGAACCGCAGAACCGGTCGACATAACAGACATAACCGATGTTTCGCGCACGCTGATACCAGTGCGGGTCGATCTCCCGTCGCCGATCCAGCTCCCGCAGCTCGACCGGACGCTGGTCGACGGCGTCCAAAGCGGATCGGACCAATCGGTCAAACAGGGCCGGGACGTCATGGTCCGCGCCGTACAGCTCGGCCAACGGCTCGTAGATGTCGAGCAGTTGCTGGTCCAGCCGGGCCTCGAATGCCACCGACTCTGCCCGGCCGAGGCGAGTAAGCGCCTCCAGCGTCAGGTCTGGCAGCAATCGCCGATGCGCAGCGATCGCCTGGTGTCGACGACTCTCCTTCGATACCGCCATGCCTGGCATCCTCCCGCAATCCGGCTCGGTACCGCGCCCGACACCGCTGCCGTTGTTGAGTGCCGGTCCGACGATCATCGCCGCCTGGCCACCGGGCGAACTTGCGAATCTGACCGCCTAACCTGGCCGGATGGACAGCATCGAGCTCACCATCCGCTCCGGCGCCAGGCTCGTCACCGACCTGACCGCCGAACTGACCAGGTTCTGTGACGGGCGTAACGACGGCCTGGTCAACGTGTTCGTGCCGCATGCCACCGCTGGGGTGGCGCTGATGGAGACCGGTTCGGGCAGCGAGTCCGACCTGGCCGCAGCGATCGATCGGCTGCTCCCGGCTGAGGACATCTACCGGCATCGGCACGGCAGCACCGGGCACGGCCGCGACCACGTGTTACCGGCCTTCATCAGCCCGTCCCTGAGCATTCCGGTGATCGACGGCGCACCGGCTCTCGGTACCTGGCAGAGCCTGGTCCTGATCGACAGCAACACCGACAACCCGGTCCGTACGGTTCGCCTGTCCTTCCTCCCCGGCTGACGGCCCGGGCGGATCAGATCCGGTGGGCGAACTCACCGCGAGATCGCCAGGTATGCCCGCTATAAGGCCATTAGGAATACGAAAGCGGGCACGGCTGGCGATCTCCCAGAGCCGAGAAGTTCGGCACCCGTGAACCGGAACAAGCGCAACTGCGGACAGGTTGAGCGTGAGGCGGGTGCGTAGCACTAATCTTATTCTTGACCGATAGACCTAAGAATCCCTTCCGAGGCGGTGACCTGCAGCAATGCGGATCTACGACGATGTGACCAAGCTTGTTGGCAATACCCCGCTGGTTCGGCTGAACCGGCTCACGGAGGGTGCGGGCGCGATCGTGGCGGCCAAGCTCGAGTTCTACAACCCGGCGAGCAGCGTCAAGGACCGCATTGGCGTCGCGATGATCGATGCCGCCGAGGCCTCCGGTGAACTCAAGCCCGGTGGCACCATCGTCGAGGCGACGAGCGGCAACACCGGCATCGCGCTGGCCTTCGTGGGTGCCGCTCGGGGGTACCGAGTAGTTCTGACGATGCCGGAGACGATGAGCAAGGAGCGCCGGGCGCTGCTGCGCGCCTACGGTGCCGAGCTCGTGCTCACCCCGGGCAGCGAGGGGATGAAGGGCGCGGTCGCCAAGGCCGAGGAGATCGGTCAAAACGAGGGCGCCG
Source organism: Kineosporiaceae bacterium (assembly GCA_035474375.1). Taxonomy (GTDB): domain Bacteria; phylum Actinomycetota; class Actinomycetes; order Actinomycetales; family Kineosporiaceae; genus JANNPJ01. The sequence goes on along the minus strand of DATINJ010000002.1, from coordinate 5,068 downwards.
TCCAGGTTCGGCAGTTCGCCAACGAGGCCAACCCCGAGATTCACCGGCGCACCACGGCCGAGGAGATCTGGAACGACACCGACGGCCAGGTCGCCGCAGTCGTCGCCGGGATCGGCACCGGTGGCACCATCACCGGCGTCGGCCAGGAGCTGAAGAAGCGCAACCCGGACGTCAAGATCTTCGCGGTGGAGCCGAAGCTGTCGCCGATCCTCAACGGTGGCGCCCCCGGGCCGCACCCGCTGCAGGGCATTGGGGCCAACTTCGTCCCCGAACTGCTGGACACCACCATCTACGACGAGGTGCTGGACGCCGAGGTCGACGTCTCGGTCGAGTGGGCACGGCGGGCGGCGAAGGAAGAAGGCCTGCTGGTCGGCCTCTCTTCCGGTGCGGCGCTGTGGGCGGCCAACGAGGTCGCTCGTCGTCCCGAGTTCGACGGCAAGATCATCGTGGTGATCATCCCGTCGTTCGGTGAGCGTTACCTGTCGACGATCCTGTTCAAGGACCTGCTGGACTGACCGGAAACGGTGGCCGAACCGGTCCACTACGATCAAGCATTTCAAGCCTCGACAGAACGGTGTATGACGTGCCAGCCAACCTAGTGGGCTCGACTGCCAGACTCGGTTGGCTGGCCCGTCTGCGTGAGGACCTGGAATCGGCCAGGCAGCGCGACCCTGCGGTCCGCAGCTCGGTCGAGTTGCTCCTCGGCTACCCCGGGTTGCACGCGATCTGGAGCCACCGGCTGACCCATCGGATGTGGCAGCGCCCCGGCCTGATGGTGCCGGCCCGGCTGATCTCGCTCTGGACCCGATCGTTCACCGGGGTTGAGATCCATCCCGGCGCGACGATCGGCCGCCGGTTCTTCATCGACCACGGCACGGGCGTGGTGATCGGTGAGACCGCTGAGATCGGTGACGACGTGATGCTCTACCACGACGTCACGCTCGGCGGCCGTAGCCTGCAGCGGGTGAAGCGGCACCCGACGATCGGTAACGGTGTGGTGATCGGGGCCGGAGCTCGGATTCTCGGTCCGGTGAAGGTCGGCGACAAGGCCCAGATCGGCGCGAATGCCGTTGTTGTCCGCGATGTCCCGGACGGCGCGGTGGTGGTCGGGATCCCGGGCGAGGTGCTCCGACCACGGGTTGATCCGGCGCACAGCCTGGAAGCCGTGGATCCGGCGATCTGGATTTAGGGCGCAAACCAGAGTTGCTGACCCGGATCTTTGTGCTGCTGCTGGCTGCCCTGGTGGCGTTGCCGTGCCTAGCGGTGAGCGGTTCCCGGCTGGTGGGTGGCTCGTCCCGAACACCGATCCCGCAACTCGCGGCGTTCGCCCCATGGGCGGTCCTCGGTTGGATCCTGGTCCTGATCCTCGTACTGTCCGCTCGTTGGTGGTGGATCGCTGTCGGCGTCCTGGCTTTGATTGCGATCCAACTGACCTGGGTGCTTCCGACTCGGGGTGCGGCCGCCGCCGGTCCTCGCCCGGGTTCGGTTGCGGTCCGAGTGATGACCATCAATGTCTATATCGGCGCGGCTGACCTCGGAGAGGTCCTGCGGTTGGTGGACCGCAATGACGTCGATCTGCTCACCGTCCAGGAAGCACTGCCTGCGACCGTCACGCAGTTGACCGCAGGTCTGAGCGCGACGCTGCCGCATGTCCTGCCGTCGAATCCGGAGTATCCGGCCGGCACCGTGATCTGGTCGCGCTGGCCGATCAACCGGCTCAGCCCGTCCTTGGGCGAAGGTCACCAGATCTCCCGATCTCTGCTCCACGTGCCTGGGGCGATTCCGGTGACCGTGACCGGAGTGCACACGATCTCTCCTGGCGCGGGCCCGGGCCGGATCGAAGCCTGGAACCGTGACCTGCAGGCTCTCGCCCAGGTGTCGAGGCAGACCAGCGGAGCTCAGGTGATGCTGGGCGACTTCAATGCGACTCGTGATCACCGGCCGTTTCGCCGGGTGGTGGAGACCGGATTGGTGGACGCCGCGGAGACAGTTCGTGTGCTGCCCTGGCGTGGCGTCACCTGGCCGGCCAACCGGCAGCGCCTGCCGGTGCTCGTGCGCCTGGATCATGTGCTGGTGACGCCGCAGTCGATCGGGGTGGAGCGACTCCAAGTGGTGACCGTGCCCGGGACCGATCATCGCGCCGTCCTGGCCGACCTGGTCTTCGCTCGCGACTGAGGTCTGTCCCTCGTCCACTCGGTTGGCCTGCTGCCTCCGCCGGTTGAGTGATTCAGGTGTACGGGTAGGTGACCGATAACCCCTTCGGACCGATGCACCTCTACGCCGAATGTGCGTAGAGTAGTCGCGCGACTACTTATAGTCGGTAAGACTGCGTCTTGCGCGCCAAGCAACGGCCGCGACAAGGAATTTGGAACGGCGATGGAGAAACAGCATGGCTCAGGTGTTTGCGGACGACTCTCACGTCGGCCGCCCCGGGATGCTTGTTCGCCCGGCGCAAATCCCGCTGCAGGCTGTCGGGCACGGTCCCGTCGGCCCGGCATGGTCGGAACCGCCCGAACTGGGCTCGACCATGACGCCGGGCAAGGGGGTACGCCGAATCCGCTGCGCCGGCTGCTCGCACGACACCTTGCCCAGGAACGGCGATGGAGCACCGCTCTGCCCGCGCTGTAGTGAACTACTGGCCACCGCCGGCGCCAGAATCGATCTCTTCGCGACCTCGACGATCTTCCGTGCGCCGCGCTGGCTGCGTCGCCGTCCCACCCTCAACTGACTCTTTGCTGCTCCCGCCTACAGCAATGGACCGTCCCAGCCGATAGGGATAGAGACCGAACGTCAGCCGAGTCGTCGGACCACGGGCGGAGGGGACTGTTTGCTCAGGACCTCCGTGCTTGGGCCACCCTTCGAGCAGTCCCGACGTGCGGCGCGAACCCTTCTGGCGCTGGTGCCCACCGGTGGAGGCTTGCCGGACAAGGAATGGCAGGGCCGTCATCGGCTCCTGACCTGGTCGATGATCACGTCCACCGTTGCCCTGACCGCGATCGGCATCGTGCGGAATCGGCTTGACGCCGAGTGGTTCGTCACCGTCGTTCTGATCGCCTGCTGCACGGTCTGTGCCTACTTCCTGCCGCCTCGACGGCTGCCCTCCTCCGCAGTGGCGCTCGGGTTCACCGCGATCTGCGCCGACTTGGTGGCGATGTCCGACGGGCTGACCGAAGCGCATTTCAGTTTCTTCATCGCGATCGGTGCGCTCGCGCTGTACCGCGACTGGGTACCTTTTCTTACCTTTTTGATCGGCACCGTTGCGCACCACGCGTTCGTTGGCTCGCTGCTACCCGGGATGACGTACGACCACCCCTCCGCCTACCAACACCCGCTGCGGTGGGCGATGCTGCATGGGGCGGCGGTGCTGCTCTGCGCGGCCACTCAAGTGATCGCTTGGCGGTTGACCGAGACCGAGGAACGCCGCTCCGGTGACGACCTGACACAGGCGGAGGCGCAGTTCACCGCCGCCTTCGAGGAGGCGCCGATACCGATGACGATGATGGCGCCGGACGGCCAGTTGCTTCGAGTGAATCCAGCATTCACCGCCTGGCTCGGTCTGCCCGAGGTGCTCCCTCCGGGGTACTCCGCTGCTGACCTGCCGTGCCGACCCGAACCTGCGGACCAGCCACTGATGCTCGACCGCTTGCTCGCCAGTCAGGTTCCTTCGCTCCGAGAGGAGCGGACGTATCGGCACGACAACGGCCGCTTCTTCCATGTGGACATGCACTGCAATGCCCTGCGGGACGACGCCGGAGCGCTGCAACTCGTCGTCACCCATTTTCTTGACGTCACCGAAAAGCGAGCGCAAGAGGCCACCCTGCAACGGAAGATCCGCCAGGACGCGCTGACCAAACTGCTCAGTCGTAGCGCATTCGAGGACGATCTGGCCGACCTGATCGAGGCTCGGGCCGGAGAGGTCTGCGTGATCTATATCGACGTCGATCGTTTCAAAGCGGTGAACGACAGTCACGGGCACGGTGCCGGCGACGAGGTGCTGCGCGCTCTCGGCGGCCGGTTGGCCGGATTGACGCCGGACGACGGACTGTTGGCCCGACTCGGCGGAGATGAGTTCGCGATCGCGCTGCCCGGGCCGATCCGTCGGGCGGAGATACTCGGTGACGCGATCGTCAGATCGTGTGACGCCGCCTTCCAGATCGCTCGCGGCCCGCTGACCGTGACCGTCAGCGTCGGAGTTTCCGCGGCCGCGAGCGGCGAATCCGCCGAAGGTGCCCTGCACAGCGCCGATCTCGCGATGTATGCGGCGAAGCAAGGCGGTCGTGACCGGATCAGGATGTTCGACGCCGGGATGCGACAAGACACCCAGCGTCGGGTGGTGGCCGAGCAGTCATTGCGGGACGCGCTGGACGGCGACCGGGCCAAGACCCTGCCTGTCTGGTTCCAACCCATTGTCTCGTTGCCGGCCCGGAACATCGTCGGCGCCGAAGCGTTGATCCGGCTGCGTAGGGCCGACGGTCAGCTGGTGTCGCCGGCTGACTTCATCCCGATCGCCGAAGAGACCGGACTGGTCATCCCGCTCGGCGAGCATGTGATCCGGACCGCGCTGGCCAGCCTGCAGCACTGGGGCAACCGGTTGCCCTACGTGTCGGTGAACGTGAGCCCGCGACAACTGGCCGAGGCCGGGTTCGTCCCGATGCTGACCCAGGAATTGGCGATCAGCGGCCTGCAGGACCGCTCCCGGCTCGTCCTGGAGATCACCGAGACCTCGCTGCTGCAGAACAGCCTCGACCTGAAGGAGAGGCTGGACGCGATCAAAGGGTTGGGGGTGCGGATGGCGCTGGACGATTTCGGTACCGGTTACAGCTCACTCACCTGGTTGCAGTCGGTACCGGCCGACATCGTCAAGCTTGACCGGAGCTTCGTCGCCGGACTGGCCAGCGATTCGGACAAGGCCGCGATCATCTCCGCCGTGCTGTGGCTGGCGAAAGCGCTGGGGATGTCGGTCATCGCCGAGGGCGTCGAAGAGGAGGAAGATGCCCAAATGCTGGGCCGAGCTGACTGCCCGGCCGCGCAGGGCTATCTCTTCAGCCGCCCGGTTGAACCTCAGGCG
>DATINJ010000001.1:0-10353 GCA_035474375.1 Kineosporiaceae bacterium | reverse complement strand
GACCGCTACAGCGAGGCGCTGGCCACGACGGGGTTGGTGCACAAGGTGGGCTCGGTTCGCATCATCGATCGGGGGTGCGACCAGGACGGTTCGGTGGTCCGTCCGCCGGGCGACGAGCCGCTGGTGAGCTTTGTCGGGCAGGTGCGTCCGGAGAGCTTCGAGCTCGGGCACGTGGCCCTGCCCGCGGGGTTTGCCGGCTGGCCGCTTGAGCGCCAGCAGATCGCGGTGCTCAACGTCGTCCACGACATCATGGTGATGATGGCGGCCGAGCGCGGGATCGAGAACGCGCACCGGCTGGAACTCGCGCGCCAGCATGTCCTGAAACACCAGTACGGCTTTTCCTGGACCAGTCCGTGGAAGCCCGCACCCCGAGCGCGGGGCAAGGGTCCGCACCCAGTTCCCCTGAGCGCGCGGGCTCGTTATCGGCTGGAGCCGGACGGGTACGGGGTCGCGGTGTTGGAGGTCGGCCAGATCGTGGGCGCCGACGAGGTCGAGGTGATTGCGGTCAGCCGTGAGCACCCGACCTGGACGACGGACAAGAGCTTCAAGAGATCGGCGCGAACCTTGCGCTGGACCGGCCCGTCCTGCGCCAGCGTCGTGCCGTACCTGACGGCGTGGGGGCAGAGTGGTCCGACCCTGAGCCTTGCCCTTGGCGAAAGATCCACTGAAAACGAGTCTTTGGAGTTCGTCGAACGAATGGGCCGGGATCCGTCCGTCCCGCGGCGCACCGTTCAGGACCGTGCCCGCGATGTCACGGTTCCCGCCGAAGGAGCCGCGCAGGCGGGTCTGCTGAACTCGCGCAGCGTTGCCGACCGAGTCGCGCTCGCGGGCGATCCAGGCACCGGTAGCGCGGTCGTCGCCCAGCTGGCCCACGATGCGTCTCCGGCCGTGCGAAGGATCATCGCGGCCCGGCAGCGCGCCGCGCCGGAGGTGTTGCGAGCCCTAGTGACGGACCGCGACCGGAGGGTCCGGGAGAATCTCATGCGCAACCCGGCCACCCCGGACGACGTCGTCCTGACGTTGGTGACCGACCCTGACCGTCGGGTCCGCTGGAGCGTGCTCAACCGGTCGGAACATCCAGCCCCGCTACTGCTGGCCATGGCTCAGGCCACGGAACGCGATCTGCGCTGGATGACCGCCGAAAGGATCCGTCTCGACCCGGCCAGCGAAGCGCTACTGGCCCGAGACGACGACGAGACCGTGCGGCACCAGATCGCCCGCAGAACCACCGACCCAGCTCGACTGCTGGCGCTGATCGAGGACCCGCACCCGCTGGTTCGCGGCGGGGTGCTGGAGAACCCGGCGGTACGGCTGGAGCACCTGCTGGCCCTGATCGGTGATCCCTCGCCCGATGTGCGACTCCTGCTGGTCGGACGGCGACCGCTGCCGCTCGACGCCTGCCTGACCCTGGCCCGGGACCGCTCATCCCGGGTTCGACAGGCGCTCGCCCGAGCGTCCTGGGCTCCGGACGAGGTCGTCCAGCTCCTCCTGGCCGACCGCAACCCCGAGGTGGTCCGCCAGATCGGCCTGAGGCGCGACCAGCGCCATCCGTAGTGGCCGGCGCAGACCTCGGGCCACCGACGTCAGCTTGATCGAACCGGCTGGCCATGTTCCTGGCCAGTGACCAGGCCGGCTACATCACCGGCGTCAACTTCGTCGTGGACGGCGGCTGGTCAGCGGTACTCCAGTTCGCCGCTGCGCCCTGATCCGTGCCGGTCGGTTCTGCCCGGCGCAGCATGATCGCTGAAGGTATGGCTGAAATGGGTTGCGCGCTATAGCACCCACCTCATTTCAGCCATGCATTCAGCGATCATGAGACCACCTCTATCGGCCGATCAAAGCAGGGTAGGCGTGCGGGTTCCGGAGTGAGGGAGCGTCTCTGTCGGCCGATCAAGGCAGGGTAGGTGGGCCGATTCCGGAGTGGGGGTGGGCGGAGCCGGCGATCAAGGCGGGTAGGCGGGCGGGCCTCTCAGTGGCTACGGGGTCTCGGCATCCAGGCGGCTCAGCACGTCTTGCGCTATCCGGAAGGCGGTATTGGCCGCCGGGACGCCGATGTAGATCGCCGATTGCAGGATGACTTCCTTGATCTCGTCGTTGGTCAGCCCGTTGGTCCGGGCGGCCCGCAGGTGCATCGCGAGTTCCTCGTGATGGCCCTGGGCGATCAGCGCGGTGAGCGTGATCATTGAGCGGCTGCGGCGGTCCAGTCCGGGCCTGGTCCAGATGGATCCCCAGGCGTAGCTGGTGATGAATTCCTGAAACTCGGCGGTGAACTCCGTGGTCGAGGCGAGGGCGCGATCGACATGCGCGTCACCGAGCACATCCCGGCGTACCCGCATCCCGTCGTCGTGCACTTGCCTCAGGGTCCGGAACGCCGCGGCAGCCCCGAACCCCGCCGTCTCGAAACCGTCCGGGTGGTACCCCGCCGGGTCGGCCTCGGCGACGTAGGTGGCTTCCTGCGGCTGGTCCGCGAGCGCCGTCTGTTCCACCAGGTCCGCCAGGAGAGCGGCGATTTCGGCCGGATTCTCCGCCGGGGCGAGGTGAGCGACACCGTTGATCACGGCCAGCCGGCCGTCGACCACCCGGTCGGCGATCTCCTCGGCGAACTCGGGTGGGGTGACGACGTCGTCCGAACCGGCCACGGCGAGCACCGGAGCGGTGATTTCGGCCAGCCGATCGCGGACGTCGAACTCGGCCAGCGCCTCGCAGGCCCAGGCGTAGCTGAACCGTTCGGTGTCCTGCAGGGCTTGCAGCAGTGCGGACGCCACGGACAACCGGCGCTCGACGAACCCGGCCGCGAACCACCGGGCCGCCGACCCGGTGACCATGCTCGGCGTCCCGGAGGCCCGAACTGTCTCGGCCCGGGCCAACCACGATTCCGGAGTGCCGATCCGGGCACCGGAGCAGATCACCGCGGCGGCCCTGATCCGGCTGGGGTGATCCAGCAAGAGTTGCAGCCCGACCGCACCGCCGAGCGAGTCGCCGGCGTAGACGAAGGTTCCGCCGCGCTCGCCACGATCGCTGAGCACGCTGTCCACCAGCGTGAGCACGGACGACGCGAGATCCGCGACGTCGAAAGCCTGCTTCGCGGCCGGGCTGCTGCCATGCCCGGGCAGGTCCCAGCCGATCACGTGGAAGCGCTCGATCAGCAGTCCGGCACAGGCCCCCCACAGGGTGAGTGCGGAGGTACCCAGCGAAGGGCCAAGCACGAGCAGCGGTTTGTCGGACCCGAACGGGCCAGTGTCCGCGGCATTGAACTGCACACCGGTGAGTTCCGGCAGTGCGGTCATCAACCCTCCAGGAGCAGAAACTTCTCGGCACGGGCGAGTGTGGCGTCGATCGTCAACTCGCTTGTTCCAAGGTAGCTGCGCGGGTCCAGCCGGTTGTCCTCGGCATCGTTCGAAGGGTCGTCGAGTTCGGCGCCGATCGGTCCTGGCTTCAGCCGTTCGGCCAGGATGCCCGGCGACGCCGCTTCCAGGGTGGTAAACATCCGCAGCGGGTCGACCTGCAGGCCGACGAGCAGCTCGGTGGTCTGGCTGGCGGCCACCACGGTGGTCCGGGCGAGCGTTCGTAGCGTCGCCCATTCGGTGTGCCAGGCCCCGGCCGGGCGTTCGTCGCCGGCCTCCGCGGCGGCCAGATGCAACTGCGCACCGAGCATCGGGGCAGTCCAGGCGGAGCGCCGAATCAGCGTGGACAGGATCGGATTTCGCTTCTGCGGCATGGTGGACGACGTCCCCCGCCCGGCCCCCGTCGGCTCCGAGACCTCGGCGATCTCCGGGCGGCTGAGCGTGATCACGTCGGTGGCCAGGCGCCCCCAGGCGTCGTTGCAGCCGACCAGGGCATCACCGATCCGGGTGATCGGGGCCCGGGAGGTGTGCCACGGTGGGGCGGTCGCCAGCCCGAGCCGGCGGGAAGCCTCGGCGATGACGTTCTCGGCCCGGCGGGCGGGATCTCTCCAGCCTGCTGATTCTGCCCGATCGGTCCGGTCGGCCAGCTCCACGGTCGCCGCCATCGTGCCGGCCGCGCCCCCGAACTGGCTGCGCAGGCCATGCCGCACGTCCCGGGCCGTCTCGGCGGCGTCCAGAATGCCCTGCAGCCAGACCGCGGCCTTCAAGCCGAACGTGATCGGCACTGCGAACTGGGTGAGGGTGCGCCCGGCCATCAGGGTGCCGCGGTGGGTGTCACTGAGCGCCCGCAATGCGCCGACCTGACCGGTGAACTCTCGTCGGAGCCGGTCCAGGACCTCGAAGGAGCACCGGATCAGCGCGGTGTCGACGACGTCCTGGCTGGTCAGGCCCTGATGCAGCCAGGAGGCGGCGGTCGGGTTCCGCTCGCCGAGGCGCTCGCGGAGGATCTTGACCAGCGCAATCACCGGGTTACCCCCGGCCTCGGCAGCCAGCGCGATCGGCTCGACGTCCGCCGGGCCGACCAGGTCGCTCAGCTGCGCCGCTGCCGCGGGTGGGGCGATCCCCGCCGACACCAGCGCGTTCAGCCAGGCTTCCTCGACACCGGTCAGCGCGACCAGGAAGCCTTCCGCACCGAACAGGTCACCGGCGCGCTCGTCACCGGGCCAGAAGAGGTCGCCCGTCATCGTGTTCGGTTCACCGCCAGGTGGGGGCTGTCGAGGCTGTCGAGGCGAAGGAGAGGAACACGGTCTCCTGCTGCCCCTGCAAGTGCACATCGAAGCGTAGCGACGCGGCGGCGTCCCGGTGCGCGATCAACGTGGTGCGACGGTCTTCGGGCACCGAGCGCAGGAAGGGGTCGTCGTCGAGGCCGGCGGCGCCGGGCAAGTAGATCCGGGTGTGCAGCCGATGCATCAGCCCGCGGGCGAAGACGGTCAGCGCGATGAACGGCGCGGCTCCCTGGTCGTCGCGGCCCGGCTCGAGCGTGCTGAAGTGGTAATGACCGACGCGGTCGGTCTCGGACCGGCCCCAGCCGGTGAAGGTGTACCCGTCGCGGTGCAGCGACCCCGGGCGCTGTGCGGGCCGCCCGTCGCCGTCGGCCTGCCAGATCTCCAGCAATGCGTCTGGCACTGGCTGGCCGTCGCCGTCCAGGACCGTGCCATGCAGTCGGACGGCGTCCGGGTGATGCTGCGGGACCAGGAGGTTGCCACCGGGATACGGCAGGGCGTAACCGAAGAACGGCCCCACGGTCTGGCCGGGTGTCACTGCGAGATTGCTGCTCACCGCACATCCTCAGGTTCGAGCCAGGTGGCGCGTGCCCCGCCGAGCACGATGTCCCAGCGGTAGCCGGTGCTCAACTCCGGCCGAGTCACGCTGTGATCGTAGGTAGCCAGTAGCCGATCGCGGTCCGCTTGGTCGGGAATCGACTGGTAGATCGGGTCCAGCGGAAAGAGCGGGTCGCCGGGGAAGTACATCTGAGTCACCAGGCGCTGGGTGAAATCCGTTCCGAACAGGGAAAAATGGATATGGGCCGGGCGCCAGGCGTTGAGGTGGTTCCGCCACGGGTAGGGCCCAGGCTTGATCGTGATGAATCGGTAACTGCCATCGGCATCGGTGAGGCATCGGCCGACACCGGTGAAATTCGGGTCGATCGGGGCCGGATGCTGATCGCGCTGGTGAATGTACCGGCCGCCGGAATTGGCCTGCCAGATCTCCACCAACTGCCCGACAATCGGGCGTCCGGCGCTGTCCAGGACCCGACCGGTGACGACCATCCGCTCACCGATCGGCTCACCACGGTGTTGGATCGTCAGATCCGACTCCAGCGGACCGACGTCCTGGTGGCCGAAGACCGGTGCCAACAGCTCGACCGACTCCGGGTCGGCCGGGTGCAGCGCCTTGGTCGGGTGCCGGAGCAGGCTGCTGCGGTACGGGGGGAAGTCGAGCAGCGTCGGTTCCGGGTTCGGTTCGCTGCTGCCCTGCCGCTCGGCGGCGGCCTTCGCGTGAATGGCGGCGATCTCGGCGCTGATCGTCTCCTGATTGATCGTCTCGTGACTGCTCGCGCTGATCGCCTGGTCGGTAGTGGTCACTCGGCCACGGTAGGCGCAGGGGGGAGCACCGGCGAGAGTATGCTTCCGCTGAGCGAAAGGGTGAGGATGGCTGGTAACACGGCGCAGGCCGGCACGACGGTGACGTCGCGGGTCCTGGCGATCCTGGATGCGTTCGATCCGAACCATCGGCAGCTGAGTCTCAGCGAACTGGCCCGGCGGTCCGGGCTCTCCCTGACCACGACGCACCGGGTCGTCGCCGAACTGGCGGCCTGGGGGGCGCTGACCCGGCAGGCCGGGGGGAAGTACGTGGTCGGGCGATGGCTCTGGGATCTCGGGCTGCTCGCCCCGGTGCAGAGCGGTCTACGAGAGACGGCCTCACCCTTCTTGCACGATCTTTACGGCGCGACCCTGGCGACCGTGCACCTCGCGGTCCGGGACGGCACCGAGGTGCTCTATGTCGATCGGCTGGCCGGGCACGCCTCCGTCCCGGTGGTCAGCCAGGTCGGTTCCCGGCTGCCGATGCACGCCACCGGCGTCGGGAAGGTGCTGCTGGCCTACGCCCCCGAGCCGGTACGGCTGGCGGTGCTGTCCCAGCTGACCCGGATCACCGCACACACGATCACCCAGCCGGGTCTGCTGAGCCGCCAGCTCGGCCGGGTGCTGCGCGAGGGCTTCGCGCAGACCAGCGAGGAGATGAGTCTCGGCGCCTGCTCCGTTGCCGTCCCGATCCGGGATCGAACCGGCGCCGTGGTCGCCGCGCTCGGCATCGTCGTCCCGGATCTGCGCCGGGATCGTCCTAGGCTGGTCTCCGCCTTGCAGGTGGCTGCTCAGGGGATCGGACGGAGTCTGCCGGAAGCTGCTTCCTCGTAGAGAAGTTTCTGCTCAGTAGAAGGTCGGAGTAGGTCCGGAGGGGAGAGCCGAGTTGACTCGTGGGATGCGAACTGAGGTTGCCATCGTCGGGGCCGGCCCGGCCGGACTGCTGCTGTCCCACCTGCTGGCCCAGGACGGGGTGGAGTCGGTCGTCATCGAGACTCGATCCCGGGAGTACGTCGAGTCGCGGATCCGGGCCGGAATCCTGGAGAGCTCGACCGTCGAACTGCTGGACGCCGTCGGGCTGGGCGAGCGCCTGCACGCGATCGGGGATCAGCACCGGGGGATCTACCTGCAGTGGCCCGGCGAACGGCACCACCTCGACTTCGTCGATCTGGCCGGGCGTAGCGTCTGGGTCTACGGGCAGACCGAGGTGACTCGCGACCTCGGCCGGGCCCGCGATGCCGCCGGTCAGGAGCTGATCTACGAGGTCACCGAGACCGCCGTGCACGACGTCGAAACTGCTCATCCCTACGTCACTTTCGTCGACGCCGACGGAAACGACGTGCGGTTGGACGCCGATGTCGTGGTGGGGTGCGACGGATCGTTCGGGCCGAGCCGGTCCGCGATCCCGGATCAGGCGAAACAGACCTGGGAGCGCACTTACCCGTACTCCTGGCTGGGCATCCTGGCCGACGTCGCGCCGTCCACCGACGAACTGATCTATGCCTGGCACCCGGATGGTTTCGCGTTGCACTCGATGCGGTCGGCGGCGGTCAGCCGGTTCTATCTCCAGGTCGAGCCGGGCGCCGACATCAACACCTGGTCGGACGACCGGATCTGGTCCGAACTCGCGGTCCGGCTCGGTCACGGGCAGGACGGCTGGGAACTGACCCCCGGGCCGATCACCGACAAGAGTGTGCTGCCGATGCGCAGTTTCGTCAGCCAGCCGATGCGGCACGGTCGGCTCTTCCTGGCTGGGGACGCCGCGCACATCGTGCCGCCGACCGGGGCCAAGGGGCTGAACCTCGCGGTCGCGGACGTCGGACTGCTCGCCCCGGCTCTGGTGGCATTGCTGCGCAAGCGAGATTCCTCGCTGGCAGACGCCTACTCGGACACCGCCCTGCGCCGGGTCTGGCGCTGCACCCACTTCTCCTGGTGGATGACCACCATGCTGCACACCTCCGGGGACCCGTTCGATGCCCAGCTTCAGCTGTCACAGCTGCGGTGGGTGTGCACCAGCGAGGCGGGCGCGCGCGGCCTGGCGGAGAACTACGCCGGCCTGCCGATCGGTTTCTGAGCAGCTTCTCGCCGGCCCTCCCCAACCCCATTCCACGATCATGCACGCTTGCCCGCTCGAGGTGAGCAAGCCGTGGCTGGGCATTGCACAGGAATGTCCCAGGAAGCGCTCAGGAGGGTAGGACTGAATGAACGGGTAACCAACTCCTGATGAAGGAACTTACCCGTGAACCAGTTGATGCTCACCGCCGTGGATTGCGTCGCGATCGCGATCCTGACCTTTGGCATCTATTTCCCCCGCCATCACCGTCGTGACCTGGTCGTCGCCTTTCTCGGGGTGAACATCGGTGTTCTCGCGGTCGCCATGACGCTCGGTTCCTCGACCATCGGGGCCGGTCTCGGGCTCGGCCTGTTCGGTGTCCTCTCGATCATCCGGCTACGTTCCGATGAGATCGCCCAGCATGAAGTCGCCTACTACTTCGCGGCCCTGGCACTCGGCCTGCTCGGCGGATTGAACACGGCTCTGACCGGCCTCACGGTCGGGCTGATGGCCCTGATCATCGCCACCCTGTTCATCGGTGACCACCCGCGGCTCTTCGGCCGGTACCGGCAGCAATTGATGCACCTGGACGTCGCGCACACCACCGAGGAAGGGCTGCGCGCGCACCTGGAGCCCTTGCTCAACGGGCGGATCGTGAACCTGACGATCAAGCGTGTCGACCTGGTCAACGACACCACGCTGGTCGACGTCAGATACCGGACCGACGTACCCGGGGCTGACGTACCCCGGGCCGGCGCGACGTCCCAGCCGGTGAACGAGATCTTCCAGCGGACCTCGGTCGGATGAATACCGTCGTGGATCGAGGTGCCATGACGGACGCCGTCATCCTCGGGTTGAACCCCATCGGACTGGACGAATTAGTTCAGCGAGCACCGCTTTTGACCCGGCTGGACCGCAAGTACGTGCTTCCCACCACGGATCTTCCCGCGGTTCTGGCCGGACTCACCGGCGACGTCCGAGCGTTGGAGATCGACGGACGCCGCGAGTTCAGCTACCAGTCCCTCTACTTCGACACTCCCGACCTGGCGAGCTACCTGGCGACCGCCCACCGGCGGCGCCGGCGCTTCAAGCTGAGGATCCGCAGCTACGTCGATTCGGATCAGCACTTCCTCGAAGTGAAGATCCGCGGTCAGCGAGGAACCACGGTCAAACAGCGAATTCCCTACGCCGGTGACAACATTCGACATGGCGAGAGCCTCGGATCCGAGGCGAAGAGTTACGTGGACGCGGTGCTCTCAGCGGCCGGGATTCCGGTCACCCGGTTGCACTTCGACCCGGTACTGATCACGCGCTACCAGCGAACCACGCTCTTTCTGCCCGCCACCGGCAGCCGGGTTACCGTCGATCGCGACCTGAGCTGGGGCCTGCCCGGCGATGCCGCCGTCCGAAGCCTCGACCGCACCATCGTGGAGACCAAGTCGGACAGCGGGGTGTCGGAGGTCGATCGGCTGCTCCGGTCGCTGCGGCACCGCCCGTGTTCGGTGTCGAAGTACGCCACCGGGCTCGCCGCGCTCCGCCCAGATCTACCCGCAAACCACTGGACACCAGTACTGCGACGACATTTTCACACCCTGACAAACTCTCAGACGGCAACGAAAGCAGGACCGAAATGAAGATCCGGATGCGGACCGCCACCGCGGTCGCCTCAGTCATCCTCGCCGCCGCCAGCCTGGTGGGTTGTTCCACCGGCAGTGACACCGAAGCCATCGACGCCGGCACCACCTCCTCGACGTCCGCAGCGGTCACGGTCAGCGCGACCCAGACTGCGGCGGAGGTGTTGGCCGCGAACAAGGAAGACCATGCCGAGGAGGCGGATTCCAGTTACCAGGAGTCCGACGTCGTCGACATCACCCTCTCCGGCACCTCGGCGAAAGCCAGTGGTGACGGCGTCACGATCAAGGGTTCGACGGTGACGGTCACCGCCGGTGGCACCTACCGGTTGAGCGGCACGCTGACCGACGGCCAGATCGTCGTTGACGCGGCCGACGCCACCGTGAAGCTGATCCTCGACGGCGCCGACATCAGCAGTTCGACGACGGCCGCGATCGCTGCCACCGCGGCCGAGAAGTTCGTCGTCATCCTCGCCGATGGCAGCAAGAACACTGTGGCCGACAGCGATTCCTACGCGGACGACGCCGAGGTGAACGCCGCTCTGTTCAGCGCCGCCGATCTGACGATCACCGGTACCGGCGCATTGACCGTGAACGGCAAGGGCAACGATGGGATCACCGGCAAGGACGGCGTGGTGATCGAGTCCGGCAACGTCACGGTGAACGCGATCGACGACGGCATC